>SCSV01000165.1 GCA_004297555.1 Salinibacterium sp.
GGTGCCATCTCGCGCCGGCACTCGAATCGACGAGGAATTGAACCATGCCAAACGACGTCACTGAACTCTCCCTCGAAGCCTGGGTTGCGGAACTTATTCCGGCCCTCGGTCTTCCGGCGAATTTCGACCTCGACATCGCCCTGGTGCTCGACCTTGCCCGGGATGCGGCGCACGGCGTCGCGAGGCCCGCCGCGCCGCTCACCACGTTCCTCGTCGCGTACGCCGCAGCGCTCGGCGATGGCTCGGCCGAGACGGTGCGCCAGCTTTCGGCGACCGCTTCCCGCCTGGCGCTCGCGCATCAGAATTGAGTTGGCCCCGGCGTGATCGAGTGGGATGAGGCGCGAAACCGCGCGTACGAACTCGGCCGCGCGGTGCCGACCCCGACCGAGCAGGTCGCGCTGGCGGATGCCGTCGGACGCACGCTCGCCGTGGACGTTCACTCCCTCGTGCCACTTCCCGGTTACGCCTCGTCCGCGATGGACGGCTGGGTCGTCGCGGGCAATGGCCCGTGGACGGTGGGCGAACCGATTCTTGCCGGGGATGCCCCCGCCAACGCGACACTCGAGACCGGCCATGCGCGTCCGATCGCCACCGGCGGGCCGACTCCGCCCGGCGCCTGGGGCGTACTGCGATCGGAGCACGGACTGGTTCGAGCGGATGGCGCGCTCGAGCGCAACGATAACGCGCGCCGCGACGAACCGCGCGAGGGCGAGCACATTCGCCGAACCGGCGAAGAGGCGGCCGCGGGAGATCCACTCACCCTGCGCGGCAGCATCCTCACGCCACCGCGAATCGCCCTCGCCGCAGCCAGCGGTCACGACAGCCTCGAGGTCGCCGAGCGCGTTCGCGTGGATATCGCGCTCCTCGGCACCGAAATCATCAGTTCCGGGATGCCCGAGCCAGGCCAAGTACGCGACGCGTACGCTCCTCAACTGCCCGCCCTGCTCCACGGCATGGGCGCCCAGCCCGGCACGATGCGTCGCGTGGCCGACGACCTCGACTCAACCTCGGCGGCGCTCGCGAGTAGTGACGCTCCGCTGCTGATCACCACGGGGGGAACAGCGGGCGGACCGGCGGACCACGTTCGCGCGGCCCTGCAGTTGATCGGGGCGGAGTTACTCATCGATGGGGTGAACATGCGGCCCGGGCATCCTGTGCTGCTCGCTCGACGGAACGATGGCGGGCTGATCCTGTGCCTGCCGGGCAACCCGCTCGCCGCTATGGCCTGCCTGGCAAGTTTCGCGGCGCCTCTCGTGCAGGGACTGCTCTCGCAGCCGCTGAGCGCGCTCGGTAGTACTAGCTTCGCCGCTGACGTCACGAACCCCGCGGCGAGCACCCGCCTGCTGCTGTTCAGCTATGGGCCGGAGGGTGCCGTTCCGACCGATCACCAGCGGTCGGGGATGCTGCGCGGGCTGGCCGATGCGGTGGGTTTCGCGATTGTGCCGCCGGGGGGCGCGTCGAAGCAGGAATGGGTACGGCTGCTGCCGCTACCCTGGCAAACCGACTAAACCGCCAGCTCCTGCGGCCCTTCAACTTCAGCGAATCGGGCGAGCACTTCTCCGATGCGGTTCTTGCAACCGCCGCAGCCCGTGCCGGCGCGGGTTGCCGAGCCGACACCGGCAATGGTGGTGTTGCCCGCGCACGCCGTCTCGTTGATGGCCCCGACGGTGACGCCGTTGCACCAGCACACGGTCGCGTCCACGGCGAAGGGGTCGCTGCCGAGCGAGGGCTCGTAGTCGGGGCCGTCGTAGCGCAGGAGCATCGAGCGGTCGGCGGGGAGTTCGCTGCCGCGCTCGAACAGGAGGGTGAGTTCGGCGGCGGTTCGGGGCATCCCGACACAGACGAAGCCCTCGAGGATTCCGTCGCGGGTGACCATCTTGGTGTACCGGCTGTGCTCGGGGTCGGCCCACTGGGCGACGCTCAATGGCGCGGAGGCGCAGCCGTCTTCGTGCTGGTCCCAGGGGTCGGCCTTGGTCACCCCCGCAGCGACGACGTCGATTCCTTCGGCTTTGAGCATCACGACGGAGATGCTGCGGTCCACGAAGGCATCATCCGAAGGAGCAAGGGAGAGCTCGGCGATGAACCGTGCGGCGAGCCAGTCGGCCTGACGCCAACCGGGGCCGACAAGTCCGCTGGGGCCTCCGGGCGGGTTCGCCTTCGCCGCGCCCGGTGCCGGGCGGGTGGCGACGTGGGCACAGTCACCGATCGCGTAGATGTCGGAGTCAGTCCAACTGCGGAGATGTTCGTCGACGACGATGCCGCTGGAGACTTCGAGCCCGGCGAGGTAGGCGAGTTCGGTGCGGGCGTGCACACCACAGGACAGCACGAGCAGGTCGCCGTGGATCTGCTTGCCGTCGGCGCAGACGAGCGCCTCGAATCGCTTCGAACCGTCCTCGTCCGTGTGGAAGGTGACGCTCTCCGCGCGAGCATGGTTGATCATCGTCACACCGGCGCGGCGCGCGCTCGCCGCGAGGATGGTTCCTCCACCGCGGTCGAGGTTGCGGTCCATGGGGGACTCGCTGTGGTACACAACACAGGTCTCGCTCCCGGCGCGTGCGGCAGCGAGGGCGAGTTCCATGCCGAGCACTCCGGCGCCGAGCACGACGATACGCTGGGCGTCCTGCACGGCAGCGAGAACCGTCTGCGCATCTTCGACGTCGCGCAGCACGGTGATACCGCGCGGCAAGGGCGCTTCGGCCGAGTCGAGGGTGCGGGCATCCACTGGCGGCTTCATGAAGTCGCGGCGCACCTTGGTGATGCCGTCCAGCGTCGGAACATTCGAGCGAGCACCGGTAGCGAGCACGAGGCGGTCGTAGGGGATCTGCTCGTCGGTGCCAAGGGTGATGGTGTGGCGGCTGCGGTTGATGGAGGTGACGCTCGTGCCGGTAACAATGCGCACGCCGGCGGCGATCGCGGCCGCGGTGTCCGTCATCTCCAGACGCTCGCGGTCGGCTTGCCCCACGGCGTACTCCGCGATCAGCACGCGGTTGTAGGCGTCATGCGCTTCAGCGCCGACAACGGTGAGTTCGACGAGTCCCGAGGTGACGGCGGGCAGCAACTCTTCGACGAACCGGGCCCCGACCGTGCCGTAACCGATCAACACAATGCGTTCAGGCAAGGGCGGCCTCTTTCTCTATCGCGCTCATCGCGCGCACGCGCACGATCGTTCTCTTGAATTCGGGCATGCCCGAGATCGGGTCCGTGGCCTCTTCGGTGAGGATGTTCGCGCGCTCGGCCTCCGGAAAGTGGAACGGCAGAAAAACCGTGTCGTGACGGATGTCCGTGGTCAGCGCAGCCCGGCAGCGAACGGTGCCCCGCTCGTTCGAAAGCTCCACCCACTCGCCGTCGCCGATGCCGAGCTGGGTCGCCGTCGCCGGGTGGATCTCGGCGCGAGCGTTGGGCTGGGCGAGGCTGAGCTCGGCGACCCGTCGGGTCTGGGTGCCCGATTGGTAGTGCTCGAGCAGGCGGCCGGTGATGAGCGTGAGGGTGCCGTCGCGATGCGCGGGCGGCGCACTCGAGACGGGCTTGACCGCCACGATGCGGGCGCGGCCATCGGCGTGCGCGAATCGATCGAGGAACATCCGCGGGGTGCCGTTCGAGCCAACCGGGTAGGGCCAGTACGCCGGCGCCTCGGTGTCGAGCAGTTCGTAGCTGAGTCCGGAGTAATCCGCCAACCCGCCGGTGGTAGCACGGCAGAGTTCGTCGAAGACCTCGGCCGGCTCGGTGCTGAACGTCGACGGTGCGGCGAGTCGGCGGGCCAGCTCGTGGAAGATCCAGAGTTCGCTGCGAACGCCGGCCGGGGCATCCATCGCTTGACGACGGC
>SCSV01000166.1 GCA_004297555.1 Salinibacterium sp.
GCTTGGACCACGTAGAACATGATCGTGTTCTCCCCGCCGAAGACTGCCGCGGCGATCTGGGCAATCACGCTGCGCTGTGGCTCGACCGTGCAATTCGCGAACCCCACAAGGTTGCAAGGATCTTCGACGTAATGGACGTGACTCAAGAGAGCTAAGGCGGTGACTCCGGCGAAGAGCACGATAGCAATGACGCCCATCATCACGAGTGTGCGCTGAGCGTTTCGCACCTTCGGCTGGCGGAATGCCTGCACCCCATTGGCGATTGCTTCCACTCCGGTGAGGGCAGAGCATCCGCTCGCGAAAGCGCGAAGAAGCAGCAAGGTAATGCCGACCCCGATGATCTCGTCGTGCTTGACGGCGAAGTTGGACGAGAGGGCGGTGGGTGTGTCGCCTAGCAACGCCCGCCCGAGTCCCACCACAACCATGACGAAGATGCTGCCGACGAACAGGTAGGTCGGAAGCGCGAAAGCCTTGCTGGACTCCTTGACGCCGCGAAGGTTGGTTGCGGCGAGGACAGCGATGAAGAAGATCGCAATTTCAACTCGCCACGGGTTCAGCTCGGGAACCGCGGAGATGATGTTGTCCACCCCAGAGGCCACCGATACCGCAACGGTCAGGACGTAGTCGACGAGCAGGGCGGATGCGACCACCAAGCCGGCCTTCTCGCCCAGGTTCTTGTGCGCGACCTCGTAATCGCCGCCGCCCGAGGGGTAGGCCTTGATGAGCTGCCGAAACGACGCGACGACCGTGATCAGTAGCAGGACGACTGCAGCAGCAACCCAAGGTGCGAAGACGAGAAATGACAGGCCGCCGAGCGACAAAATGAGTAAGAGTTCCTGGGTGGCGTACGCCACCGAGGAGAGCGCGTCGCTCGCAAAGATCGGGAGCGCCAGGCGCTTGGGGAGGAGTTGGCCCTCGAGCTTCTCGGAGGCAAGCGGCTCACCGATCAGCCACCGCTTGGGCGACCGGACTTCGTTAGTCACGAGGGGCGAGCCTACTCCTCGTGCGCACGCTGTCAACTTGGTTGACACCGCCCTACCCGCCACCCCGCACTAACCATTCGGGAGGATGACACGCCGCGCGCGCTGCTGCTGCCCTCCTGGAAGCGGCGCGTCATCCTCCGAGATGGTTCGAGAGTTTGCTTGAGGTTGACGCGACGTCAACGTGTAGCGTCGATGTTTGAGAGAGGGGATGCCCGTGGACTGGTCGATCCAAGATGTCGCGCGGCTCGCCGGAACCACTTCGCGCACGCTCAGGCACTACGACGATGTCGGATTACTCCGGCCGAGCCGTATCGGCAGCAACGGCTACCGGTACTACGACGAGCGCGCGCTGGTGCGCTTGCAGCGCATCCTCATGCTGCGCGCGCTCGGGCTTGGCATCCCGGCGATCGGCGAGGTGCTCGCGGGCAACACCGATGACGCGCACGCGCTCGCCGGTCACCTCGATTGGCTCAAGCAGGAGAAAGAACGCATCGACCGGCAAATCGCCACGGTCGAAACCACGATCCTCACGATGGAAGGCGGGGAACAACTGATGGCAGAGAACATGTTCGACGGGTTCGACCACACCCAGTACCGCGAGGAGGTCGAAGACCGTTGGGGCAAAGACGCCTACGCGAAGGGTGACGCCTGGTGGCGTTCGATGAGCGCGACTGAGAAGGAGGAGTGGCAGCAACGGCAGAAGCAACTCGGGGCGGACTGGATTGCTGCGGCGAAGAGCGGTGTCGCGCCCGACAGTGCTGAGGCTCAGGAGTTGGCTCAGCGGCAGTTCGACTGGTTGAAGGGCATCCCGGGCACACCGGGCGGTGGCTCGACAGGGCCGACGAAGCCCTACTTCCTGGGCCTTGCCGAGATGTATGTGGCGGATGCCCGCTTCGCAGCGAACTACGGAGGAATCGAGGGCGCCACCTTCGTTCGCGACGCGATGACCGTCTTCGCGGAGGCGAACCTCTGACGAAGACCCTCCCTTGGGAGTATGCGGGCGGGCAGGAGTCGCTGCGATAATCCGGTGTGCATCTCTTCTCAGTATTCAGCCTGCGAAACCGGGCCCTGATCGCACTCGTCACGATCGTGGTGGGAGTCTTCGGAGGGGTGTCACTGACAGCCCTCAAGCAAGAGCTCATTCCCTCGCTCTCGCTGCCGCAGATCTTCATCGTGACGAGTTACCCCGGTGCCTCTCCCGCGGTGGTCGAGAAGGATGTATCTACGCCGATCGAGTCGGCCATCCAAGGTGTGGCCGGACTCGACTCGACGACCTCGACCTCGAGCGCCGGGGCATCCAATGTCACTGCGTCGTTCGATTACGGCACAAATATCGTCACTGCCGAGCAGAAGATTCAACTCGCGCTCGACCGCATTTCCGCGCAGCTCCCCGACTCGGCCGAGACGCAAGTTCTCAGCTTCAGCTTCTCCGATCTGCCCGTGATCCAGATCGCAGTCTCAAGCGATCTCGACCCGCACGAGCTTTCGACGAAGCTCGAGGACTCGACGGTCATCGCCCTGAAGAAGGTCGACAACGTCGCTGATGTCACGCTCCTGGGCACACGGGACCAGCGCATCGAGATCACCCCGAACACCACAAAGCTTGCTGAACGCGGGTTGTCAGTTCGTGCAATTCGCGCGGCCCTGGATAACAACGGCGTCTTGCTGCCCGCCGGTCAGGTCACTGAGAACGGCGAGACGCTCATCGTTCAGGCCGGCAAGCGGATCGAGTCAGCCGGCAACCTGGCGGATCTTCCCATCGTCGGCGGCTTCCGAGCTACTCAAATACGCGATGTTGCGAGCGTGCGTGTCGTCGACGATCCCATCGTCGGAATCTCCCGCGTCAACGGCAAACCATCATTAACTATCGCCATCACCAAGACACCGGCAGGGAATACGGTCGCCGTCTCGCGGGATGTTCGGGCCATCCTTCCGAACTTGGAGAGCGCGCTCGGCCACAACACGAAGTTCTCGATCGTGTTCGACCAGGCGCCCTTCATCGAAGAGTCGATAAAGAGCCTCGCCACCGAGGGCCTACTCGGCCTCGCATTCGCCGTGATTGTGATTCTGCTCTTCTTGCTCTCGGTGCGAGCGACTTTGGTGACCGCCATCTCGATTCCTGCCTCGGTGCTCATCACGTTCATCGGCATGCAGGCTTCGGGCTACACCTTGAACATCATTACCCTCGGCGCGCTCACGATCGCGATCGGTCGAGTGGTGGATGACTCGATCGTCGTCATCGAGAACATCAAGCGGCATCTGTCGCTCGGTGAGGAGAAGGTCGCGGCGATTCTGGCGGCCGTGCGCGAGGTCGCGGGCGCGATCACCGCCTCGACGATCACGACCGTTGCCGTGTTCCTGCCACTCGCGCTGGTTGGCGATATTACGGGCGAGTTGTTCCGGCCCTTTGCACTGACGGTGACCATCGCGCTCGGGGCATCCCTCTTCGTCGCTCTCACGATCGTTCCTGTGCTCGCCTATTGGTTCTTGGGCCAGATAGCACCTGCGGCGACGTCCGCAAAGTCTGCACCGATCGATGAACTCGACCGGCCAACGCGGCTGCAACGCGGCTATCTCCCGATCATCCGCTGGACGCTCAAGCGACCGATCGTCACGATTCTCATCGCGGTGCTCCTGCTCGGCGGCACCTTCGCCGCGAAGGATTTGATGAAGACGAACTTCATCGGCGACAGCGGGCAGAACACGCTCACGGTGAGCCAGACGATGCCGCTCGGCTCAAGCCTCGATGTTCGGGATGTCGCGGCCAAGAAGGTAGAGAAGGCTCTGCTCGGCGTCGATGGCGTCGTCACCGTGCAGCTGTCCGTCGGATCTGCTGGCAGCGCGCTGCGCCAAGCCTTCGCGGGCACCGGCTCGTCGACGTTCTCGGTCACGACCGACCCCAATGTGAACCAAGTGCAGCTTCAAGCTCGCGTGCGCAAAGTGCTCAAGACCATCGACCATGCCGGCGACATCAGCCTTGCGGCCTCGTCGTCGGGTTTCGCGTCCTCGAACATCAACGTCAACATCACGGCGAGCGACGATGCCGATTTGCGCGCCGCAACTGCCGAGGTTCTCGATCGAGTATCCGGCTTGAAGGTCGTCGCTCAAGCTACGAGCAATCTCTCAAATTCGCAGCCATTCATCTCCATCGAGGTCAACCGCGCGAGGGCCGCGAAGCACGGCCTGAGCGAACTGGCGATTGGGTCGATCATTACCCAGGCAATGAATCCCTCGGCCGTGGGCTCGGTCGTCATCGATGAGAAGACGCTCTCGATCTACATCGTCAACACCAAGGCGCCCGACACGATCAAAGAAATTCGGGCGTTCGTGATCCCCACCGCCACCGGTGCGCTTCATCTTGGTGACCTGGCGAGCGTCACGGAGACGAATGGTCCGTCGAGCATCACGACCATCAAGGGCGAGCGCAGTGCCACGGTGGCAATCACGCCCAACAGTGACGACGTCGGCACCGCATCGAACGTCGTGTCAGCAGCGGTTGCACGGGCCGACCTACCCGCGGGTGCGGACGCTGAGATTGCCGGCGTGACCGCTCAGCAGAGCGACGCCTTCGGCCAGCTCGCGATCGCGCTGCTCGTCGCCATCCTGATTGTCTATGTCGTGATGGTCGCGACGTTCAAGAGCTTGCGCCAACCGCTACTCCTGTTGATCTCGGTGCCGTTCGCTGCCACTGGTGCGATCGCCCTCCAGATACTCTCCGGGGTTCCGCTCGGGGTGCCGTCGTTGATCGGCGCGCTCATGCTCATCGGCATCGTGGTGACCAACGCGATCGTGCTCGTCGATCTGATCAACCAGTACCGCGCTCGCGGCCTGGCTGTCGCCGCCGCGATCGTGCATGGTGCCGCTCGGCGATTGCGCCCGATTCTGATGACGGCGCTCGCGACGATCTTCGCTCTGGTGCCGCTTGGCATCGGCGTCACAGGCAAGGGCGGCTTCATCTCGCAGCCGCTCGCGATCATCGTGATCGGTGGACTCGTGTCATCGACGGTGCTCACGCTTGTCGTTCTGCCGACCCTGTATTACCTCGTCGAGGGCGCGAAAGAGCGGCGCCAGGCGCGCGCTCTGGCCCGCGCCGCGTAGCGCCAGTGCAGCGGTTTCGGCCGTGATGGAGTAACGTAGCTGGGTCGGCTCAAGACAGCGCGGAATCCCGCGCATGGGTTTGTAAGTCTTGCGGGCCGGTTTGCCAGCTAATCCAGTTGGCGACAATCACACGAATGTATGTGACGGCCTCGGTCAAAGACTGCCCGGGTTCAGTAGTGCGTAGCGGCGTTTTCGAACGTCTGCGCAACCATGCAGCGAACACAACCCGGAAAGAATCATGCCCAACTTCAATAAGCCTGCCGCTGGTCGCGACCAAAAGAAGAGCTACAAGCCCGCGGGCGCACCCAAAGCGGGGTCGCGCAGCGAAGGCCACCGCGGCTACCGACCCGACGTGCCCTCGGCCGCTCCGAAAAAGCGCTGGACCTCGGATGACCGTGCCGCTCGCTCCGGCGACGCCCCGCGCGGCGCCGGAG
>SCSV01000167.1 GCA_004297555.1 Salinibacterium sp.
GGGCTCGGCATACAGCCGGTCGCATCGGATGCAGTGGAAAGTCGTCTTGCGCCGCTGCCCCTCAAAGCGGGCGTGATCGCGGCGATCATACCAGAGCCAGAGCGCCAGGAACACCACCGCGACAAGGGCGCAGTAGATGACGGCGGCGGTGGGCAGGGCGAGCATGGCGGAAATATAAACAAAAACGCGCCGAAGTGAAACTTCGACGCGTGACTTGGCATAAGGTGACCCGGGGCTCAGCTCTTGGCTTCGCCGCCGTCCTTGGGTGCCTCGGCGGCGGGAGCCGCTTCAGCCGCGGGAGCGGACTCGGCCGCCGGCGCCTTCTTGCCCTTGGCGGGCTTCCGGCCCTTGGACTTTTTGTAGCCCGGGTCGTCGGACTTGACGAACTCGATCAGGGCCATCTCGGCGGCGTCGCCCATGCGCTGCTGGCCGAGCTTGTAGATGCGGGTGTAACCGCCATTGCGGTTCGCGAAGTCCTTGTAGGACTCGTTGAACAGCTTGGTGATGGCGTCCTCGTCGCGCACGGAGGCGAGGGCGAGGCGGCGCAGGTGGATCGCGTCCTTCTTCTCGGTCTTCGCCGCGGCCTGCTTGGCCTTGGTGATGACCTTCTCGATGAAGGGGCGAAGGGCCTTGGCCTTCGTGAGGGTGGTCTCGATGCGGCCGTGCTTGAGGAGCGAGGCGCCCATGTTGGACAGCATGGCGGCGCGGTGCTCGCGGGTGACGCCGAGGGTGGAACGGTGTTTATTGTGACGCATTGTGGTTGGTTTCTAGGTTGGCACCCGATCGGCAATCCGGTCGCAGCGTGGGGCGGCAGCGGACGGCGCGAGTGCCTGAAGGTTAATTTACGATGGGGGAAACCGGATACCGGATAGTCAGGCAGTTGGCCGTGCCATCCGGTTTCCGGTATCTGATATCCGGTTTCGGCTCAGGCTTCCTTCTTGGTGTCGAGGAGGCGCTCGTCGAACTTCATGCCCAGCGAGAGACCGAGGGCCTCGAGCTTGTCCTTGATTTCGTTGAGCGACTTCTTGCCGAAGTTGCGGTACTTGAGCATCTCCTGCTCGGACTTCATCGCGAGCTCGCCGACGGTGGTGATGTTCGCGTTGTTGAGGCAGTTGGCGGCGCGGACGGAGAGTTCGATCTCGTTGACCGACATGTTGAGGAGCTTGCGGAGCTTGTTCTGCTCCTCGCTGACCTCGGACTGCTGGTTTTCGAATTCGTAGGTCTCCTCGCTGACGCGGTCAAACACGTCGATGTGGTGCTTGAGGATCGAGGCGGACTGCTTGAGGGCGTCGTCCGGCGTGATGCGGCCGTCGGTCCAGACCTCGAGGATCAGCTTGTCGTAGTCGGTGATCTGGCCGACGCGGGTGGCCTCGACGGCGTATTTCACCAGGCGCACGGGAGAGAACAGCGAATCAATCGGAATGACCCCGATGGACTGCTCTTCCTTCTTGTTGGCCTCGCCGGGGTAGTAGCCGCGGCCGGTCTTGATCTCGATCTCGGCCTCGAAGGTCTTCTTCGAGTCGAGCGTGCAGATGACCTGCTCGGGATTGATGATGGTGATGTTGGCGTCGGCCTGGATGTCGGCGGCCGTGACGGCGCCGGACTTCGAAACCTTGATCTGGAGGGTCAGCGGCTCGCGCTTGTGGGAGACGATGAGGACCTTCTTCAGGTTGAGGACGATGTCGGTGACGTCCTCCACGACGCCATCAATGCTCTGGAACTCGTGGCTGACGCCGTCGATCTTGATCGACGAGATGGCGGCACCCTCGATGGAGCTGAGCAGCACGCGGCGGAGGGAGTTGCCGATCGTGTGGCCGTAACCGGCCTCGAAGGGCTCGGCGATGAACTTGGCGTAGGTCGGCGTGGAGCCTTCCTCGACCTTGGTGAGCTTG
>SCSV01000168.1 GCA_004297555.1 Salinibacterium sp.
GGGGCCTGGTCGTCAATGAACGCCGTGCGGTATTCACCGTCGATCTCGATCGCGACCTTGCCTTTGTAGAAGGCGTTGTCTGCCGAGAATTCCTGACCGAGTCCCGCCGTGAATTTCTGCAACTTGTCGTAGCCGAACTTGTCGACGAGTGATTTCTGCCACTTCAGGAGTTTCGCCCAGGCCGGGTTCGTCGCGTAGTTCGATCGTCCGTTCTCGTCGAGAAAGGTCGCGCCTGTCATCGGTGCGAGGTGCAGCGGCGTGTTCTCGTAGAAGTTCACGATCGGGTTGAAGCCCAGAGTCTTGATCGAACCATCCGGGTTGTACGTGGTCATCTTCACCGCGTCATCCGCAAGCTCGCTGAGGGTCTTCGGTGCGCTCTTGATGCCCGCCTTGTCGAACAGATCACGGTTGTACAGCATTGCGTTGGTGTCGGTCAGGGCCGGCAGTGCGCAGCGGTTGCCCTTGTAGACGGTGTAGTCGGAGATCTTCTTCGGGATGTCGGCGACGTTCGCATTGTCGCGCTCGATGTAGGGGTTCAGACTGACGAACGCGCCCGTCGAGCAGAACTTGCCGACGATTTCGGGTGTGTACGAGATCGCGACATCGATATTGCCGCCGCTCGAAATAACCTTCTGCACTTTGTCGTCGTCCTGCCCGGACTTTACCTGCACGGTCACGCCCGGGTTGGCTTTTTCAAAATCGTCGACTACCGACTGGATGACGCCAGCCTCACGGGAAGAGCTGAAGAAATGCCAGAGTGAGACCGTCCCCTTCAACACTTTCGGGGGATTCGGGTCGATGGCCGAGTTGCCCGAGGGGGCGGTGCAACCGGCGAGTACGAGCGATGCCACAGCGAGAGCGCTCGCCGCGCTCACGATGCGGAATCGCCCTCGGGATGAGCTGTGCATGATCTTCCTCACTTTCGGTGTTGATCACCCGGCGTCGGCGAGAATTTCCTCGCGCTCGCCCGATGAAGGGACGCGGTCGATGGATGCCACGGAATCGAAGAGTGCACTACGAACGATTTCGATGAGCACTTGCCTCGCGCCTCTCAGAACGGGCGTCTGAGTCACCTGGGCGACGGCGATGCGGGGGGACCAGCGCGAATTCGCGCGCATCCATCGCTCCATCCGGGTTGTGAGGGCAGCGCCGCCCGCCATGCCAGTGGGGCCGGCAATAACTACGAGCTCGGGATCGAGCACTGCAGTGAGCGGGAGAAGCGCGAGGCAAACGCGAGATGCGAGGTCGTCAAGCAAGCCGGCCAGGCGGCTTTCGCCACCCTCGGGGGTGGCCAGCAGGTCGACGACCTCGCCGTATGTGGAGACGGTGAAACCATGGTGTCGTGCGAGCGCAACAAGGGCCTCATCGGAGACGAGGTCTTCGATGAGCGTTGCGGGTGGATTGTATTTCGTCGCCTCGACCGGAGCGCTGAGGTAACCGACCTCACCGGCACCGCCCGAGGAACCTTGATGAATGGTGCCCGCGAGATCCACCGCGAGACCGAGACCTTCTGCGAGCCAGAGCAAGGCGAACGTCGAAGCATCCGCCCCAATGCCGGCCGTGCGTTCGGCTATGGCTGCGAGGTTGGCGTCATTGTTGATGACGACGGCGACACCGAGTTGCTCTGCGAGGCTCGCGCGCACGCGGTTGCGCGGCCATCCCGGCATGTCGTCGTTGAAGAGCAGGTCGTCGGTCTTCGGGTCGACCGCGGCCTGGATGCCCACGCTGACAGCAGTGACGAGTGCGGGGTTTTTGCCCGCCGCTGCGCAGGCCCGGTCGATCGCGTGCTTGAGCACGTCGGCGGCAGGCCGCTCAGCGTGTTCGTCGATGTGCTCTTGTGCGATGGGGTGCTCGGTGCCCAGCACGTCGACGACGGTGGAGGTGATCAACGAGGGGGTGACATCGATTGCGACACCGAGTTCTCGGTCAAGCCGCACACCATAGGTGTTCGCGGCGGGTCCACGGCGCCCGGACTGCTCCCCGAC
>SCSV01000018.1 GCA_004297555.1 Salinibacterium sp.
CTTGCTCTGACCGTTCTCGCCCGTCAGCAGCAAAACGTCCGGGACCACAAGGCGGAGGTCCCGCTTCGTCAGGCCGGTGATGGCGATGGATCTGATCTTCATCGCGCACCTCCCCGGCTCTCGGTCACTGCCCTGATCGCGTCGAGCACGATCCAGCGCTCGTCCGGCGTGAGCTCGCCGGGCTTCTTCTTTGGGAACTCCTTGGTGAGGACCTCGTGGAGCTTCAGGCCGGCGGCCTGCGCGGCGTTGCTGAGGCGGCCCAGGCTGACCTCGCCGTTCCGCTCCTCGGGTTGCGGCGCCCCGGGGGCCGGGTTAGCTGTCTTGTCGCCGTCGGCGGGCTTCGTCTGGGCTGCTTCCGGGTTCTTGTTGGCACTTGGCCCCGGTTGCTGCCCGCTGTTCGTCGGCGGCGCAGTCTCCTTGGGAGGTGGACCGGGGGGGGGTACCTCCGTCGGAGACTGCGCCGCCTTCGGCTGAGATGGGTTGCGGAGCTTCTCGATCGCCTGCTCCTTCGCCTCGAGCGTCTGAAGCTCAGCCTTCGGGCAGCCGACCACCGCCTTGAAGCTCTCCGCGTCGATCTTGGCCGCGAGCGCGTCCAGGACCTCGTTCGCGTTCCGAAGCCTGGTGATCAACGTGGCGCTCTTGTCGAGCGGGCGATCCTCGGCGTGGACCGTCACCGCCACGCCCTGGCGATCCATGATCTCGAGCCACGTCGCCTCGTTGTCGCGAATAGCGGTGTAGATCCCGCGCAGGTTGCTCAACTCCGCGGGCACGATCAGATCGAGCTTGTGGCCGAGATACGCTTCGAGTTGCTCTGGACCCACGCCGAGCGCTGCGAAGCCGTCGATGATCTTTCGCTTGGCCGCGTCAGGGTCCGCAGCGTCGGCGTCGGCGAGCGTCTTCAGCACGACATCCAGGCACTCATCGAGAAGATCGCCCGGAATGAGACGGAGCCCGTTCTGGCGGATGCTCTTCGAGATCAGTGCGGACTCCTTGTTGAACATCTCGTCTTCGGTGGCCTCGACCACGTAGACCTTGTCTCCTCTCGTGTTGACGCGCTCGCTAAGCACCGTGCGGTATTTGCTGTTCGACCGCTCCACCTGCTTCAAGATCGTCACGTCCTTCAGGTAGGTCGTGTTCGTCTCGAGATCGGTGGCGGTCGCGCGCACGATCCGCTTTGTCGCATCGTCGTACATCACCGATGTATCGATCAGCGTGTTGCCCCAATGTCGGAGCGCGGCCTCGGCGAATCGGATCGACCAGCCCTCGACATGTTTGTCCTCCCACTGGCCCTTGTCGTTCTTCTGGCGGCCGACTGGCTTTTGAAACCGCGCCACGGCTGCAAATGACGGTCGGCGACAGTCCTTCATCAACCCGACGCGTACGCGCTCGAAGTCCCGCGTGCGCTGCATCGCCATCACGTAGCGGGCCTGCACCGCAGCCTGAGCCTGCGCGGCCGCCGCAGCGGATGCGGTCTCGACGACCTGGCGACGCTCGACTGTACCGAAGCTCTCCACGGTCGTGAGAGCCTTCTCGTTCTTCGGATCTTCTCCGTTCCTCTTGTCTTCCATGTTCCCCGGTCCTTTCGTGGCGCGTTGCCCGCGCCGGTTCGATCTATTGCTCCACGGTCGCGGCGAGCCTCGACATCGCGATGTCGAACTCTGTGACCTCTCCGCTCATCCGCTGCGCGTCCCGCGTGTAGACCTCGAAGGCGCAGCGGATCTCGCACTCCAGCTCCGCCACGCGGGCGGCGAGGAGCTTGTTCGCCTCACGCAGCCGGTCGACCTCTCGCCCTGTCGCGTGGAGATGGGTCGTCCGCTCCGTCTCGACGGCGATGGCTTCGTCGATCGCGCCGCTCTCGGTCACCGACTCGCCCAGATGGATCCGGACGGCCATGGCGTGCTTGCAAAGCGCTGGCTGCCGGCGTGTGAAGTCGGCGCAGTTACACGTGTCGCGGGTGACCGTGTAGCTCACGCCTCCTCGCGACGAAGGGACGCGGTAGGCGCCAGCGTGGTCGAGGTGCTGCTCCACGAAGGGGGCGAGATCGACCGCAGCCTCCTCGCGGGTGCTCGTGCGGCGCTGGGTGCCGATGGGCGTGGACGACTGCGTCATGATCTCGACCTCCGGCGCTCTCGAATCACCTTGAACGCGAGGCTGCGGAGCCAGGCAGCGGCGGACAGCTTCTCGGCCGCGGCCTCGTTCTCGATCTCGGCCTTCTCTTGAGCTGTCAGGGTCACCGGGATCCGTTCCGGCCGCGTCCGGTGCTTAGTGTGCTTCTCGTGCGCCATTTGTGTGCCGTCTGTGTGCCCACAATAGCCACACCATGGG
>SCSV01000169.1 GCA_004297555.1 Salinibacterium sp.
CGCGCCGGCTCGGCCTGAGGTGACACTCGGCGACCTAGAATTGGCGCTGATGACTACGAACCCTGATCGGGACGACGCGCAGCCCGACGTGCGCTCGCTCTTTGAGGAGCAGGCGCTTCCGTACATGGACCAGTTGTACGCCGCGGCCATGCGCATGACCCGCAATCCTTCGGATGCTGCGGACCTCGTGCAGGAGACGTTCGTCAAGGCCTACCAGGCGTTCGGCCAGTTCGAGCAGGGCACCAATCTGAAGGCCTGGCTGTATCGCATCCAGACCAACACCTTCATTAATAACTACCGCAAGAAGCAGCGCGACCCCTACCAGGGCACCATCGACGACCTCGAGGACTGGCAGCTCGGCGGCGCCGAATCGGTCACTCAGTCGATCGCGACGCGATCCGCCGAGGTCGAGGCGATCGATCATCTGCCTGATAGCGCGGTGAAGGATGCTCTCCAGGCGATTCCCGAAGACTTCCGCCTCGCCGTCTACTTTGCCGACGTCGAAGGCTTCTCCTACCAAGAGATCGCGGACATCATGAAGACCCCCGTCGGAACCGTGATGAGCCGGCTGCACCGAGGCAGACGGATGCTTCGCGAGCTTCTTGCCAGCTACGCGGCTGATCGGGGCATCGGTATTGAACCAACCACCACCGGGAGCACGAAATGACCGATTGCGGTTGTGACAAGGCCAAGGCCGAACTCGAGGAGTACCTGCACCGCGAGCTGAGCGAGCAGGACTTTCAGGATGTCACCGAGCACCTCGCGCACTGCCAGGACTGCAGCGCTGAGCACCTGGTCGGCCTGAAGTTGACCCAGAAGATGCAGCAGGCTTGCCGCGAGACCGCGCCCGAGGAACTTCGCGCCTCGATCCTGTCGAAGCTCGCCGACGCCTGAACCCCGACCCGGCTCGCGCCCCGGGGCTAGCGCGGTCGCTCGCCCGTGGCGAGCATCTCGGTCATCTTGTCGATGCGCCGCTGCCGGGTCTCGGGCTTCTTGGCCGAGCTGATCCACTGCCAGTACTCCTTCTGGTGGGAGTAGGGGAGCGCGTTGAACTCGTCGAGGCGGCCGGCTTCGGCGAGGGCATCCGCCGCATCTTGATCGATCTCGATGTTGCCGGAATCCACCATGGTGACTCTCCTTAGGGCAGCGAGAGGGCTTTCTCGATCAGTTCGACCTGCTCGATCGCGCTGCGCTTCGAGGAGCCGGTAGCAGGAGAAGCGGATGCCGGTCGCGACGCCACCTTGATGGTGCGGCCGGTGAGGTGTTTCACGAGTTCCAGACAGATGAATGGCCAGGCGCCCTGGTTCTCCGGCTCGTCTTGCGTCCAGACGATGTCGGCGTTCGGGTATTGGGCGAGGGTGGCGTTCATCTCCGGGATGGGCAGTGGGTAGAACTGCTCCATGCGCACGACCGCAGTGGTGCTGTCTTCCCGTTTGTCGAGTTCGGCGATGATGTCGTAGTAGATCTTGCCGGAGGTCAGCAGCACGCGTTTCGCGGCGGCCTTGTCGGCAACCCGGTTGTCGTCGATCACCGGTTCGAAGCGACCGCTCGTGAAGTCCGCGATCTCGCTCGTGGCGCCGCGCAAGCGCAGCATCGCCTTCGGGGTGAACACGATGAGCGGGCGTCGCGGCCGGGCATAGGCCTGGCGGCGCAGCAGGTGGAAGTACGAGGCAGGAGTCGATGGCCGGGCGACGGTCATGTTGTTCTCGCCACACAACTGTAGGTAGCGCTCGATGCGGGCGGAGGAGTGGTCGGGCCCCTGCCCTTCGTAGCCATGTGGCAGTAGCAGCACGACGCTCGAGCGCTGGCCCCACTTCTGCTCCGCGCTCGAGATGAACTCGTCGATCACGATCTGAGCGCCGTTGGCGAAGTCGCCGAACTGGGCTTCCCAGAGCACGAGCGCGTCTGCGCGCTCGACCGAATAGCCGTATTCGAAGCCGACTGCGGCGTACTCGCTGAGTAGAGAGTCGTAGATCCAGAATGGCGCCTGGTTCTCGGCAAGGTTCGCGAGCGGCAGCCACTTCTGGCCGTTCTCCCGGTCGTGCAACACTGCATGGCGCTGCACGAAGGTGCCACGGCGGGTGTCTTGTCCGGCCATTCGCACGGGAGTGCCCTCAAGCAGCACCGAACCGAGGGCGAAGAGCTCGCCCATTGCCCAGTCGATCGTGCCCGAGCGGCTCATCTCGACGCGCTTGTCGAGCAGGGCCTGCAGCTTGGTGTGCACGGTGAACCCGGCGGGTGGGTTGCCGTGGGCGTCGCCGACGATGCGAAGCACCGCTTCGTCGACCCCCGTCGTGGCCGGCTCGCCGACAGCGTTGTCTTGAATCGACCCGGAGAGGCCGAGACCCGTGACGGGCTGGCCGTTCTGAATCGGAATCGGCATCGAGCCGGTCTGCGCCGCATGCGTCTCACCGAAGGCGCGCTCGAGGCGATCCTGGAAGTCGCGATGGCTGGCCTGATACTCCTCTTGCGTGATGTCGCCGCGGCCGATGAGTGCCTCGGTGTAGAGGGTTCGCACCGAGCGCTTCGCCTCGATCAGGTTGTACATGAGCGGCTGCGTCATCGAGGGGTCGTCGCCCTCGTTGTGGCCGCGGCGGCGGTAGCAGACGAGGTCGACCACGACATCGCGGTGGAACTCCTGGCGATAGGCGAAAGCAAGTTCTGCGATGCGAACGACTGCTTCGGGGTCGTCACCGTTCACATGGAAGATCGGCGCCTGAATCGTCTTCGCGACATCCGTCGAATAGGTCGAGGTGTGCCCATCGGCCGGGGGAGTCGTGAAGCCGACTTGGTTGTTGATGTTGATGTGCACGGTGCCGCCGGTGCGGTACGCGCGCAGTTGCGACATCTGCAGAATCTCCACGACGATGCCCTGGCCGGAGAGCGCGGCGTCGCCGTGAATTGCGATCGGGAGCACCGAGAACGTGCCCGCCGGGCGGCGATCTTGCTTGGCCCGCACGATGCCCTCGAGCACGCCATCGACGGCCTCAAGGTGGGAGGGGTTCGCGGCGAGGTAGACCGGAATCGTGCGCCCGGTCGCGCTCGTGAAGGTGCCCTCGGTGCCGAGGTGGTACTTGACGTCACCAGAACCCTGAGTGGCCTTCG
>SCSV01000170.1 GCA_004297555.1 Salinibacterium sp.
GATGCACCAGACCCAAGGATCGCTCGCCCACGGCGCACGCTGCGCGTTGAGGTCATCCCAGAGGCGTATGAAGGCACCGCGGTGTGACTCGACGCCGCGACGCAATCCCGACATGCCCTCGACCAGCGCATCCGCCTCAGTGATCGCCTGGAGTCGCTCGGGTCGGACCGAAGTCACGTTGAGCGAGATTCGGCTGAGCCCCCGTGGCATGTGGATCGACGGCAGCCAGCCGCGTTTCCATGGCCAGTTCGCGTCCAGATGAAGGGCCCCATCGGCGTCGTAGACCACCATGAACTCGCCACCATCGAGCCGCGGGTGGGTCGGGCCGATGCGGAGCCGCTCCTTGACCCACAGCCGGTCGCCGACCCAGATCCGCGGATAGATCCGGTGTGTCGTGTCGTCGCCGACTTTCCACGCCTTGAGATAGGGGCCCGCGGGCGATGGCCCCGGATCCACCCACGCGCGGTCCAAGGCGAGTGAGCCCCAGAGCGTGGCCGAGATCGAGCCGCCGTCGACGAGTGACGTCCCGCGCGTGACCAGGCGGCGGGTCTGGCTCTTGGCTCCAGAGAGGAGCGCGAGGACCATCGACCCCGAAAAAATAAGAGGTCGCTCGGTCACCGGGCCGCCTCTATAAGACTGAGCTGTCCGCGCGGCTCGCGCACAGGCCGACATGCATCGGGCAGTCGCTCCGCTCGGAGCCAGACGTCAGCGGCGCGCGCCTGGTGAGGAAACTCGACGAACCCGGCTTCTCGAAAGCACAGCCCAGGGAGGGCCCGCTTTGAGCGTCGGCCGGCGGTCGCTCTGGAGTTGATGCCGGTGATGAAGCCGTCCCGAAGCTCCGTGTCGATCGCGTGGTCCCATGTTTGGACTGCGGCCAGCGCTTCGACGATCAGGTCGGAACTCCGGAGCTCGGTCTCGTTGCGGAAGATCGTGCATTCGATTGCCTGCAGCCGATCGAAGCGCTGTTGGCCAACCTCCCACCTTGGTCGGAACCAGCAGAAGACCGCGGCGCCGCTGACCCCCTCGGCGTACAGGACGAAGTTGAACCCGGGCCTGGTCCAGAATGGATGTCCTGGCCGCTGCCGCGAGTAGTGCCGATCGGCGAGGCGCCGGCAGCGAGGATCGGCCTTGTCGGTCTCGCGCCACATCATCGGCGCACCTCCGGGAACTGCCGCACTCGAAGCTCCTCAGGCCACTCGGCCAGGTCCTCGCCTTTTGCGTGCTTCGGCTTGATCTGGACGAGCCGCGTCGAACAAGAGCCCGGCTCAAACATGGTCGCGCTTGTTTCCTCCGGCATCGCGAGCACGGGAGCATCGCCGGCTTGCTTGAAGAACACGGGGACGCCAGCGGCCTGGCATTGCGCGACGAGATCGTGCGCCCAGTTGAGGTGGAACGGGCGGGCCTTCTTGCCGCTTTCGCCACCAACGATCACCCAATCGATATGGTGGTCTAGGCTGCTCTCGATCAAAACGCCCGTCATCGGAGACGGGCCCATCCCATTTCCGGTGAGTACGTTCCGCCACGGAGCACCACCGATCGGCGTCGGCCATGGTGGTGACTTGAAGAGTTGGACCCGAGTGAGATCGACTGCTTCGATGAGCGGCTCCATGCTGAGGAAACGGAGTGCAGACGGTGTATCGAGGAGCGCGGCGCACCTGGTCTCGGCGGTCTCCCTGTTCTCGACGGTGGCCCCTGTCCACACGTTGTGACGCGGTGTATCGCGCCACGCCTTCGGCAAGATCTCCACGTAGCGCTCGGGGCGCTTCGAGAGCAGAAGCCAGTCGAGCCACTCGGTCTGTTCGATCAGCGGCCACAGCTTCGCAAGTTCGCTCGCGG
>SCSV01000171.1 GCA_004297555.1 Salinibacterium sp.
GGGTCGGGCGGGCGCGACCTGAAGTAACCGTCGTCGCGCGGGCGCGACGGGGAGGCAGCCGAGCGAAGCTCGCCCCTATTTCTTGGCGACGATGTGCTCGCGCAGGGCGGGCATCACGGTTTCGCCGTAGACGCGCAGCGTTTCCTCCTTGTTGTCGTGCTGGAGGTAGCCGGCGAACTGATCGACGCCGAGTTCCTTGAGCGCCTTGAGCTTCTCGATGTGCTGCTCGGCGCTACCGAGCACACAGAAGCGGTCGAGAATTTCGTCGGGCACGAAATCGACATCGGCGTTCGAGGCCGCGCCGTGATGGTTGTAGTCGTAGCTCTCACGCGCCGTGATGTAGTCGCTGAGCGCCTTCGGCACGGCGCCATCCGAACCGTGCTTGGCGACGATGTCGGCCACGTGGTTGCCGACCATTCCGCCAAACCAGCGGGTCTGGTTGCGCATGTGCTCGAAGTTGTCGCCGATGTACATAGGCGCGGCGACGCAGAACTTGATCGCGAGAGGATCGCGGCCGGCGGCAGCCGCTGCATCCCGAACCGTTTTGATCATCCACTCGGCAATGTCGAGGTCCGCGAGCTGCAAGATGTAGCCGTCGCCCACCTCGCCCGCGGCCTTGAGCGCGAGCGGGCCGTAGGCGGCAACCCAGATGTCGAGCTTCGAGCCCGTGCTCCACGGGAACTGGATCTCGGCGCCGTGGTACTCGACGGCGCGGGAATTGGCGAGCTCGCGAATCACGTGCGTCGACTCGCGCAGCTCCTTGAGCGATGCCGGCTTGCCGTTCGTAACGCGCACCGCGGAGTCGCCGCGACCGATGCCCATGATGGTGCGGTTGCCGTACAACTCGTTGAGAGTCGCGAAGAGGGATGCCGTGACGGTCCAGTCCCGCGTCGAGGGGTTGGTCACCATTGGGCCGACGATGATGCGATGCGTCTGACCCAGGATGGCGCTGTAGATCACATACGGCTCCTGCCAGAGCACGTGCGAATCGAACGTCCAGAAGTACTCGAAGCCGTACTGCTCCGCGAGCTTCGCCAAGTGCACCGTGCGCGAGGCAGGCGGGTTGGTCTGAACGACGACACCGAATTCCATGTGCTTCCTTAGATCAGATACTGCGAGAGGCTGCGCTTGACGAACTGCCCGTCGCCCTTCGCACCGAGGTATTGGTTGTCGTCGATGATGACCTTGCCGCGTGAGAGAACCGTGTCGACGTGGCCGTCGATCTCGAAACCCTCCCAGGCCGAGTAGTCCATGTTCATGTGGTGCGTCTTCTCGAATCCTATGGAGGTGTGGCCATTGGTGTCGTAGATGACGATGTCGGCGTCGGCCCCGGGCTGGATGACGCCCTTCTTGCCATAGAGCCCGAACATGCGCGCTGGGGTCGTGCTCGTCAGTTCCACCCAGCGCTCGAGCGAGATCTGGCCGTCCACGACGCCCTGGTAGAGCAGGTTGAGTCGGTGCTCGACGCCGCCGATGCCGTTCGGAATCTTGGAGAAGTCGCCGAGGCCGAGATCTTTCTGACCCTTCATGCAGAACGGGCAGTGGTCGGTCGAGACCAGTTGCAGGTCGTTCGTGCGCAGGCTCTGCCAGAGGTTCTCCTGGTGGCCCTCCGCGCGCGCGCGCAACGGCGTGGAGCACACCCACTTCGCGCCCTCGAAACCGGGGGCGCCGAGCTGCTCCTCGAGCGAGAGGTAGAGGTATTGCGGGCAGGTCTCGCCAAAGACGTTCTGGCCGTTATCGCGCGCCTCGGCGAGCTGGGCGACCGCTTGCTTGGCGCTCACGTGCACGACATAGAGCGGTGCACCGGTGACGTTCGCGAGCATGATCGCGCGGTGCGTGGCCTCCTCCTCCAACTGCCAGACGCGGGCGATGCCGTGGTAGTACGGGTCGGTCTTTCCTTGTGCGAGCAGTTGCTCGACGAGCACGTCGATGGCCGGGCCGTTCTCTGCGTGCATCATGGTGAGCATCCCAGTTTCGGCCGATTTCTGCATCGCGCGCAGCACCTGGGCGTCGTCGGAGTAGAAAACACCTGGGTAGGCCATGAAGAGTTTGAAGCTCGAAACACCCTCGGCGACGAGGCCGTCCATCGCTTGAAGGGAGTCGGCGTTGACGTCGCCGATGATTTGGTGGAACGCGTAGTCGATGGCGCAATTGCCCCGCGCTTTGTCGTGCCAGGCTGCGAGACCATCCATCACTTGCTGGCCGTAGGTCTGCACCGCGAAGTCGATGATCGTGGTGGTGCCGCCCCACGCGGCCGCGCGGGTGCCGGTCTCGAAAGTGTCGGACGCCGCGGTGCCGCCGAAGGGCAGCTCCATGTGGGTGTGCGGGTCGATGCCACCCGGAATGACGTACTTGCCGCTCGCGTCGATGACGGTGTCCGCGGCGCTCGCGAGATCGGAGCCGAGCAGCATGGACCCCGGTTCGAGAACGGCGACAATGCGCTCACCGTCGATAAGGACATCCGCGGCACTGCGCCCGGTGGACGTGACGACGGTGCCGCCCGTGATGAGGGTCGTGGCCACTACTGCTCCACCGTCGCGGTGTAAGTTTCCGGCCGGCGGTCTCGGTAGAACTGCCAATCGTTGCGCACCTCGCGGATTAGGTCGAGGTCAAGGTCGCGCACGAGAAGCTCGTCGGACTTGTCGCTGCCGGCGTCGCCGACGAAGTTTCCGCGCGGGTCGACGAAGTAACTCGAACCGTAGAAATTGACGGCCTTCTCGCCGAACTCGTTGCTCTCGGTGCCGACCCGGTTGTTGGCGGCGATGAAGTACTGGTTCGCGGCGGCGGCAGCGGGCTGCTCGATCTCCCAGAGTCGGTTCGAGAGGCCGGGCTTGGTGGCGTTCGGGTTGAAGACGATCTGGGCGCCGCCGAGGCCGAGCTCGCGCCATCCCTCGGGAAAGTGCCGGTCGTAACAGATGTAGACGCCGACTCTGCCGACCGCGGTGTCGAAGACCGGGTAGCCGAGGTTGCCGGGGCGGAAGTAGAACTTCTCCCAAAACTGCGGCAGGTTCGGGATGTGGTGCTTGCGGTACTTGCCAAGTAAGGTGCCATCCGCATCGATCACGACCGCGGTGTTGTAGTACAGCCCCGGCATCTCTTCTTCGTAAATCGGGATGATCGTGACGAGGCCGAGCTCTTTGGCGAGTTTCTGAAACCGCTCGACCGTCGGCCCGGGGATCGACTCGGCGTAGTCGTAGTACTTCGCGTCCTCGATGATTCCGAAGTACGGGCCGTAGAAGAGTTCCTGGAAGCAGATGATCTGGGCACCGTCTGCCGCGGCATCCCGCGCGAACTGTTCGTGCTTGGCGATCATCGACTCTTTGTCGCCAGTCCATGTGGCCTGGGTGATGGCAGCGCGTACGACGGTCATGATTCCTCCGGTGTAACAACAGTACCGACGGTGGGCGCTTTGTTACGGCTGGATGGCGCCTTCGGCGCGACGCGGGTTCTTGGGCAGGTTGTCAGCGGCGTGGGCGTTCGGCCGTAACCTGGCACGGTGAAGATCGTGGTGCTCTCGGGCGGCGTCGGGGGCGCGCGGTTTCTGCGCGGGCTGCGTTCCGCGGCGGCGGGCTCGGAACTGACCGCCATCGTCAATGTCGGCGACGACATGTGGTTGACGGGCTTGCGCATCTGCCCCGATCTCGACTCGATCATGTACACGCTCGCCGGGGTCAACGACGAGCAGCGCGGCTGGGGTCGCGTTGGCGAGTCAGAGCGCGTAAGTGGCGAGCTGCGCGAGTACGGGGTCGGCTGGCCGTGGTTCACGCTCGGCGACCTCGACCTTGGTACGCACATTGCGCGCACCCATTACTTGCGCTCGGGCATCCCACTGAGCGAAGCAACCGCGCGGCTGGCCTCGCGCTGGGACCTCGGAGTGCGCCTGCTGCCCGCGACGGACGACGAGGCCGAAACCCAGGTCGTTCTCGCCGACGGCGGGTCGCTGCATTTTCAGGAGTGGTGGACCCGGCACCGGGCGGCGTTGCCAACACGCGCGTTCGTGTACCCGGTGGGGAGCTCGAAGCCCGCGCCGGGCGTGCTGGAGGCGATCGTCTCGGCACACGTGATTCTGATCGCCCCCTCGAACCCGGTCGTCTCGATCGCGCCGATTCTCGCGATTCCTGGAATTCGGGATGCGCTGAGCGCCGCGCGCGCTCCGATCGTCGGCGTCTCGCCCATCATCTCCGGCGCCGTCGTACGCGGAATGGCGGATGCCTGCCTCACCGCGATCGGGGTGGCCACCGCCGCCGATGCGATCGCCCTGCACTACGGCGCGCGATCTCGCGGCGGCCTGATCGACGCCTGGCTCGTGGACGAGACGGATGCCGCCCTGACCAGCGCGATTGAGGCGGCGGGGATACGGGCATCCGCCGTCCCACTGTGGATGCGCGACCTGCCGTCAAGCGCGGCGCTCGCGACGGCTGCTCTCGCCGCCGCGAAATGAGAGCGCTGGCGAGCGCGGGCGGTCACAAAACGCTCTGGATCTGAAGGAACTGCGAGCAAGGTTCACCGCTCCTTCAAATCCAGAGTCTCGCAAGGTGCGGTGCCTTGGGCGCACGCTTTCTGGAAAGCCGCAGCTCGGCGGCCGCACTTCCACCCTGAGGTGAGGTCATAGGCTTGATCCGAATCTGGTTCGGCGCCTGGACTTGGGCTTCTCACCTTCAACCCGGCGAGCCACCATGCCCCCCACCGAATCCGCGCGAGTCACACCCACCGCCTCCTCGATTAGCCGCGCGATCAAGCGCGCAGAATCGGGCGTCACGATTGACGCGACCGAGGCCGAGACGCTGCTGCATGCGAGGGGCGAGGCGCTCGACCGGCTGCTCGTCGCCGCGAGCCGGGTTCGGGATGCCGGACTCGAGCGCGCCGGGCGACCAGGTGTCATCACCTACTCGCGCAAGGTGTTCATCCCGGTCACGCACCTCTGCCAGGACCGCTGCCACTACTGCGCTTTCGTGAAGACTCCGGCGCAGCTCGCGCGCGAGGGCAAGGCGATGTTCATGTCCGCCGACGAAATACTCGAGGTCGCCCGGGCGGGCGCTTCGCTCGGCTGCAAGGAGGCGCTCTTCACGCTTGGCGACCGCCCTGAGGAGCGCTGGCCTGAGGCGCGCGAGTGGCTCGAAGCCCGCGGCTACGACTCGACGATCGCCTACCTGCGCGCGATGGCGATCCGGGTTCTAGAAGAGACCGGCCTGCTCGTGCACATGAACCCCGGCGTGATGACCTGGGAGGAGATCCAGCGCCTCAAGCCGGTGTCGCCCTCGATGGGCATGATGCTCGAGACCACGTCAACGCGACTCTTCACCGAGAGCGGCCAAGCGCATTACGGCTCCCCCGACAAAGACCCGGCCGTGCGCCTGCGCGTGATCGAGGATGCCGGCCGCAGCAACGTTCCCTTCACGACCGGGCTACTCCTCGGCATCGGTGAGACCTACGCCGACCGCGTCGAGAGCCTCTTCGCGCTTCGCGCAGCATCCCGTCGACATGGGCACATTCAAGAGGTCATCATCCAGAACTTCCGCTCGAAGATGTCGACCGCGATGATGCGCCGCGACGACCTCCCGCTCGAGGAGTACATCGCCGCCGTCGCCGTCTCACGCATCGTGCTCGGGCCGGGTGCGCGACTGCAGGCGCCGCCGAACCTCACCGACGAACGAGAGCTTGGGATGCTCGTGCGCGCCGGCATCGACGACTGGGGCGGGGTCAGCCCGCTCACGCCCGACCACGTGAACCCCGAGCGCGCCTGGCCGCACATCGACGACCTCGCGCGCCTGACCGCGGACGCCGGCTACACCCTCCGCGAGCGCCTCACGGTTCACCCGCACTACGTGCGCGCGCGGGAGCCGTGGCTCGACCCGCGAGTACTCCCCCACGTTCTCGCGCTCGCATCCGAAGACGGTCTGGCCGTCGAGGGGCGGATGCCCGTGGGCGCGCCCTGGCAAGAGCCCGACCCTGCCTGGCTCGGCTCCGGCCGCGTCAACCTGCACACCGAGATCGACACGACCGGTCGCACGACCGATCGCCGCAGCGACTTCGAGGATGTCTACGGCGACTGGTCGGAGCTGCGGGAGGCGCTCGCGGCCTCGTCGGCGAAGTCAAACTCCCGCGATGCCACGGCTGGCCCAGGCTCGGGCGCGTCCGCGGGCGATCCGGCCGTGCGCGCCGCACTGCTCAAAGCCGAGGCGAACCCCTCCGGACTGAGTGACGCCGAGTACCTCGCACTGCTCAACGCCGACGGCATCGATCTTGACGCCCTCGCCGCTCTCGCCGACCGCGTGCGCCACGACACAGTGGGCGATTCCGTCGGCTACGTCGTCAACCGCAACATCAACTTCACCAACGTCTGCTACACCGGATGCCGGTTCTGCGCCTTCGCGCAGCGCCGCACCGACGCCGACTCCTTCACCCTCTCAATGCAGCAGGTCGGTGACCGGGTGGACGAGGCCTGGAATATCGGTGCGACTGAGATTTGCATGCAGGGGGGCATCCACCCGGACCTTCCGGGCACCGCCTACTTCGACCTCGCGCGCGAGGTGAAGCGGCGCCAGCCCGAGATTCACCTTCACGCGTTCAGCCCGATGGAGATCGTGAATGGCGCGACCCGCACGAGCTTGAGCTACCGCGATTTTCTGCTCGAGGCGCAGTCGGCGGGGCTCGACACGATTCCGGGCACGGCGGCGGAGATCCTCGACGACGAGGTGCGGTGGGTGCTCACCAAGGGGAAGCTGCCGGCGTCCGCCTGGATCGAAATTGTGACGACCGCGCACCGGCTGGGCATCCGTTCGAGCTCGACAATGATGTACGGGCACGTCGACAATCCGACGCACTGGGTCGGCCATCTGCGCACGCTCTCGCGAATTCAGGACGAGACGGGCGGCTTCACCGAGTTCGTGCTGCTGCCCTTCGTTCATATGAACTCCCCGGTATATCTCGCCGGGGTCGCGCGGCCCGGGCCGACCGCGCAGGAGAACCGAGCCGTGCACGCTGTCGCGCGGCTCATGCTGCACGGACGCGTCGACCACGTGCAAACCTCCTGGGTGAAGCTCGGCACCGAGGGCACCCAGCTCATGCTGCAAGGCGGGGCGGATGACGTGGGCGGCACCCTCATGGAAGAGACGATCAGCCGCATGGCCGGCGCCGACAACGGCTCCGAGAAGACCGTCGATGAGCTCGAGAAACTCGCCCTGGACATCGGCCGCTCCGCGTATCAGCGAACAACGACGTATGGGGTTCCGACGGAGGAGCGGCGGGCGGTTGCTCGCGAGCACGCGGCTACGGGTTACGCGTCGACCGGCAAGTCGTTGCGGCTGCTGCCGATTGAGGTGACGTAGCTCACCTGCCGAGCACGGCCCGGGTGCGATGGCCCGCCAAGTCGCCGAGCGCCGCGAGTTGCGCGGCGGTGTCCACATCCCGGCGGAGGCCTGAGGTAACCGGCACGGGCAACTCGATGTAGCCCGCGGCGAGGTGCGCCGTCCGCGAGCCCACGCCGAACGCTGGAGCGTGGTCGTCGGTGCGAAGTGCGGTGATTAGCGTCGTGCCTTGAGTCTCGGCATCCGCCACCATGGCGAGCGGATGCCCGGCCGCGAGCTGCAGAGCTCCGGCGAGTTCCTCCGGAGGAAGTGCGGGCAGGTCGCCGAGGAGCACCGCGGTCGGTCCGGGGCCAGCTTCCGCAAGGCCCTCCCGCACCGCCGCGTTGAGGGACACTCCGGTGTCCTTCACAACCAGAGCGCCCAGGGCAACGAAGGTCGGGCTGACTTCTGCGGACGTCACAACGATCACCCGCGCGGCGCCTAGAGCCGCCTCGACGGTGTCGAGCGCGATTGCGAGCGCCAAGTCCGGGCTACCACCGAGCCGCGACTTGGCCGCGGGCGTGCCCTTGACCGGGATGACGACCGTCCAGTCAGTTGCTCGCACGGCCCGCCTCGAAGCCCTCGTCCCAGGCCTCCGCCGTGCCCTGCCGGAACATGTCCTCGGCGATCGGGCGGATGAGCGCGCGAGCGCCCGGGGCATCCGCGGCGAGTAAGTGGGCGAGCCCGCGCAGCACGGCGACCGGTAGGCCGGCGCTCTTTCGTTTCACCAAATCGGCGGCCGCTGCGATCTCGTCTCCGACCGCCGGAAGGGTCACGTCGAGGGTGCGACCGTGGGTGTCGAGACTGCCGCGCAGGTCCTCGAGCAGAACGACGCCGCTCGCGCCGATCGCGACATCCGTCTGACCCAGTCGCCAGGGGCGGCCCAGGGTGTCGGTGATGATGACACCGAGGGATGCCCCGAACCGGGACTCAAGCACGGTACGCAGAGCGGCGGCTGAGGCATCCGGATCCACGGGAAGCAACAGCACCGTGCCGGGCACGGTGTTGCTCGCATCGACTCCCGCCGCCGCCGCGACGATGCCCAGCCGGTTCTCGACGATGCGAGTCACGCCGCCTGGGTGCGCGCGAGTGGCGACGACACGCACCGTCTCATCGGTGATCGCTTGCTCGCGATCCGCTGCCGAAACGATGCGCCCCTCGGCCTTCGACACGATCTTGCTGCTCACCACGACGATGTCGCCCGACTCGAGCTGCCCGTCGAGAGCGTCGCCGATCACCGTCGCGAGGTCGTCGCCGGCAACGACCTCCGGGATGCCCGGAACGGCGAAAACGCTGAGGCTCACCGCACCAGCTTCGGCAGCACGTCGCGGCCGAAGACGTCGATCCACTCGCGCTGGTTGCGGCCCACGTTGTGCAGGTAGATGCGGTCGAAGCCGAGATCGACGAATCGCTGGATCGCAGCCCGGTGCACGTCGGGGTCCGACGAGATCACCATGCGACCCTCGAAATCTTCGGGGCGCACCATTTTGGCCATCTGCTCAAGCTCGAACGGCGAACGGATGTCGCCCTTCGGAAACTTCATGCCGCCATTCGGCCACTCCACCATCGCGTTGGTCAGCGCCTCCTCGTCGGTCGGTGCCCAGCTCAGGTGCAGCTGCAGCACCTTCGGCATCGTCGAGGGGTCTTTGCCGACCTCGCGCGCCCCATCGTCGAACTTCTCGAAGAGGCCGCTGATCTTCTCCAGCGGCGCGCCCACGGTGATGAGTCCATCCACAGTCTTGCCGGCGCGTTTCGCCGTGACGGGGCCGGCCGTCGCCACGAGAATCTCGGGCGGCACCTCGGGCATCGTCCACAATCGGGTCGACTCGAGTTTGTAGAACTGCCCGGCGAACTTCACGTCCTTACCAGCGAGGGATGCCGCGAACAGTTCTACAAACTCGA
>SCSV01000172.1 GCA_004297555.1 Salinibacterium sp.
CCTGAACATCTGGACCGAGCAGGCCTCGAGGTGGTTGCCGATGGACACGTGGCGAAAGTGTGCGGGTGATCCCCGCGGCCCCGAGTGGCCCCGGAGCATGGCCGGCAAGGAGCTATTCGCCGGCGTCGACCTGTCGGCGACGACCGACCTCACGGCCCTGGTCGGAGTGTTCCCCGACCGCAAGGACGGCTTTTTCGATGTCATCGCCCGGTTCTGGCTGCCGGCGCTGCAGATCGACACCAAGGAACGGGTGGACAAGGTCCCGTATCGTCAGTGGGCTAAGGCTGGGCTGTTGGAGCTCACCGACGGGGCCGCGATCGACCAGGGCGCCGTGGAGAAGGCGATGTTTGAGTGGGGCGAAATGTACGACCTGAAGGAGATCGCGATCGACGGTTGGCAGGCCGAGCGGGTCCGGCAGAACGTCGAGGACCAGGGGCTGACCATCTTCAAGCACACCCAGGGCTTCGCCGGCATCGGGGACGCGTGCAAGACCCTCGAGCGGGCCCTCATCAACGGCAAGCTCCGGCACGGTGGCAACCCCATCCTGGACTGGATGGCGGCCAACGTGGCGATCAAAACGAACTCGGAGGGGTACATCAAGCCGGCCAAGGACAAGTCGTCGGGCCGGATCGACGGTATCGTGGCGCTCGTGATGGCCCTGGGTCGTGCTATGCTCCGCGCACCGGATAACCGGTCGGTCTACGTCCGGGCCGAGCGCGGGCTCCTGAGTGTCTGACCATGCTGAACAAGATTCGGGACATCGGGCGCCGGGTGGTCGATGCGTTGGTCGGCCGTAACGAGATCGGGTCCCGTCGCGTCTTCATTGTCGGACGTAATACCTCGGGCTCGCGGGTCACCGAGGAGACCGCACTGACCTTCACGGCGTATTGGCGCGCGGTGAACTTCCTCGCGACCACGATCGCCAATCTGCCGGTGGACGTCCTCCGGCGCGACGGCGGTCACCGGGTCCGGCTCGACAATGACCCGTCGTCGTACATCCTCAATGTGCAGGCCAATGACGAACTGCCGGCGTTCTCGTCGCGCGAGGCGACGCAGGCGCACACCCTCACGTGGGGCGGCGGGTATCACGAGATCGAGCGGACGCGGGCGGGCGAGCCGGTGGCGCTGCACCTGGTCACCCCGGATCGGGTTTGCCTCAGCCGGACCGCGGACCGGCGGCTGGTCTACGAGGTCAGCAACCCGCGGGAGTCGAACACCGTCCTGGACCCCGTCGACGTGTTCCACGTCCGCGGGCTCGCGTTCGATGGCCTGGTCGGGTACTCGCCCGTTGCCCTCTTCCGGAACGCGATCGGGATGGGGATGTCGGCCGAGCAGTACGGCGCGAGCTTCTTCGGCAACGGGGCGGCCCCGGGCGGCGTGCTGCAGATGCCCGAGGGGAAGGACTTCGAGGGCCGCCCCGAGGCGCTGGCCCGGCTCAAGGAGTCGTGGGCCGAGCTCCACCAGGGGCCGGCCAACGCGGGGCGCGTCGCCATCCTCGAGGACGGCATGACGTATGGCGGCGTCGGGATCCCGAACAACGAGGCGCAGTTCCTGGAGTCGCGCAAGTTCCAGGTAACCGAAATGGCGAGGATCTTCAATGTCCCGCCCTTCGTGGTCGGCGACCTCGAGCGGTCGACCAATAACAACATCGAGGCCCAGGCGATCGAGCTGGTCGTCTACGGGCTCCTCCCGTGGGTCCGGCGGTGGGAGGCCGAGGTAGACGTCAAGCTTTTGGACCGGCGCAACACGGGCCGGTATTGCAAGATGAACCTCGGCGCCCTGCTCAGGGGCGACAGCGCGTCGCGCGCCAACTTCTACGACCGCATGTTCCGGATGGGCGTGTACTCGCCCAATGACATCCTCGAGTTGGAGGATCGGGACGGCATCGGCCCCGACGGCGACGTCCGGCTCGTGCCGATGAACATGGTCAAGCTCGAGGACGCCGGCACCATGACGGCCGCGGCCCGGGCTGGCGGTGTCCCCGGCGGCGACGGCACGACCCCGAACCAGCTGCTACGGCTCGGCGAGATCGCGAGGGAGAACGCGACGCGGTCCATAAGCGCGACGCTCGAGCGGGTGTGCCGGAAGGCGGCGAGGGCCATCGAGAGGCACGCGTCCAAGCCGTCCTTCACGGACTGGGTCGGTGTTTTCTGGACCGATCTCGCGTCCGAGCTTGTCGAGTCGCTCAAAGAGACGGTGTCCGGGCTCGTGAGGGCTTCGGCCGCGGCGGTCGGTGGCGATCCGGTCCATCCCAACGGCCGCGCCGAGTCGGAGCTTGGTGATTGGGCGTCGGAGATCGCGCGTCAGTCGACGGACGAGGCTGTTCGCGCGGTGAAGGAGGGGGCCGTTGCTATCGTCACGGCCAGGTGGGTCGATATCGCCGAGGAAAGGGCCCAGTCGTTGGCCGATGCGGTCTGGGCTATTTCGGTTGGAGTTTGAACATGGTCCCCATCGTCGCATGCCCGAGTGTGATCTCTGCCCGTTTGGACTTCCAACACCGGCACGCGCTGGTCATGCTGGCCCGCCTGCGCGACGGAAAGCCGAGCATGTGGGACGACGAGCCGGTCGATCGCAAGACCAAGGGCGTTGACTTCGTGAAGGCGGCGCAGGGCCCGGCGCTCGAGGCCCAGCGGTTGGGGTTCCCCATCCAGGTCGTCGACGGCGTGGCGATCATCAGCCTCTCGGGCGCGATGGACCGCATGGGCGACTGGTACGGCCAGGCGTCGACGGCCGAGGTCACCGTCGCGGTGAATGCCGCTAAGAATGACCCATCGATCGCGGCGTCGGTCATCATCGCCAACTCGCCCGGCGGCTCGGTGGACGGCCTCGCCGAGCTCGGAGACGCGGTCCGGGCCCACGCCGATGCCAAACCCATCTATGCCCAGGTGGAAGGCGGCGCGTACTCCGCGGCGTACTACGCCATTGCCCATGCCACCCAAATCTTCGCCCATCGGATGGACGAGGTGGGGAGCATCGGGACCATCCTCGGCACGTGGGACATGTCAAAGTACTTCGCCGATCTGGGGATCGAGGTGGTGGTGATCGCCACGGGATGGATGAAAGGGGCCGGTTTCCCCGGCGCCCCGATCACCCAGGAGCAGCGCGACGAGTGGCAGCGGAACGTAAACCTGTACTACGCGGACTTTAAGAAGCAGGTCCAGATGGGCCGGGAGCTCACCGCAAAGCAGGTGTCCGATCTAGCCACCGGGCAGTACTGGACGGCGTCGGAGGCCCTCGATAATGGGCTGATCGATCGGGTCCAGAGCACCGCGGACACGATCGCCAAGGCCCAGGCGAGGGCGGCGAATGCCGCAAAGGTCCGGGGCGCCCGGGCGAAGATGGACGCCGTCCTGGGCAAGCGCTGATTGACCTAGCGGCCCGGTTCACTTAGGCTCATCGCGCCGGCTTCGGAGCGCGACCGCTCTTCCGGCTCAGGTTTGGACGGCCCCGGCGACTCGGGAGCCGGACGGCCGGTGTCCTTCCAGTCGGAGTTTCAACGATGAATTTGGCAGCCCTCCGTAAGCGTCTCGGGGAGATCACCACCCGTCTGACCGCGCTTCGCGCCCAGACGGAGCTCTCCGCCGAGGAACTCGCAGAGATCGACCGTCTGACCGCCGAGCACACC
>SCSV01000173.1 GCA_004297555.1 Salinibacterium sp.
GGGCGCCAGCGACTCCCAGCAGTCGCCCAACCTCTCCAAACGGGCCTGCACGACCCCCTCAACCTCAACCAACGACACGGCAGTGCGAACAGCTTCGAGCACGTGCTGGGAACGGACAAGGCTCAGCCGAAAGAGCTCCTCGTGGGCGCACAGTGGAACAACCCGTAGGGTCGCGGTGTCTGGATCGGTCTTGCCGCCCGGCCAGCCGGTTTGGGCGCGACCACCATCAATCTGATCAGAACCGAAAACCGATGACGGTGGCGCCATTGTCACTCGCCAGGGTGATGGGGCCACGTCTCGCCAGGACCATGGGGCCAGGTGACGGGCATCGAGGACCTGCCGATCAAATGCCACAGATCGCGAGCCGAAGCGAGCCCGGAGGTCCCGCAGGGGCCGACGTTCCGGGGCTAGATCAGCGGCTTCGTGGTGGGGCTTTGCGGCGAGGGTGCACTGGGACCTTCTTCACCGGAGCCGAAGGCGGAGGTCCGATGACCTCGATGTTGGGCTTGAGCTTGGACCGGTAGGACTCGCCGTCCATGACCAGGTCGAAGGCGTTGTTCTTGAATCGGTCCACGGCGCTTTGGGCGAGTAGCGCGTCGTCGAAAGTGGCGATCCACTCCGCCGTGTCGCGGTTGCTAGTCACCACGGTTGTGAAGCGCGCGTTTCTCTCCACGAAGAGTTGGTAGACGTCGCGGCTCTCCTCGCGGCTCATCGGTTCGAGCGCGAAGTCATCGATGATGAGGACGTCGACCGTGGAGAGCTGGGTCATGAGAGCGTCTCGCGAGTTGTCCATGCGGCTCTGCTTCAGGGACCGCAGGAGTTCATCCGCGCGATGGAAGCGCACGTTGAAGCCGGCCCTGCAGCAGAGGTGGCCGAGGCCACTGGCCAGAAAGGTCTTCCCGACCCCGACGGGCCCCAAGATCACGGCGTTTCGGTGATCCTCGACAAAGCGCAAGGAGACGAGCTCATTGAAGATGCGTCGGTCGTACGCGACCTTCGCCGCCTTGTCCCAGCGCTCGAGCACCATATCGGGATCCAGACCGGCCTGTTCGGCCCGCCTGGTGGCAGCGGTACTATCACGCCGTGAGATCTCGTCGGTCAGGAGCATCAACAAGACGTCCTCGAGCGGCGTGCTTTGCTTTTCGGCCATCGTCAGCCGCTCGGCGAGCGTCGGCAGCAGACCACCGAGTCGCAGACGCTTGAAGGCCGCAACAAGCTCGCCGCTGATGTTGCGCGCGCTCATGTCGGACCTCCTTCGCCGCGATCGCTGGGCGCACTTGGCCGCGTAGCAAAGGCTGAAGGATCGCGGGCGAAGCGCGCCGGCAGCGGGATCACGCGACCAGTCGTGACGCCTTCGTCCTCTACGCGACGGGCGTCCTTGAGCATCCCCTCAATGCGAGGCACATCGATCACTCCGAATCCAAGCGCTCGTGCACACATGGCGTTCACGCGGTCCTGGCCGTAGCGATCACACAGGCGCAGCAGTCCGTACGCCTGCCGCAGCTTGAGCCATGGCACCGGGCCCTCGAGCAGACGCGCGGCCAACTCGCCGATTCTTTCGCCGTGCTCACGGGCGGCCCGGACGACTGCATCCACGTCTCTGAGTGCCCAGACCGCCTTCCCTGGCGGAAAGTCATTCGGGTCGGTCGATCTCTGGCCGGGGCCTTTGCGCGCGTGCACCTTCACGAGATCCAGGCCCACGTACAGCCGCACCGACGTCCGGTCTGATCGGACATCCAGCGTTTTGCCGATCAGACGCGTTGGGGCCGAATACAGCGCCTTGTGCACCTGCACGTGATGGTCGGGGTGGACCTTCGCCTCGCTCCAGCAGGGCACGTCGAAGGGACTCGTGGGCGGTGCCTGCATGTGCGGTCGCTCTTCAGCCTCGTACACCTCCCGTGGCACGCGCCTGGTCGTCCCATGGACGCGGGCGCCAGCGACGCCACGCTGAGCGCTGGTGCCGTGACGTCGCTG
>SCSV01000174.1 GCA_004297555.1 Salinibacterium sp.
CCTCAATGATCGACGAGCAGATCCTCGCGCTTCCGGTCCAGACGCTCGCGGCAGAGAGGGGGCACCTGTACTGCTGGACGACCGACTCACATCTCGAGCTCGCGCTCCAATGCGTTCGACACTGGGGGTACGAGTTCAAGCGTACGATCGTCTGGGTGAAGATCCAGCGGCCCGAGCTGCGGATGAACCGGGCGATGGGGCTGCTCGATCGCCTGATGCTCGACCCGTCCAACGGTGACCTCCGCGAAGCGCTCGCCGATGCGCTCGCCGAGCTGAGCACGCCAAAGGTGCGGATCGGCGGCGGTCACTACGTGCGGAGCGCGCACGAACTGTGCCTCTTCGCGGTGCGCGGAGGCTTGACCGGCCTGGTGCGGGACGTTCCGTCGGTCCTCTTTGTGCCGCGGACCGAGCACAGCGCCAAGCCCGAGGAGCTCCAGAATCTCGCCGAGCGTCTGTCGCCAGGCCCACGAATCGAAATCTTCGCGCGTCGACAGCGTCGCGAGTGGCTCTGCTGGGGGAACGAGTGCCCGGCCGAGCCGGTGAAGGAGACCGTGTAGATGGTTGCCGCGGTCGAATCTCTGCCCCCGATCCACCCCGATCACCTGGTGAACTCGCTCCGGCTCGCGGTCAGCGCCGGCACGCGCGGGCTCAACGGCGTACCGTCGCTCCTTCGACAGGTGCTCGAGACCCGCGCCTGGGCTGAGCGCGAGTTGCGCGATACCGGCGAGGTCGTGCGCTTCCGCTCGGTCGCTGAGTTCGTGCGTGCCGCACCGCCGAACGGGCTCGGGAGCGATCTGCGGATGATGGAGCGCCTGATCCGGGACGATGCGGAGCTGACGGTGATGTTCGCCCGCGCCTGCGCGGCCCCGCCGCTCGTGCTCGCGGACGACAAGAGCGAGGTGTGCGATCCGGCGCCGGCCGAGGCCGAGCCTCCCCGGGACAATGTCCCAGGGTCCAGTCGAGGCAACTCACGGGTCCACGCGCTCGATCGGCTCGAGAAGGAACGGCCCGACCTCTACGGCCAGGTGAAGGCAGAAGAGATCAGCGCGCATCAAGCGATGCAGCAGGCTGGCTTTCGCAAGAGGCCGGATGGGCGCGCGCGCCTCAAAGCCGCGTGGAACGCGGCCACCGAGACCGAACGGAGTGAATTCGAGGACTGGCTGCGGACGGACGAGGCGAAGCAACCGCCGCGGGCCAAGAGGCCAGGGCGACGACGATCGGAGGCGGCATGAGCGAGTTCCACGTCAAAGTCGTGCGTGTCGGAGAGCTATCGAAGCATCCGAACGCCGACTCCCTCAGCCTGACGAAGGTCCACGATTATCCGGTCATCGTCCGCACCGGCGATTATCGGCCCGGCGACCTCGCTGTGTACGTGCCGGTCGATTCCGTCGTCCCGGCCACCGAGACCTTCGCGTTCCTTGCGGAGCACCGGCGCATCCGAGCAAAGCGGCTTCGCGGAATCTTCTCGATGGGGCTCTTGGTGCCGGCGCCGGCCGGGCTCTCGGAGGGTGACGACGCACGGGGTGTGCTGGGGATCGAGAAATACGAACCGCCCGAGCCGCTCACGATGGGCGGAGAGAACGAGCGCGATCCCGGCTTCATCCCCATCTACACCGACATCGAGGGTCTCCGGCGCTGGCCGAACGCACTCCAGTCCGGAGAGGACGTCGTTCTAACGGAGAAGATCCACGGTGCGAACGGACGTTTCCTTTTCCACGAAGGGCGTCTCTGGGTGGGCTCCCACAAGTGCATCAAGAAGCCCGACCCGACGAACATGTGGTGGCGCATTGCTGCCCAGTACGATCTCGAGAACAAGCTTCAGCGATGCCCGGGGATCGTTGTCTATGGCGAGGTGTTCGGCGCGGTTCAGGATCTCAAGTATGGAACGAAGAACGGAGAGCTGCGCTTCGCGCTCTTCGACGCCCTGAACGTCGCAACCCGCGAATATCTCCACTACCAAGAGTTTCTCGCGCTAGCGCGCGCGCTGGAGCTTCCGACCGTTCCGGAACTCTACAGCGGCCCATGGTCTGAAGACCACCGGTGCTACGCCGAGGGCCCGTCCACGATCGCCGACCACGTGCGCGAAGGTTTCGTGGTGCGCCCGCGCGTCGAGCGCTTCTCCGAGGAGCTCGGAGGGCGCTGCGTCCTCAAGCTGATCGGCGAGGGCTACATGCTCAAGGGGAAGCAATGACGGGGCGGGTCGGCGTGGGTATCGATCCGGGGACCACGCACCCATCGGGCGTCTGCGTCTGGGCGGTGCGTGGCGGCCTGGTCGCCGCGCAGGCAGTGAAGATCGACGCCGCGTCCTGGAGCGAGGCGAAGTCCATCGCGCTTCTCGACGAGCTGCTCGGCGACGCGGAATGGATCGCCGCCATCGAGAAGCCGTGGGGCAACCGCAAAGGTGGTGGCCGTGCGCCCATCTATGCATCGACACATTGGAATCGCGTGGTCCTCGAGGTCGCACGCCGCCGGCTCGCTCGGCCCGGC
>SCSV01000175.1 GCA_004297555.1 Salinibacterium sp.
CAAGGACGCGGCTCCGCACTATCCCTGGGCGATGCTCCTCGCCGGCACCGACCAGCGTTACCGCTTTGTCCCTTTCGACTTCGACACCAGCAAGGGCAATGCCGCCTACGACGGCGGCCGCATGAGCTATTGGCTCGACGAACTGAACATCCCCCACATCGTCTGCATCTCCGGCCCGTCGGGTGGTCGCCACGTCTGGCTGGCTCTGAGCGACAGCGCCTCGGCGGGCGACGTCGCCACGCTCGCTTCCCTCACCAAGCAGCTGTTGCCGTCGCTGGACGTCAGGCCGCTCGAGAACCCCCTGACCGGCGCCGTGCGCCCACCAGGCTCGCCTCACCGCCGCTCGGGCTTCTCAGAGCCTCAGGGGCCGCTCACAGCGCTTCTTGAGCCGTCGGTGACCTCCGACCAGCTTGCGGCGCTGCGAGACTTCCTGATCGACGCGGGTGCGTCGATCGTCGTCCCCCCGACCAGTCTCCAGAAGGGCACGGCGTACGGTGCCGGCGGGCACCCGTATCTGCTCGGCACCAAGCGGCCACTCTCCCGGCGTATCCGCAGCATCCTGAGCTCGCCACCCGACGACGACGCGTCGCTCACGGTTGCGATTGTCCTTGCCGGCTGCGCTCAGGCGCGTTGGCGGCACGAGGACGTGATCGAGCTCGCGCGGGAGTCCCCTGCGCTCGAGCACCTGCGCTCCCAGCGAGCGGGAAGCGATCGCCGCATCCCTCGCAGCGATCGCGCTGCCGCCAGCACCCTCAAGGCTGCATGGCGGCACGCAGTCACATACGTTGCCAGCCGCCCGGTCGTCGATCGTAACGGCGACGACCCCGAGTTCGAACAGCGCACGGAGGACGTCGCCGCGGCCGTCAGCCGGGCACAGGACCGCGCAGACGCCATGCCTGGCCTCTGGGGCCTCGGTGGCGCTGCAACCGCCAGACGACGCCGCCGCGGCACGCACAGCCACCGGGCTGTCCTGAACGCCCTCTGCCTGTACATGGCCCAGGCCGTCAGCCTTGAGGTCGAAACCGACGTTCGCCGGCTCTCGGCCGACACCGGCTACGGGCGCACATGGGTTGAGCAGGCGCTCCTGGCGCTGCAGGCCCCGGCAGGCGACGACCCGGAAACGGGCTGGATCGTCCGCGTCGGGTCGACCGAGGGTGCCCACGGCCAGCGGTACCGCCTCGCCGAGCGGTTCTCCACAGAACTTTCTGACCAAGACTGGTCACAAGCACGTGTGCGCCCTAGGCTCGCCGTGCCCCACCGAGACCGCAGCTGGTGGATTAACTACCTCTCCCTGGATCTCGACGTGCTTAACCACGATGCGTTCGCTGCACCGGGAAGCCTGGGGCGTACCGCAGGGCTCGTATACAAGCACCTTCCGCCAGGAGCGACCGTGCAGCTCCCTGACCTCGTGCGATCCACGGCTCTCCCGCCGCACGAGCTCCGGGGTCGCCTCCAGCGCCTCACCTCTCACGGGCTGGTTCGTCGCGCACCGGGCGGCTGGGCGCGCCCCGACGCGGATCTGCGCGATCTTGTGGCCCAACGGCTCGGCGTTGCCGGCTACCTCGACGACCGGGCGGCACGGTATGGCGCCGAGCGGCGCGTATGGGCCTGGTGGCTTGCCGAGTATGCCTGGATGACCAA
>SCSV01000176.1 GCA_004297555.1 Salinibacterium sp.
GGAGACATCTTCCTCAGAGACGGCTTTGTATACCTGAAGGCAAGGAAGGGCAGCGGGCGCCAAGCGTCACTGCTGCCCGCAGAGCTCTTCCCTGGCGCGACGCTCTCGTTCGTGCGAGCGAAGATCCGCGAAGCCAACTAGGCCTGCAGCGGCAGGGGGCATCACGGCGGCCCCGCTAATGTTGTGAGGTGAGTAAGACCGGATTCGACCTGTTCACCGATCGCAGTGTTGTCGCCATGCGCGTCAACGGTGAGCTGAGAGATTTGGCCGCCACCACGAGCGACAGCGACACCGTCGAGCCTGTCACAATCGACTCGCCCGACGGTCTCAACATCCTCCGGCACTCGGCCGCTCACGTGATGGCGCAAGCCGTGCAATCGATCAATCCGGATGCCAAGCTCGGCATCGGTCCGCCCGTCACCGACGGCTTCTATTACGACTTCGATGTCGCCGAGCCCTTCACTCCCGAAGATCTCAAGGCCATCGAAAAGGCCATGGATCGAATCATCCGCCAGGGCCAGCGTTTTCAACGCCGTGTCGTGACCGAGGCGGAGGCCCGGGCTGACCTGGCCGCCGAGCCGTACAAGCTCGAACTCATCGGAATCAAGGGTGCGGGCGACGACAACGAATCCGTGGAGGTAGGCGGCACCGAGCTCACGATCTATGACAACGTCGATGGCAAGACCGGCGAGGTCTACTGGAAAGACCTGTGCCGCGGGCCGCACCTGCCCAACACCCGGATGATCGGCAACGGCTGGTCGCTCCTACGAAACGCCGCCGCCTACTGGCGCGGGTCCGAGAAGAACAAGCAACTCCAGCGCATCTATGGCACCGCTTGGCCGACCAAAGACGAGCTGCGCGCCTATCAAGAGCGCCAGGAAGAGGCGCTTAAGCGCGACCATCGCCGCCTCGGCCAAGAACTCGACCTGTTCTCCTTCCCCGACGAGATCGGTTCCGGCCTCGCCGTCTTCCACCCCAAGGGCGGCATCATCCGTCGCGAGATGGAGGACTACTCGCGCCGCATGCACGAGGCGGCCGGCTACGAGTTCGTCTACACACCGCACATCACCAAGTCGCAGTTGTTCGAGGCATCCGGTCACCTCGATTGGTACGCGGACGGCATGTTCCCGCCAATGCACCTCGATGAGGCTCGCAACGAAGAGGGCGAGATCACCCGCCAGGGCGCCGACTACTACTTGAAACCGATGAACTGCCCGTTCCACATCCTGATCTACCGGTCCAGCTCTCGCTCCTACCGCGACCTCCCGCTGCGGCTCTTCGAGTTCGGCACGGTCTACCGCAACGAGAAGTCCGGCGTCATTCACGGCCTCACTCGCGTGCGCGGCATGACTCAGGACGACGCCCACATCTTCACCACCAAGGAGCGGATGAAGGAGGAGCTCACCGCGACCCTGCAGTTTGTGCTCGCCCTACTGCGCGACTACGGCCTGAACGACTTCTACCTTGAGCTCTCGACCAAGAATCCGGAGAAGTTCGTCGGCGACGATTCGATGTGGGTTGAGGCCACCGACACCCTGCGCGAAGTCGCGACCGATTCCGGCCTCGAACTCGTGCCTGATCCCGGGGGAGCGGCCTTCTACGGCCCCAAGATCTCGGTGCAGGCGCGCGACGCCATCGGCCGCACCTGGCAGATGTCGACCGTGCAGCTCGACTTCAACCTGCCGGAGCGCTTCGACCTTGAGTACACGGCGGCGGATGGCTCGCGGCAGCGTCCCGTGATGATCCACCGCGCACTGTTCGGCTCGATCGAGCGCTTCTTCGGCGTACTCACCGAGCATTACGCGGGGGCGTTCCCGGTCTGGCTCGCGCCCGTGCAGGTGGTGGGCATCCCGGTGTCCGAGGCGCACGAGCAGTACCTCGGCCAGGTCATCGCCCAACTTAGAGCGTCAGGCGTGCGCGCCGAACTCGACGACTCAAGCGAGCGCATGCAGAAGAAGATTCGCACGCACGCCAAGCTCAAAGTGCCGTTCCAGCTCATCGCCGGCGAGGAGGACGCCTCGAACGGTTCGGTGAGCTTCCGCTTCCGCGACGGGTCTCAGGAGAACGGGATGCCCGTGGCCGACGCCATCGCGCGCATCACCGACGCCATCGCGAACCGGGTGCAAGTCTGATGCTGGACGACACAAACGACTACACCGACTACGACGGCACCGTCTATGGCGGCGTCGAGTCCTCGAGTAATTTCGCTGCCGTGCCCGACGCGTTCCAGCGGCTCTGGACCCCGCACCGGCTCGCGTATATCGAGCACGGCCAAATGCCCGGCGAGGGGGAGTGCCCGTTTTGTCTGGCACCCGGGATGCCCGACGACGAGGCCCTCATCGTGGCTCGCGGCACCCACGCTTACGTACTTCTCAACCTCTACCCGTACAACAGCGGCCACCTGCTGGTGTGCCCATACCGGCATGTTGCCAGCTATGACGAGGCGACGGCCGATGAGGTGAACGAGATCGCCAGTCTGACCCAGACGGCGATGCGCGTGCTGAGCGTGACATCGCGCACTCATGGTTTCAACATCGGCATGAACCAGGGGCGAATCGCGGGCGCAGGGATCGCCGATCACCTGCACCAGCACATCGTTCCGCGCTGGGCGCTCGACGCAAACTTCTTCCCGATCATCGCCCGCACGAAGGCGCTGCCGAGGCTTCTCGGCGAAGTGCGAGCTGAGATCGCCGCCGCGTGGGCGGCGGAAGAGTAGCAGCGGGCAGCTAGTGTTACGGCCTCGTGCGAGATGGGCGAGGCGGGCATCCGATCGAAACTAGAATTGGGCATCATGGCAACGAAGAGCACAGACACATCGGATTCCCTCGGCACGAACCGGGTCAAGCGCGGTCTCGCTGAGATGCTCAAGGGCGGCGTCATCATGGACGTCGTTACCGCCGAGCAGGCGAAGATCGCCGAAGACGCCGGTGCCGTCGCCGTCATGGCTCTCGAGCGCGTGCCGGCTGACATCCGCTCTCAGGGCGGCGTTGCGCGCATGAGCGACCCCGACCTGATCGACGCGATCATCGCCGCCGTCTCGATTCCGGTGATGGCGAAGGCGCGCATCGGGCACTTCGTCGAAGCGCAAGTGCTTGAGGCGCTCAAGGTCGACTACATCGACGAGTCCGAGGTGCTGAGCCCCGCCGACTACGTGAACCACATCGACAAGTGGCAGTTCACGGTGCCATTCGTCTGCGGCGCGACCAACCTGGGCGAGGCGCTGCGCCGCATTACCGAGGGTGCCGCGATGATCCGCTCCAAGGGCGAGGCCGGCACGGGCGACGTCTCCGAGGCCACCAAGCACATCCGCACCATCACGGGCGAGATCAACGCGCTCAAGTCGAAGACCAAAGACGAGCTGTACGTCGCAGCGAAGGAGCTGCAGGCGCCATACGACCTCGTCGCAGAAATCGCAGAGACCGGCAAGCTTCCGGTCGTGCTGTTCACGGCCGGCGGCGTCGCGACCCCGGCGGATGCCGCGCTCATGATGCAACTCGGTGCCGACGGAGTCTTCGTGGGCTCCGGCATCTTCAAGTCGGGCGACCCGGCCAAGCGTGCTGCCGCGATCGTGAAGGCGACCACCTTCTTCGACGACGCGAACGTGATCGCCGAGGCCTCGCGCGGACTGGGCGAGGCCATGGTCGGCATCAACGTCTCCGACCTGGCTGCACCGCACCGTCTCGCTGAGCGTGGCTGGTAGCTCGCCAACGCCCCGGGTCGGGGTGCTCGCCCTCCAGGGCGATTTTCGCGAGCACCTGGCTGTGCTGACTTCCCTTGGCGCTGATGCTGTTCCGGTGAAGCGGCCGTCAGAACTTCAAGCGGTCGACGGCCTCATCATCCCCGGCGGCGAGTCCACGGTGATGGACAAGCTCAGCCGCCTGTTCGGCCTCGCCGAACCGCTGAAAGAAGCGATCGCATCCGGGATGCCCGTCTATGGCACCTGCGCCGGACTCATCATGCTCTCCGACACCGTGCGCGATTCGAACGAGGGGCAGCAAACCCTCGGCGGTTTCGACATCGTCGTGCGGCGCAACGCCTTTGGCTCGCAGCTCGACTCCTTCGAGACCGACCTCGACGTGCCGGCGTTGGGGGAGCCGCCCGTGCACGCGGTCTTCATCCGAGCACCGGTCGTGGAGTCGCTCGGCGACGCGGTCAGCGCGCTTGCGACACTGGCCGACGGTCGCGTGGTCGCTGTTGAGCAGGGCAATCTGCTCGGCACGTCATTCCACCCGGAGATGACCGGCGACACCCGCTTTCACGAGTACTTCCTCGCGAAGGTGCGCGAGCGCCGCTAGCGGGTGCTGGCGATCCGGCGCCCTCGCGCGCATAGTTGGGCCATGAAACTGTATTCGGACTTTGGGCCCCGCCGCACCCGCCAGATCGCAGCCGATCTGTTCGCCCTGCTCGCGATCAGCGGCTGGGTATGGCTCGGCATCACCGTGTATCAACTCGTCGAGAACCTCGCCGCGTTCGGGGTCCAGATGGAGCAGGCCGGTTCGGGATTCAAGAAGACCATGACCGATGTCGGGGATGCCCTCGGCGGCGTGCCGCTCATTGGCGGGGGCATCCGCGTGCCCTTTGATCAGGCGAGTGACGCCGGGGCTGCGCTGGAGGCGGCCGGCCAGAGTCAGCAGGTCGCGGTCAACCAACTCGCGACCGGGCTCGGTATCGGGATTGCGGTTGTGCCGATCCTGACGATCCTCCTGTTCTGGCTGGTGCCGCGCATCCGGTTCATGCGTAAGGCGGGGAGTGCGAAGGCACTGGTCGAGTCGGGTGCTGGCATCGACCTGCTCGCGCTTCGTGCACTCGCGAGCCAGCGAATTTCAGCCCTTCGAGCAGTAGATCCGGATGCGATGGCCGCCTGGCGCCGCGGCGACGAGACCGTGATGCGGGCGCTTGCTCAACTTGAGCTCAAGGCCTCCGGCGTGCGTCTGCGCGAGTAGCTTGCATGCGGGCGCGCAGCGGCCGCCATCCGCTCGCTGGTTAGAATGGCTGTCATGTCAGGCCACTCCAAATGGGCGACCACGAAGCACCAGAAGGCGATCAAGGATTCGCGTCGTGCCAAGTCGTTCGCCAAGCTCATCAAGAACATCGAAGTTGCAGCCAAGATCGGCGGTGCTGATCTTTCGGGCAACCCGACGCTCGTTGACGCGATTCAGAAGGCCAAGAAGACGTCGGTTCCCAACGACAACATCGATCGCGCGGTCAAGCGCGGTTCGGGTCAGCTCGGCGAGGCGGTCGACTACCAGACGATCATGTACGAGGGCTACGGCCCTGGCGGCGTCGCGCTGCTCGTGCAGTGTCTGACCGACAACAAGAACCGCGCGGCTGCCGACGTGCGCACGCTGATGAGTCGCAACGGCGGCACCATGGCCGACCCGGGCAGCGTCGCCTACAACTTCACCCGCAAGGGCGTCATCGCGATCACCAAGACGGATGGCGTCACCGAGGATGACATTCTGCTCGCCGTGCTCGACGCGGGCGCGGAGGAGGTCACCGACCGCGGTGCCGGCTTCGAGGTCATCACCGACACCTCGCACCTCGTCGAGGCTCGCGAGGCGCTGCAAGCTGCGGGAATCGACTACGACTCCTCCGAGGCCGAGTTTGTGCCGAACCTCACTGTCGAGGTCGACGCGGAGGTCGCGCGCAAGGTTATGAAGCTCATCGACGCCCTCGACGACTGCGACGATGTGCAGAACATATATTCGAATTACGACGTGTCGCCCGAGGTTCAGGCGGAGTTGGACCAAGACTAGGGGCATGACTTCGCGGATGCCCGACTGATGCGCGTACTGGGCATCGACCCGGGCCTCACTCGCTGTGGGGTCGGCATCGTAGACATCTCCGCCACTCGCGCGGCGAGCCTCGTGCACGTGGGCGTGATCCGCACTCCCGCCGAGCTGCCGCTCGAACGCCGGCTGCTCGCGATCGCCGAGGCCATCGCGCTCGCCCTCGATGAGTTCGCCCCGCACTCGGTCGCGATCGAGCGGGTCTTCGCCCAACAGAACCTCCGCACCGTGATGGGCACTGCTCAAGCGAGCGGCGTCGCTCTGCACCTCGCCGCGGCGCGCGGTTTGACGGTTGGGTTGCACACGCCGACTGAGGTCAAGGCCGCGGTCACCGGTTACGGTGCCGCCGAGAAGCGGCAAGTGGGCACGATGGTCGCCCGAATCCTCGGCCTCGACGAGGTTCCCAAGCCTGCCGATGCGGCGGATGCCCTGGCTCTCGCCATTTGCCATGGCTGGCACGCTGATATTTCCCCTCGAGCCGTGCAAGCAGCACTAACCCCCGCACTGACCCCCGCGCAGCAAGCCTGGCGAGCCGCCGAAGCGGGAGCCCGGAAGCCATCCCCGAAATCGGTGCCCAAGTCAGTGGCCGCTCCTAGGGTGACCTCATGATCTCCTCTGTGCGCGGCACCGTGCTCGCCGCCATCGGCACGACCGCGGTCATCGAGGTGGGCGGCATCGGCCTGAGCATCCAGGTCACCCCCCAGCATGCGCTTTCGTTGCGCGTCGGCTCCGAGGCGACGATTCGCACCGCGCTCATCGTGCGCGAAGACGATCTCGCCCTCTACGGTTTCGCCGAGGCGGAGGAGCTGCTCGTCTTCGATCTGCTGCGCGGGGTCACCGGTGTCGGACCGAAGAGCGCGCTTGGAGTGCTCGCCGCAATGGCCCCGGCCGAGATCGCGAACGCGGTCGGTCGTGAAGACGACGCGGCCTTCCGCAAAGTGTCGGGTGTCGGGCCGAAGACCGCGAAGCTCATCGTCGTCTCGCTCGCCGGCAAGCTCATGGGCGTCACCGCCAAGGCGGCCGCTGCGCAGGTTTCGAGCGTGGGCGACAACGTCGCGGTCGCCCTCGTCGGCCTAGGTTGGCCCGAGCGTGTCGCCCTGCAAGCGGTCGAGGATGCCCTAGCCGCCGCATCCCCGGCAGAACGCGATGCCGTGCCCGCGCTCCTCCGACTCGCGCTCGCCCAGCTCGGACCGCAGGGCTCGCTCGTCTCACAGGGTTCGACGCAGTCGGGAGGCTCCGCGTGACCACCGAGCACGACGCCATCCTGAGGCCCCTGCCGGAGTCCGAGGCCGAATTCGCCTTCGAGGGGGCACTGCGCCCGCGCTCGCTCGCGGAGTTCATCGGCCAGCCGAAGGTGCGCGGCCAACTGCAGTTGCTGTTGCAGGCGGCAGCGATGCAGAACCGCACGCCCGACCACATCCTGCTGGCCGGCCCGCCCGGCCTCGGCAAGACCACCCTCGCCATGATCGTCGCCCACGAGAGCGGGCGCCCACTGCGCATGTCGAGCGGCCCGGCCATCCAGCACGCCGGTGATCTCGCCGCCGTGTTGTCCTCGCTCGTACCGGGCGAAGTGCTGTTCATCGACGAGATCCACCGCATGGCGCGCTCCGCCGAGGAGATGCTGTACCTCGCGATGGAGGATTTTCGCATCGACATCATGGTCGGCAAGGGCGCGGGCGCGACATCCATTCCCCTCGACCTGTCGCCATTCACTCTCGTCGGCGCGACGACCCGCTCCGGCCTGCTGCCGAACCCACTGCGCGACCGCTTCGGCTTCACCGCCCACCTCGAGTTCTATGACACTCCCGAGCTGGAGCTCGTGCTCGAGCGCGCCGCCCGCCTGCTCGACCTCGACATCGATTCCCGCGCACTCGCCGAGATCGCGGGCCGCTGCCGGGGAACCCCGCGCATCGCGAACAGACTGCTGCGCCGCGTGCGCGACTATGCCCTCGTGCGCGGCTCGGGCTCGGGTGTCGACGCAGTGCACGCCGCGCTCGAACTTTATGACGTGGATGCCCTCGGCCTCGACCGACTCGACCGCGCCGTCATGCTCACCGTGCTGAACCGTTTCGACGGCGGACCGGTCGGCCTCAACACTCTCGCCGTCTCGGTCGGCGAGGAGGGCGAGACGATCGAATCAGTAGTGGAGCCGTTCCTCGTGCGCATCGGGCTGCTCACCCGCACGCCGCGGGGTCGCGTAGCCACTCGTGCCGCCTGGAAACACTTCGGACTCACCAAGCCCGCAGACGGTCACGGCCAGCTTGGCCTCTTTGGGGATGACCTATAATTCACAATGGCTCACAACCGGTCTGCTTAGGCCGCGCCAGCCATCTCACCCCCGGAGGCACGGACCATGGACCCGTTACAGATCGCCCTGCTCGCCTTGGCGGTGGTGTTCTTCTTCATGATGTTCCGCTCCTCGCGGCGCCGTCGCGCGCAGCAAGACGAGCTCCTGTCGAAGGTCGCCCCCGGCGTCGAGGTGATGACCAACTTCGGGCTCTTCGGCACGCTCAAGTCGGTGGATGAGGTCACCAACGTCGCCGAGATCGAGACGAGTCCCGGCGTGATCGTGCGAGTGCACCGCCAAACCATCGCCAAGGTGATGGGCGACGAGGCGGAGGAGGGTGCCCCGCGCTCGGTCGAGGAGGCGATGGAGATCGCCAACCGCGAGGAAGCGG
>SCSV01000177.1 GCA_004297555.1 Salinibacterium sp.
TGCGGGCGAGCGGCGGCCGCCTCGGTTGGCGAGCGAGCGGGATGCCCGTGCTCGAACTCACCACGATCGGCCGCAAAAGCGGCGAGCCGCGCACGGCCATGCTCACCTCGCCGCTGCAGGTCGGCGACATGTACATCGTGGTCGCGTCCCGCGGTGGGGACGACACGCATCCTGCCTGGTTCCTGAATCTGCGCGACAACCCTGAGGTTCAGGTGGTGATTTCGGGGCGCCCCAGTGAGTCGCGGCGAGCCCACATCGCGACGCCGGAGGAGCGCGCGACGCTGTGGCCGCAAATCACCGCACGACACCCGAACTATGGGGCGTATCAGAAGCGCACGTCGCGCGAGATTCCGCTCGTGCTGCTCGAGCCGGTCTAGCCCCCCGCGAAGGGCGGCAGCACGTCGACGCTCGAGCCGAGCGGACGGGCATCATCACGACTGACCACGCCGTCAACCAGGAACGATCCGGCGGCAAGAACCCGCGCCATGGCGGCGCCGTAGCGCTCGATCAGCAAGCGTTTGAGGTCCCCGACGGTCGTGACTGCGGGCAGGCTCTCCTCCAGGCAGCCGGATGCCTCGGCCGCCGCCGCGAAATAGCGCACCGCGATTTCAGCCACCGATTGCCCCCATGCTGCGCACGGGTCGCACGAAGTCGGGGCGCTGGATGCCGTGACCGGCTTGCTTGCCCCACTGCGCCGCGCGCCAGCGGTCCGCGATCGCCGCATCGTCGGACCCGTCGCGCAGCAATGCGCGCAGGTCGGTCTCGTCGTCGCCGAACAGGCAGGAGCGCACGGTGCCCTCCGCCGTGATGCGCGTGCGATCGCAGGCTTCGCAGAACGAGCGCGTCACCGACGCGATGATGCCCACTGTCGCGGGCCGGTCGTTCTGAACCCAACCGTTCACGAGCCACTCCTCCGCGGGAGCGGCCGGATCCTCGCGACCGGCGAGCACGAGCTCGAACCGGCTGCCGAGCACCTCGAGCAACTCGGCGGCCGACACCATGTTGTCGCGGGCCCAGGCCTCATCGGCGTCGAGCGGCATTTGCTCGATGAACCGCAACTGGGCGCCGTTGTTGAGCGACCATTCGAGCAGGTCGGCGGCGCCGGCGAGCGTGTCGCGCATGAGCACGGCGTTGATCTTGAGCGGGGTGATGCCCGCCCGCTTGGCGGCTTCGATTCCGGCGAAGACCGCCGGCAGCCGGTCGCGCCGGGTCAGTCTCGCGAAGTGGTCGCGGTCCACGGTGTCGAGCGAGATGTTGATTCGGGTGAGGCCAGCCGCGACGAGGTCGTCGATGCGCTTGTCGAGGCCGATGCCGTTCGTGGTCATCGAGATCGAGGCATCCCCGGCGACCGCCGAACTCAATTCCACGATGGTCTCCAGGTCCGCGCGCATGAGAGGCTCTCCGCCGGTAAACCGGATGTCGTGCACTCCGAGATCGCGCACCGCGATCGCGACGAGCCGGGCGATCTCCGCGGGTGTCAGCAGGTTCTCGCGCGCGATCGAGGGCAGCCCCTGCTCCGGCATGCAGTAGGTGCAGCGCAGAGAGCAGCGCTCCGTGATGGAGATGCGCAGGTCGCGGGCGACCCGGCCGAAGCGATCGACGAGCTCTGGGGCATCCGGTCGTCCATCGGTTGGCGGCGCGCTCTCGGGCGCACGGCGAACCGCGGGCAGTCCGAGCGAGAGCGTCATGGATTCACCATAAGCGAGACTCCTGGCCCTCACGTTCGAGTTGGCGGCCCGAGAGGCGGGCGACACAACAGTTAACACTCGCGCAACTAGGCGGCAATACCGTGGCGTTAGCCTCGGCGTATGGGCGCAGCAGCACCGAACTGGGACGCGATCATCGTCGCGGGCGGTAGAGCTTCCCGCTTGGGCGGAATCGACAAGACCGCGTTGATCTACGAAGGGCGTTCCTTGCTGCACCGTGCGCTCGATTCGGTTCGGCGGGCCCACCGTGTATCCATCGTTGGCTACGGCCCAGAGATGGTTGCCTCCGATCGCGTCAGGCGGACGGAAGAGAGCCCTCGATGGGGTGGGCCTGCCGCCGCGATCGTTGCCGGCCTGCACAATCTGCGCGACAGCGAGTCCGAATTCACGGCAGTGGTGGCGAGCGATCTGCCGCACGTCGTGCGCGCCTTCGCGGTGCTGATCGAGGAGCACGCCCACGGGGTTGACGAAGACGGACTCATCGCCCTGGATAGCTCCGGCATTCGGCAACCGCTCATGGCGATGTACCGCACCGCCGCCCTGCGCGCCGCCGCTGCCAAAGTGGCGCCTGCCACCGACGTCGCGATGCGCAGTTTGATCGAGTCCCTCGCGCTTCGGGCCGTTCCGCTGCCCACCGAATTGTGCGCCGACGTCGACACCCCCGACGACGCATCCAGCCTGGGAATCTCGCTCCCCGCCTTCGCCACTCGTTAGCCTTG
>SCSV01000178.1 GCA_004297555.1 Salinibacterium sp.
GACTCGGCCTGCGTGCGGTCGGTGATGTCTTTGAAGAAGGCGACCGGGTGGCTGTTGTACCACTTGAGCTCAAGCAGCTCGATGGTCTTGCCGTGCCACGGCGAGGTCGTGGGCACTTGCAGCGAGAACACCGCGCCCGGAACGAAACGTCGCTCCGGGGCGTCGGTGTACAGCTCGATCTTGATCGCGCCCTTGAGCCCGTGCGCTTTGGTGAGTCGCCCGACGCGGAGTTGGGTGTGATCCGGCTGCGGAGCTTTCGGCTCGGCCACCGTTACAGGTCGGTGTCGACGACGTCGACGCGCACTCGGCGACCATCGGCGAGCGCCGTGATCAGGGTGCGGAGAGCCTTCGCCGTGCGACCGGATCGGCCGATCACGCGACCGAGATCATCCGGATGCACGCGCACCTCGAGCACCTCGCCGCGAGGCGAGTTCTTGGCAACGACCTGAACCTGGTCAGGGTGATCGACGATCCCCTTGACCAGGTGCTCGAGAGCGGGAGCAAGCACTACTAGGCCTTGTCGGCGTCGGCGGCCGGCTCTTCAGCCGGAGCGGACTCTTCAGATGCAGCAGGCTCGACAGCGGCAGGCTCGTCGCCCACAACAGCGTCCACGGCGTCCGCGACCGGCGCCTCTTCAGGCGCACCATCGCTGACAACAGCGGTGAGGTCGGCGGCGAGGTCGTCACCGGTTGCGGCAGCGGCATCCTCGTCCGCAGGAGCAGAAGCCTTGACCGGCTTCTCGCTCTTGGGCTTGAGAACCGGCTTCTTCTTCTCGTCAGCCTGGAAGACAGCCTTCGGCTCTTTGGTCTTCACGGTGCTCTTGGCGTTCTTGTCACCCTTGAAGATGCCCCAGTCGCCGGTGAGCTTGAGGATCGCCTCGACCTGCGGGCTGGGCTGAGCACCAACGCTCAACCAGTACTGCGCACGCTCGGAGTCGACCTCGATGAACGAGGGCTCCTCGGTGGGGTGGTACTTGCCGATCTCCTCGATGGCGCGGCCATCGCGCTTCGAACGCGAGTCGGCGACGACGATGCGGTAGTACGGCGCACGGATCTTGCCCAAGCGCTTCAAACGAATCTTTACAGCCACAATTCTCCTGAATTAAGTGTTCTGGTGGCGAACTGCTAGCCGTGAGCGTGGGGGCACACTCGGCATGAAAGCTCTGAGGTGGTCTTCGCGCCTGATTAGAGGGTCGGGCGGCGAAAGACTCGACTTGTTATTCTGCCAGAGTTTCGACCGGTTCGGGAATCGAGCCCGGCTTTCAATCCGGTTCGGGATGCCCTAGCCGCCGTCACGCGTTCTGCGCGTCACGCCACTTGAGCCATTGCTTCACGACCGTGAGGTCGTAGTCGGGGCCGGAGATGCCCATCGTGAGCAATGTGACGCCGTGCGCGACGAGTTCGTCGGCGATGGCGAGGTCTTTCACGCGCGGCTCGTTGGAGATCTCGATCTCGTTGACATCGCGCCCGACGCTCTCGCAGTGGTCTCTGAGAATGCCGAGCTTGCGGGGTAGATCGGCAGCGGGGGTGAAGCTGTGCCAGATGTCGGCGTGCTTGGCGGCGATCTTCATGGTCTTCTTCTCGCCGCCACCGCCGATGAGAACGGGGATCTTGCGCAGGGGTGGCGGGTTGAGCTTGGCCCAGCGGTGCTCGATGCGGGGCATGGCGTCGGCGAGGGCATCCAGTCGCTGTCCGGCCGTGCCGAACTCGTAGCCGTACTCGTCGTAGTCCTTCTCGAACCAGCCGGAGCCGGTGCCGAAGATGAAGCGGCCGCCGCTCATGTGGTCGATGGTGCGGGCCATGTCGGCCTGCAGGTCGGGGTTGCGGTAGCTGTTGCAGCTGACGAGGGTGCCGAATTCGACCCGGCTGGTGAGTTCGGCCCAGGAGCCCATCATCGTCCAGGCCTCGAAGTGCAGGCCGTTTCGGTCGCCGCCGTGGAGCGGAAAGAAGTGGTCCCAGTTGAACAGGATGTCGACGCCGAGGTCTTCGAGCTCGCGAACCGTGTCGCGAATCTTCGGGTAGAGAGCGTGCTGGGGCTGCACCTGGACCCCCAGGCGGATTGGGCGGGTCATGGGTTAACGGTATCTGGGGTAGCACGCCCGGAGCGCGGAACGGGTTGTTGGGCGTGGTCCTAGATCAGTAGTCGCGGCTAGGGAAGGACATCGCGCACTCCTGGGCGGTCGAAAATGTGCGCCATGTCACGGGGTGAGCGGTCGGTGTGGTTCTTCACGTCCGGGTCAGCGCCAGCTGCCAAGAGCAAGCGAATGAGGGCGGGGTCGCCACCCTGGAATGCGAAAACTGCTCGCCAGAGCCGCGTGTTGCCGAAGGAGTCACGCGCATCAACCGGGGCGCCAGCCTCAAGAAGTAGCCTTGCTACCTCAAAGTGGCCTTGCCGACAGGCCATGTGCAAAGGCGTCAACAACGCATTGTCAACAGCAGCGACGTCCGCC
>SCSV01000179.1 GCA_004297555.1 Salinibacterium sp.
CCTCGGCGCTGGCGCGGCCGGCCAGTGAGCCAGGACCAGGCGCGTCGCGACTTCATCGTGCGGGTTGTAGACGGCCCGCAGGTGGGCGTGGAACGCGCGGACTTCGGGGAGCGCGTAGAAGGCCCGCGGCGTCGTCAACTCGCGGACGGTGACGCCGGCGCCGCGGAGCGCGCGCACTTGGAACTCGAGGTCCCGGTTCGTGCGCGAGAGGAGGCCCACCGATCCAAGGCTCAGGTAGTGCTGGCACACTCCGACGAGCACGGTCGCCTGCTCAGCGAACGTTGACGATCGCACCGCGTTGACGTTGCCTGAGCCGGCCGCCGACCTCAGCTTCTCCGGCGGCTGCTCCGGGTTGTGGCTGACGAGGTTGTTCGCGGCCCTGACAACCGGCTCGGTCGACCGGAACGACTGCGTCAGGAAGACGACCTCGGCCGGCGGCGCCGCCGCGGCGCGGAGGAACGCCGTGGACGTCCCGCGGAACCGGTAGATGTTCTGGTTCGGGTCACCGACCACGGCGAGTTCGACCGGCTCGAGCATCTGGTAGAGCGCCCACTCGGGCGGGGCCGTGTCGTGCGCCTCGTCGACGATCAGGTATCGGGCCCGGCGGTGCCACTCCGCGAGTGCCGTCCGGTCCGTGCGGAGGACCTTGAGCGCGAGCGGGATGATCCAGCCGAGGTCGACGGCGCCGGCTCGGCGGCAGCGCGCCTCGTACTCCTCAGCCGCGTGAAGCTCCTGGACTTCCCACGCGCCAGGTGCGCCGCTGCGCCGGTCCTCGATCGCGTCGCGGGCGCCGCTCAACGTGCACCGGTTGAGCTTCAGCGTCGCGATGATGTCCTTGAGGATGTCGGTCTGATCCTGCTCGTCGTAGATCACGATCCGGCTCGGGAATCCGAGCAGGCGGGCGCGGGACCGAACGATCTTGAGCGCGATCGAGTGCGAGGTGCCGAAGAGGACGCCGCATGCGCGGCCGCCGCAGCGATCGATGACGCGCTCGCGGAGTTCGCCGGCCGCGTTGCGTGTGAACGTCGTGGCGGTGATGCACTCGGGCTCGCGATCGCGGCGCTCGAGCATGTCCGCGATGAGCTCGACGAGCGCGAAAGTCTTTCCGGTTCCGGGATGCGCGATCATCGTGCGTCGCGGGTTTGGCGACCGGATCGCAGCGAACTGCTCGGGCGTTGGGGTGCGCTCTGCAACGGTCACGACGGCAGCCCCTCCTCGCGCGCCAGCCGCTCCGCTTCGCACGCATCGATGAGCCGCAAGTGCAGCCCGTCACGTTTGTCGTGCGCGAGGACCGCTGAGCCATCCGGCAGATGCGCGACGAACCCTCGGATATCGGCTTCGGTCAACACGATCTCTCGCACGTTCAGCTTCCACATGACGATGGCAAGCAGCTTGTGCCACTCGGCGTGGAGGCCCATCGTCACGGGATGGTGCGGGTTGACCTCGTCGGGATTCGGCCGGTGGCTCATCTCGCTCTCACGCCCCGCGTGAACTCGACGTGGCACTCGAAGCACCAGTACACGTGGCGTTTCCGGTCGAGGACACCGTTCGGAGGCAGCACATAATCGCCGCACCCGGGGCACGCGCCGCACAGCGCGCGGTTGCCGCCGAGTAGGAGCACCACGAGGCGGCGCCAGAGGAAGCGCAGCACCGTCACGACACGGAGCCGTTGAAGCACGGGACGCCCGGCAGCGCTTGGACAAGCATGGTCCCGACCTGGCGCACGAAGGACTCGCGCGCCGCTGACAGTTCGTCCGGGAGCAGCTTCAGCATGATGCGCTCCTGATCGAAGTCGATGGCGATGCCGAGCCTGGCCTTGACGGTCAGGGCCTTGAGCCCGGAATTCCGAGCCGGCGAAATCGTGACGTCGCACGTCTCCGGGACCTCATCGGCCTTCTGGACCGCAGCCTCCACAGACCGGCCGAGCGATTCCTTTCCGTGTTCGTTGACGTGCGAGCCGGCGCTCGAGCGTTTGAAGTCGATCCTGCGCAGGCCAGCGATCAGAACCGCCGCGACGTCGGACCCGAGTTCGAACCGGAGGAAGTTGATCGCATACTTCGGAGAGAACGTCGCGCCGCTGTCGAGCTTCACGAGCGCCGCCCACTGTTGCGACGACTCGATCGGAAGCGAGATCGTCTCGAGCCGATCGGAACGGCAACAGAACGCGAGCGCGCCTGCGAACTGGAAGTAGATCTCCGGCGACGTGCAGATTACCGAGTCCTTCACCGCTGCGCAGAAGTCGTCGAAGGCTCGGATCTTGTGAGCGCGGAGCGGAGGCGGGATCGTCCGTTCCTGGGTCGATCCGCCTTGGCGCACGAGCACGGTCCGAGGATCGCCTTGGAGCCCGATGACCTCGACTGCATCGGCTTCGCGCGCGAGATCGGTCAGTTTCTGGACGAATTCAGCGAGCATTGGCCTTCTCCTTCGTGCCCGGGAACCGGGCACCCTGGTCGATCGTCACCTGGTTGATGTCGTCGGCTGACAGCTCATTGAAGAGCAGGTCCGACGGGGTCGCGCGCATGCTGTAGACCTTGCTCTCGCGCGCCGGCATCCGCTCCTTCACCGAGAACTCGACCGTACACGAGTCGAGCCCCTTCTCATCGCAGACCGGCGTGATCACGATTTCGAGCGTCACGGTCCGCCCCTTTTCGACGCCGGGACGATCGATGCAGTCCTCGCGAGCGCGTGCGAAGGCTTGGTCGAGTGCGACCCCGATACGGCCTCCGTCGAGCGTGGCGATGGACGCGGCCTTGAACCTTTCGAGCGCCATCTACTTCTCCTTTCGTGATGAGTGCCGGAACTGGTCCGCCTTCGGACAAGTGATGTGGTGGGGCACGTGACCACGGACGATCCACGTCACGTGCAGCTTGTCGTTGAAGCCTGACTCGAGAGCGACCTCGGCTATGGTCGTCTCGGCCTCGTCGAGCGGCATCGCCTTCCCGTTCGGACTCTTCGCCCACAGGATCGGTGCGCCGCATCCCTTGCAAGTAGCCATCGGTTCCCCAACCGCTGGAAAAGGGGGAGCCCGCTCCCGCGGGCGCCCCGCGAACTTTCCCTGGCCCGTCAGACCGTGACGGGCGCCGCCCCCTCGACACACACCGCGCGCCACGGCGCCGGCAGCAACTCCGCCTGCGCGTGGCAAGATGCAACGATGATCGAATCGAACTCCCCGCCCATGGAGGCCAGTGCGGAGAGGAATGCGCACAGGTTCCGGAAGTCGACCTCGGCGGCCTCGACGAGCAGGAACTTGCTCGGCGGCCGCTGAAGTCGAACGAGCGCGAGCGACAGCGCGGCGCCGAACAGCACGGCCTCGCCGCCGGAGAGCGCGCCCCAGCGCACGGGACGCGGGTTGTCCGTGTGCGCGAGGAACTCGATGCCGCCGCCCTCGGCGACCGCCTCGAGGCTCCAGCCAGGCCGGATCGCCGCGAGCAGATCGGTGACGGTCTGTGTGACCGGAGCGAACATCGACGCGAGCAGGCCGGCCGCAACGGTCTTCGCGGCGGCCTGCGCCTTCCGCACGACCGTGACGAGATCGGCCGCTTGCGTCTGCGCCTCGCGTGCCTTGAGTTCCTCGTCGGCCAGCGCCCGACCTTGCTCCTTCGACGCGATCCGCTTGTCCAGGTCGGCAACGACGCTGTCGAGCGTGTTGAGCTGGCGCTCGAGGTCCGCTCGATCGAGCGTGCCGGGCGCCTGGTCGATCGCCGCCGCGGCCCGAGTCTTCCGCGCCTTCGCGCTCTCGAGTTGCGCACGCAACGACGCGGCCTCGCGTTCGGCCCGTTGCTTCTCACCAGCGACCTGGGCCGCACGCGAACGAAGATCGGAGAGCTTCGCCTTGCGTCCGTCCCGCTGCTTCGCGCGCTCCTCCTTCAGTTTCCGGCAGGACTGGTCGGCGCGGTTGCGTTTCTCGAGGGCCGCGCTCAGTAGCTCGGAGGCCTCCTTCTCCGCGGCCTTGAGCGTTCCGATCCGCTGGAGGGTCTCGCCGATGACCTCGGCTGCCCGCCGCGCGACGTCGTGCGGGATCGGGCACGTGACGCCGCGCGCGACCGGGCACTCCCCCGAGTTGCCCGAGTGCACCATCCGGATCCGGCCCTGCAACGCCGTGAGTTCCGCCTCCGCCCCGGCACGCGCGCGGGTGGCCTCTTCGACTGAGCGGCGGAGCGTGGCGCACTCCTCGTTCAACGCGCCGTCCGGTGGCGGCGGATCGCCGGGGTCGGTCTCGTTCTCGGCGGCCACGAAGGCGTCATCCGCCTGGGCGCTCGCGGCCTCGCACGTACGGACCGCCTTCTCCGCCCGCTCGAGGCCGGTGGTGAGCGTGTCGACGTCTGCCGATGCCGCCTCCATCTCGTCACGCGCCGCCACGTAGGACCGCGCGCGCTCGTCGTCGGCCGCGAGCTGCGCACGCAAGGCGTCCGCCTGCTTGCGGATCGAGAACCGCTCGGTGGAGAGATCGGCCGCGGTGCGTGGCTCGGTGTCGACGGCCGAGCGACTCTGCGTGAGTCGGGTGAGCGCCGCCGTGGCCTCGCGGTCGCGGCCTGTCAGTTCCGAGAGCCGCGCCGCGAGCAGCTTCAGCGCGACGTCAAGGTTCACCGCGGCCGGGGCTGAGGGGTCCCACCCGCCGCGGAGATCCCGAACGAGCGAACTCGGCAGGTCGCCTGCCGTGGCAGCGACCGCGTTGAGGAAGGTGTCGATCGTGACCGGCTTGCCGGCCGCCCCCACCATGCGCCCGAGCATCTCAGCGCGCTTGCCCGGCGTAAGGCCGAGGAACTCACCCAGGTCGAGCATCACCGCGCAGTCGCCGAGCGTCGTCTTCACACGCTCGTTCACGGCCTTGATGCCTTTCTCTCCCTGCGGTGGCTCGCACGCGCCCTCCTCCTTCACCGCGCCCGTCTCCTCGTCGACGG
>SCSV01000180.1 GCA_004297555.1 Salinibacterium sp.
ACATCGGCCTCCCGCCGCGCTGCGTATCACGACCGACGACGCGAAGAAAATCCTCGGCACGGTCACGGAGGGCAAGTCGAAGGCCGTCCGTCTCATCGCCTACGCGAAGGCGGGCGAGGGCTTGGAGGCTGCGAAGGCGGCGGTCGGGGCAAGCAAGAAGATCGACGTGGCCCGCCTGACGCCCATCGCGGAAGACACCCTCACGGTTGACCGAGCGCAGGCGCTTCTCGGCGAGTTGGACACCATTGGTCCGGGCGAAGCCATCAGCCGCTTCCGCACGCTGGAGGATCGCTTCCTCGGACACGCGAGCCTGACGACGACGGAAATCCGCGAGTTCATCGAAACGCTCGTCAAGAAGGACGCTCTCCCGCAGGAGGTCCACCTTCCGACGACCGGCAAGAACGCGCTGCCGTCCGCTCTCGGGGCGTGGCGCGAGGAGTCCAAGGCGCTCGGCTACGACCTCGCCTTCGCTCCGAAGTCCGGTTGGACGGCCGTCGTGGACGACGCGGGCAACGTCATCGTCTCCGACCCGTTCGTCCACTTCCAGTCCGGCAGGCGGGCCATCAGCGCGCGGAACCCCATCGGCCAGATGGCCGACTCCCTCATGCGAGGCATCAGCCAGCGGACGATCATCAACGACTCGCGGAACCGAATGGTCAAGATCGCCGCCGAGCGGCAGACCGGCCTCGCTCCGGCCGAGGCACGGGCCGTCCACCGCGTCATGCTCCGGCTCGCGGGCGAGCATGGCGTCACGCCGCGCGGGCTCGTGGGCGTCACGCGCATCGTCAACGGTGTCAAGGGCAACGGCATCCACCAGGCGTTCGAGGAAGTGCTGGGCGCGGCCCGCCTCGCCGAGTTGGAGAAGGTTGCCGATCCGGTTTACCTCGCGATGGCCGCCTTCCGGGGCAACATGAGTCACGTCGGACTGACGCAGGCGATCACGGGCACGATCAAGGCTGAGTCCTCGCGGCATCTCCCAATTGCCCAGATCACCGAGTACCTGTATCCGAAGGCGAGGTTTGAGTGGAACCCGCTGTTCCAAGCGCAGGAGAAGATCGAGTCGCCGTTCTGGAACGCGCTTCGGGGCGTCCGCAAGGCGATCGTCGATCCCGAGATGCAGGAGACGTACAAGGCGTTCTCAAATCTCCCTGAGCTGCGCTATCTCGACATCGAATATGCGGGCCTCTATCTATTCGGCGACATCGCCGCACAGAAGGTCGTTGGCTCTGGCGGCGTCTTCGGCCGCTTCATGGCGAAGTACGGGAATGTCGCCCGAAGCAAGCAGATCGCGCGCTTCGATCAGACGGTTTTCGATCACGGCAAATACTTCCAGCAGGCCATCGAGGACATCAACCCGCGGTACTGGCGGGTCATGGCGGAGGAGTACGGGACCACCGATCCGGGGAAGATCGCCGTGACGTTCTTCAAGGAACGTGAGGCGGAAGCGGCGGGACGGATTGACGACGTAATTGGTCACTCGATCCAGACTGCCTACGACGCAGGCGACACGGCGGCCGGACAAGCGCTCAACCGCGCGGCTGGCGTTGCGCGCGGTGGCAGTCGCGCCTCTGGCGGAGCGGTGAAGACCTTTAGTGAAGCCGACCTCGAAACCATCTACACGGCATGGCGCGAGTCGTTCCGGCAGTCGTCGCTTCAAGCGTACAAAACCCACTTCTTCAATCCCGACCGGGGCTGGCTGGAGCGGACGCTGAACCACCCCTACCTCGGCTTCTACCCGCTCTCGTATATGTACGGGAAGGTGCTGCCGGAGTTCGCTCGCTTCCTCCTGAAGCGCCCGTTCGGGCTCGAAGCGCCGCTCGTCGGCATGAACGCCGTCCAGCGTGTCCAGCAGACGCTCCTCGCGCAGCGGGCGATGAACCCCGAGTTCGACACGTTCCTGAACGACCACAAGGACGCGATCTACCTCATCGAAGTCCTGCTCCCCGGCACGCCGACGAACATCCCCGTCAACG
>SCSV01000181.1 GCA_004297555.1 Salinibacterium sp.
ACCTCGGCACGGCAGCACTCGAGAACCCCGAATGGGCGGCCTTCGCGATCGCTAAGTATGGCGACGCGATCGCGGTCGGCCTCGACGTGCGCGGCACGACGCTCGCCGCCCGCGGCTGGACCAAGGAGGGCGGCGACCTCTGGACCGTGCTCGACCGTCTCGAGGATGCTGGCTGTGCGCGCTATGTGGTCACCGACGTCACGAAAGACGGCACTCTCAAGGGCCCGAACCTCGACCTGTTGCGCCAGGTGACGGAGCGCACCGACAAGCCCGTCATCGCCTCGGGCGGCGTCGCAACGCTGCAAGACCTCGTCGACCTGCGCGCACTCGTGCCGCTCGGCCTCGAGGGGGCGATCGTCGGCAAGGCGCTCTACGCCGAGGCGTTCACGCTCGTCGAGGCGCTCGCGGTCGCGCGCGACTGAGTCCCGGTGCCCGACGCAACGGACTCGGCCGGCATCCCCTGGGCGGGGCGCCACTTCGAGCCGAGCGCGTCGAGCGACGATGACGGCTCCGCGCCGGAGGCCCTAGTGGCCGCTATCCACGCGTTTCTGAATGGCGAGGGCGGCGAAGCCGACGTCGTCGATGCGCTTCGGGATGCCCGGCTGCTGATCCCACTGGTGGCCGAACTTGGCGAGGAGGGTCAGAGTGACGCGGGCCTAAAACTCGACAAGACCCAGGAACTGTCGATCGTCACCGTCGAGGGCCCGGACGGCCGCACCGTGCTGCCAGCCTTCAGCTCGGTCGAGGCGATGAAGCACTGGCAGGCTTCGGCTCGACCGATCCCGCTGCCTGCGGTGCGGTTCGCCCTCGCCGCAGTGAGCGAGCACACCGACCTGATCGTGCTCGACGCGACGACCGACGCCGAGTTCGCGATCCGTCGCCCCGCCGTCTGGGCGCTCGCCCAAAAACAACCGTGGACCCCCAGCTACCGCGACCCCGAGATCTTCACAGCATTCGTGGATGCCGCTTCGCCCGAGCCATCCGTCCTCTCCGTGCACCTCACCGCCGGCGATCCCCGAGCGCGCCTCGCCGGCCCCGAGCTCATCGTGCACCTGTCCCTCGCGAGCGGACTCGACCAGCCCGCCCTCGACGCACTCCTCGCCCGCCTTCAGGTGCGTTGGGCGCACAGCGAGCTGATCGCCGCGCGGGTCGACTCGCTCGGCGTGAAGCTCAGCTAACCGCCCCGGTCCACTTCTCGCCAGGGCCTGCACCAGGGGCATCCGGAAACGCCGAAGCTTCGCGGAACGCGAGCTGCAGCGAGCGCAGTCCGTCGCGAAGGGGACGGGCGTGCTGGTCGCCGATCTCTGGGGCGGCCGCGGTGACGAGTCCGGCAAGCGCCGTGATCAGCTTGCGGGCTTCGTCGAGATCGATGTCGGCAGCGGCATCCGGCCCATCGGCAAGGCCGAGTTTGACGGCGGCCGCGCTCATGAAATGCACGGCGACGGTGTTGATCAGTTCGACCGCGGGAACCT
>SCSV01000182.1 GCA_004297555.1 Salinibacterium sp.
CAAGGCGTAAACACCTTCGGGCAGAGCGAGTGAGGATGTCGGGAACAGTTGCGCGATCGCACTTCCCCCAGCGATCGTGGCGCTGCCCGCGGCACGCGACGCGGTGAAGGTTGTCGACGTCCCGCCTGCGCCTTTGGCGCCCTTCGCACCAGCGGCACCGCGCGGCCCAGCAGGCCCGGTATCGCCAGCTGCACCGGCCTCCCCCATCGCGCCCGTCGCCCCATCCGCACCGCGAGGCCCGGCAGGACCAGCAGGGCCGGGCGGACCCACCATGCTCGTCGATGCGGCCGAAACCAGGCTCCAGCTGATCAGGCTCGACAAGGCGAGAAAGACTACTAGGGCGATAGACAGAATCGCGATGAGTCTGGCCTGAGACACGCTGCTCCCTTGCGCTGGGTTGGCCAAGTATGACACCAAAACAGGGGGCAAGGGTTTCTTCTTTTCGAGTCGAACACACTCGAGTCCCTTGCGGCGCGCTCACCCGGCGTGCAGCCTTGAAGAGAGGTGATCCGTGTTCGCTGATCGGGTTGAGGCTGGCCAACGTCTTGGCCGAGCGCTCGTGAAACTGCGGGGGCCGGACACCATCGTGCTCGGGCTGCCGCGGGGTGGGGTTCCCGTGGCCCGCGAAGTGGCGGATGCCCTTGGTGCGCCGCTCGACGTCATCGTCGTGCGCAAGTTGGGGAGCCCACGGCATCCCGAATATGCGGTCGGGGCGATCGGCGAGAACGGCGTGCGAATTGTGGATGAGGATGCCGTGCGCTCGGTGCACCTCGACCCCAATGACCTGCACGACGTGGAGGAGCAGGAGCGCGCCGAGTTGGCGCGGCGCTCGGCGCACTACCGGGCCGGAAAGCCGCGACTCGATCTGACCGGCAAGCGGGCGATCGTGATCGACGACGGGGTGGCGACGGGGGCCACTGCCGCTGCCGCATGCCGGGCGGCCCGTGTGCTTGGCGCCCGCGAGATCATTTTCGCGACGCCGGTTGCGCCCGCCGACTGGGCCGAGCGTCTCGCCCCGGAAGCGGATGCCCTCTTCGCGCTCGAGACTCCGGAGCACTTCTGGGCGGTCGGCCAGTGGTACGAGCTTTTCGACCAGACGAGCGATGAGGAAGTCATCGCCGCACTCGACCGCTAGGAGAAGACCGAGCGTCCGACCGCGGTCACGTCGATGCGGAAACCTTCTGGCACGAGAAGGGACAGCACCGGCGGGCGCCAGTACGAGGAGAGGGAGACCGTGGCGCTGCGGCCATCCGTGGTCTCGGCCTGCTCGACGACGAAACCTTCGAACTCGTGGGTTTCGGTGTGGGCCAAGTAGGCCTGCACGGCGGCAGCCACTTTCGGTGATTTGAGGGTCGGTCGGTACCCATCCGGTGTTTGCTTCACGTCGTCGAGATCGAACGCCTCAGCGCCCACAAGGGCGGCTCCGTCGGCCACGGTGAATAGTCGTTTGCGCTCGAGGTAGAGCGAGGTGGCGGCGACGACAAGCAGGATCAGTACGAGCGCCAGGAAACCGTAGAAGATCGTGAGCACGAGGGTCGATCCATTTTCGGGATGCTGCCGCAGTGCCTCGATGCGCGCGGCGAATCTTATGCGCGGCGAGCGGGCGGTCATCCGGATCCCCAGAATCGGGAGACCTGCTGGGTTGCGGTCGAGTGGAGGGGAACAGCAGCGGCGAACTCCCCCGGCACAGCGCTCGGTGCGAGCGGCAGCGCCACCGAGAGGTCGATGGTGACCGTGACGAAGTTCTTGCGCGTGAGGCACTTGTTGGGATGCGGGTGACAGGTGATCGTCACGGTCGCTGACGCCGGGTCGATGCCATGGTCGGCGAGTGCGAACTCAACCGCGCGACTCGCGCTTGCTTTGGCGCTGCTCGTGCTCTCGGACTGCACGTACACCCGGGCGGCCTGTCGTGCGGCCCCCTCAGCGGCGAGTGCACCCGCTTGGATCGAGGACATTGCGAGGATCAGATAGACGAGCGGCACGAGGAGCAGCAGTCCGGCGGTGACGAACTCAAGAGAGGCCGAACCCCGCTCCTCAGTGCAGAGTCTCGACAGACGCATGGCCGGAAACCTCCAAGCCGCGATCGACACCGGCAAGGCCAATGAGGGGCAGCGGTGCCCGCACGGTCACGATGAGGGCCGGATGCCCGAGATAGCTCCCGCTCGTCGCGGTCACGTCCGTGGCGTAGCTGGGGCCGAGGGCCGTGGTGATGAGGTCTTTCGTACGCGCTACTCCCTCGGCAGGTGAGCTGTCGGCGAGAGCCCCATACCGCGCTCCCTCGGCCGCGGCATCCACAACGGTGTTGCGAATGAGCAATGACAACCCGAGTTGGATGACGCTGAGTGTGAGCACGGTGAGAAGCGCGGAGACCATGACGAACTCGGCCGTTGCCGAGCCGGTCTCGTCGCTCCAGCGCACCATTCAGAACCCGGTGACGCGATCGATCGCCTGCTGGAACACAGAACCGAGCGCGGGGCCAGCGAGACCCCAGATGATGATCACGAGCCCGGCCGTCATCAGGGTAATGAGTACCCAGCCGGGTACATCGCCGCGCTCCTCGCCCAGCAGCCGTTCAACCAGTCTTCGCAACCGCATCATGCGCTCCTTTCGGATGTCATGTCGCCATGATTCCGGATGCACGCGAACGGGCGTTCTACTTATCCACAGGTTGGGAGCGGGGCCCGAAAACGGTCAAGCGAGGCGCACGTCACAAGCTCGGGCAGTGCCAACCGTAACCCCCGTCTGCAGCGAGGAAGCAGATCACCCCAAGGATCAACTCGCAGACGAGGACCACGGCGATAATCGCTACGCGCTCGCGTCTTTTCGTAATTACTGATCGCACCAGGAGCACGAGCGTGAAAAGGAACCCGCCCCAGAAGGTAAAAGGCAGCGTTGCGGCCCACGCGTTGTCCCAGCCACCCGCACACGGGTCGGAACGGAGCGTCTCGCCGATCGTGGCGTTCGCCATCCTCGCGACAAAGACCTGCGCGACCGTCGCAGCAGCCACGAAAGCCCAAAGCACCTTGTCGATAACATCGTGCCGAGTTTGGCCCACCGAGGCGGCGGCTTCTGCTTCTGCTGGGCTTTGCGCGTTCATGTGTTGCCGTTCGGGTTCGTATCGTCTGGGCTCGCAAGGAAGTCTTCGGTGAATTCGAAGTCGCGAGCAGCGGAGCGCGGTGGAATCGGAAGCGGGTCGCCGCGGAAGTTCACGGTCGACGCGATCCATGCAGTCATGAAGTTGTCGTCTGCGGCAGTTTCAGTCATTCCGCACCTCCCAGGTTGATCGCAACCCAAGCATCTCAGATATGGCACGAAGAACCCGGCCAAACCTCAAGCCATCCCAAACGTCCGAGGAACACCAGTAGGCAGACGCCGAATTAGAAGCGATGGGGCGCGCTCAACTCCACTGGATCGCGGAGGGCGCTTTTTCTTGTGCTGCGAGCATTGCCTGCTCGATTTCCGAATACCCTGCCGAGTCGGGCCAAGTGGGCGTCGTCATGTCACCTGCGCGACGAAATCGGTAGTAGTAGAGAACGCCAAGCTCGTTCATCGGCTGCGGCAACTCGCCGGGCTTGAGTTGGTCATCAGCCTTGCCAATTTCATACCAGAAGTCATAGTTGAGGCTCACAATGTCAACCGGTAGCGAGACCGAGTTGTCATAGAGCCAGCGCCCATGCCGAACGATGTTCATGCGGACCTTCACATGACCAAGTATCGCTAACGACGATTCGCATCAAAACCCCACCTGCAGCACGAAGATCCCCGGGTAGATCGCGAACAGGATCGTCACCGGCAGGATGAGGAACACGAGGGGGAAGAGCATCGCGACCTCCTTCTTGCCGGCAAGTTCGAGCAGGTCGCGCTTGGCGTCGTCCCGGGCATCCTGAGCTTGCGCGCGCAGCACCTCCGCGAGGGGCGTGCCGCGGTCGAGAGCGCCGGCGATCTGGTCGATGCAGCGCGAGAGGGCGGGCAGCTCGAGGTCCCGGCCGAGAGACGCGAGAGTCTCTGAGAACGGCAGTCCAGTGTTGACTGCGGCGACGACCGTCGCGAGTTCAGCCGAGAGCTCCCCTGCGCTGATGCGCGAAACCCGACGGATCGCGTCGACGATGCCCTCGCCAGCCGACAGGCTGAGAGTCAAGAATTCGAGGATGACCGGCAGCTCGCTCAGCAGCCGCGCAAGTCTCCTCGTGGCAGCGCGCTGGAGCACGTAGTCCCGCGCAATCACGCCCGACGCGAGGAACACGGCCACGATCACCACGCCAACTGCGATCGGCGCGGATTGCAGCCTGGTCGCAGCGACCGCGACCACGACCCCAAGCAGCGCACCGGCCAGGCCCCACAGCAGTTGCTGCGAACGGAATGCCTCGACCGTGAGCGACGCGCCGGCCTGGCGCAATCGGCGCGCGATGAGCTCGGAGCCGCCGAGCATCCCGCCCAGAGCTCGACGAGCTCGCGATGCGATCGGCTCGATGAGCACGCCGATGACCGGCAGGGGTCCGGGTCGGGCGGGCGCAACCGCATCCCTGGCGCCCGCGGAGATGTCCACGAGGTATGGCGCCACGCGACGGGCGAGCCGGGGTCGGCTCATGCGCGGCGCCATACTCACGAGACACCACAGCCCGAATCCGAGACCGATGCCGGCGAGAATCGCCCAGGCGAGAGTCGAGGTCATGCGAACCAGCGCCGTTCATCCGGCAGCCGGCCGAGGCCGATCATGAGGCGATAAGCGAAGAACGAAACGATGAGACCGAGGATGATCAGGGTCGCGCCGCCGGGCGAGTTGTAGGCCCCAGCAGCTTCAGGGCGGGTCGCAAGCAGAAGCAGCACCACCCATGGCGCGGCCACCCCGAGCTTGGCCGCGTTCATCACCCAGGACTGGCGCGCCTCAACCTCCGAGCGGATCGCACTCTCCTGCCGGAGATAGGCGCTCAGGTTGCGCAGCACCGTGGTGAGTTCGCTCCCGCCGACCTCGCGGGACATCCGGAGAGTCTCGAGGATGCGGTCGGCCACCGGGTCGGCGAGTCGCACCTTGAGAGCATCCAGACAGACCGAGAAGTTGCCGGTCGCCCGGTATTCGGCCTCGAATGATTCGAAGGCGTGCCGTGTTGCGAGCGGACCAACATGGGCGAGCGTGACGACGCTGTCCGGGAGCGCGAGGCCCGAGCGCACGGCCGAGACGAGTTGGTCGACCACGTCGGGCCACACCACCCGGGTCGCGCGGCGGCGTACTCGCGCCCGCCAACTGATGACCATTGCCGGTACGAGCAGCGCAACAACCCCGGCAGCGACAGCGAGTGCGACCACCGCGAGAGTCGCGAAGACAAGCGCTGCCGCGGCGACAGCGAGCAGTGCCGAGACCACGACGACCATGGCCGGGCTGACCTGGTCGAGCCCGGCCTGGATGAGGCGGTCCTGGATGCGCGTGGTCGCAACGTTTCGCGCGCGTGGCTCGCGGCGCGGCCAGAGCAGCGGCGACGCGGAGAACAGAACGCCGACCGCGAGCGCGAGTCCCAGGAGAACGCCGATCATCGCTCGCCCGCGAGAACGCTCGCCGGATCGAGACCGGCATTGGTGAACTTGATCGTGCGGCTGGGGTACCCGCCCGTCGCCTCAAGCGAGCCCTCTCGCAACGCGAAGATCGGGCTCGCCTCGATCACGCCCGCCGTGACCTGCCCGCTCGGCGCCACGATCTCCACCACACGGCGGCGACCGTTCCGGCCGAGCTCGCAATGCACGACGATGTCGATGCACGAGGCGACGGTGGGCACGACGAACGCGGAGTCGATGTTGCGGCCGGCGAGCAGGGGCAGGGTCGACAGCTTGATCAGGGCATCCCGAGCATTATTGGCATGGATGCTCGACATGCCGGGCAGTCCGCTGTTGAGCGCGATGAGGAGGTCGAGGGACTCCGCCTCGCGTACTTCGCCGACCACAAGGCGGTCGGGGCGCATCCGCAATGCTTCTTTGATCAGGCGGCGGAGTGTGATCTCGCCTGTGCCCTCGAGACTCGGTTGGCGGCACTGCATGCCGACGCCGTCGTGAGTGCCGGCGGCGAGCTCGAAGGTCTCCTCGACTGTGACGACCCGGTCGCTCGGTCGCGCGGCGGCGAGCAGCGCGTTGAGCATGGTCGTCTTGCCGCTCTGAGTCGCGCCGGAGACGAGGATGTTCTGATTGGCGAGCACGCACATCCGCAGAAACTCGGCGGCTTGTTGCGTGAGGCTGCCTAATCCAACGAGCCGTTGCAGGTCACGGATGCGCTGGCTGAATTTGCGCACATTCACGGCCCAGTGCTTTCGCGTGACGTCGGGAATGACGACGTGCAAACGCGAGCCGTCAGGCAGCGAGGCGTCGACGAATGGGGAGCTCAGGTCGACGCGGCGCCCGGACGACTGCAGCATGCGCTCGACGAGATCGCGCACCTCACCATCGCTGAGACCGATGCCCGTGAGTTCGGCCACCCCGTTGCGGGCGATGAACACCGCGTCTGGGCTGTTGATCCAGATCTCTTCGATCGTGTCGTCATCGAAGAAGGGCTGGAGCGGCCCGAAGCCCGTGAGGGTGGCGACGATCTCTTTGGCCGCCTGAGTTTCGTCCGCGAGCAAGGGCACGGAGCCGCCGAGTGCTCGCTCGCTGTAGCGGCGAACTTCGTCGTGGACATAGCGGGCGGCGAGCGCGTGATCGCCGCCGAGGTCTACTCCGTCGCGCTTGACCCGCTCGCGTACCTGGTCAGCGATCGTGGCGAGGGCGTTGGACATGCCCCCATCGTGTTCGAGAGCGCGGGCATCCGTCGCCGTTTATCCACAGGCGAGCTCAGGCGAAGGCGAAAAGCAGCGGCAGCACCAGCGCGACGATTGCCGCCCAGAGGCCGAAGACCGGGAGGTAGGCGGTCTGCCAGCGTTCGAGCCCAGCCGCGGTCGCCCGCCGCGCAAGCATGCGAGTGAGGAACCAAGCTGTGCCCGCGAGATTGACGACGAGGATCAGGTTGAGGCCGAGGGCCGAAACCCGGTTGGCGGTGAAACCGAACTCCTCGATGCGGGAGAACAAGGAGCCCACGACGAGTGCGTCGAGGACCAAAGCGGCCGCCACAGCAACGAGTTGGGTGACATCGAGCAGCCCGACCGGTTTGGTCGCCTCGCGGGCTGACACCGAATAGAGGACGAGGCCGAAGACGACGAGCAGGAGAAGGTCGAAGACGGTGACGAGATCGCGATCGAACTCGCGGCCGACGCCAGCGGCGAGGTAGGTGATCGCCGAGACGATCAACATCAGCGCGAACAGCGGGGTGAAGATCGCGGCCAACACCGGCGCCAGGTTCTCGATCACGCGCTTCTTCGCCTCGACCAGCCAGGCGGCCACGATCACCGCGGCGGCGGCGCCTGAGGGCAACACCCAGTACACGACGTCATCGATCACTGCGGCGGGCGCGATGGGCTTGAGCACGAGGATGGTCAACGCCATCAGCACACCACCGCCGAGCGCGAGCAGCACCCAGTAGATCACCCACTCCCCCGTGAAGCGCACGAACTCCATTCGCCGCCGGGGCACGCGTAGCTCGCCGCCCAGATACTCGACGCCGACGAGGAACCACAGCAACACCGGCACATGGATCGCGGTGAGCAGATTCGTTTGGCCGCCCGGAGCAAACGGATAGAGGTTCACCAGCAGGACGAGGACGGCGACACAGGCCGCAACGACAGCGACGAACCGCGGCGCAAGCTTTCGGCGCCAGGCGAAGTATCCGATCAGAACCGGCAGCACGAGCAGCCCGAGGTTGCGCAGAAACCACGGTGCGACATCCTCCGGGATGCCCGCGAGGATGCGCCCAACCTGAACCAGCACGGCAGCGAGCACCGCGAATGCGATCATCTCGGCGAGCGGGCGGCGGTCCTTCTCGGCGGGAGCGACAGGCAGCACGAGTTGCTTCCAGAGTCGCTCGCCGTGCTCGCGCGAGAACTCGGCGGTGAGCTCGTCGACGCGACCGAGTCGTTGCACGGCGATCTGGAAGGCTTCGCCCTCAGAGAGACCAACCTCGATCAGTTCGGCGATCTGGTCGCGAAGGTGGCTTTCGAGTTCATCTGCGTCAGCCGAGTCCACGGCGGAGTCGCGGGTGATGGCGCTGCGCCAGCGCGCGATGTCGGTCTCGAGTTGTTCCATCAGAGACTCGCAAGGGCAGCATCGGCGGAAGAGTTCCACAGCCCGCCGAGCGTGCGTGTGACCGTGGCCCATTGGCGGCGCTGTTGGGCGAGTTCAGCACGACCGGCATCCGTGATCTCGTAATAGCG
>SCSV01000183.1 GCA_004297555.1 Salinibacterium sp.
CGGCCTCGCGGCCGAGTCTCGCTGCCTCGTTGTCGAGCTTCACGAGCAGACCCTCGATCTCGCTAATCTGGGCGGCTGTGGCCGACTCGCTCTGCCGGGCCTTGAGCACGTCATCCCAGGAGGGATAGTCATCTGCGGCTGCCGGCGCCGCAACCCCGAACGCCAGCAGCAGGCTGCCGACGATGATGCTGGGCAACGCCCTCGACGGGCGGTAGTGCGTTGGCACTATCGCCCCGACGGCACGCCGATAAGTCGATCAGCCAAGAGTGATGCCCTGGTTGCGCATGAAAGGGATCGGGTTTGTCGCAACGCCGTTGATGCGAACCTCGAAATGCAGGTGGCATCCGGTCGAAGTTCCCGTCGAGCCAACCTTGGCAATGTTCTGCCCGACATCGACGTGTTGGCCATAACTCACGAGGGTGCCACCGCTGCGGATGTGTCCGTAGGCAGTAGCGACTCCGCCGCCATGATTGACCAGAATGAAGTTTCCGTAGCCGCCATTCCACCCTGCGTAGACGACGGTGCCGCTGGATGCCGCGTAGATGTTGCCGCCACAGCCCGCACCAATATCGACGCCCTGGTGGTACGACGACGCGCCCGGGGTCGGGGGCACGCGGTAACCGAAGCCTGCCGTAATCGGCCCCGCGGCCGGTCGCGCCCAACCGCTCGCACTGATCTCGCCCGCGCCAAGGCTGGCCCCAGAACCAATGCGCGCTCGCACACCGGCAAGATAGTCGGCCTCCGTGGCTTCGCGGCGCGCCTTGAGCACAGCGAGTTGCGCGGTGAGCTGTGCCTCATGGGCTTCTTGCTCTTGCAGCTTCGAAGCGGCGAGCGCGGCGGCTGCTTGTGCAGCAGCGAAAGCATTCTCGGCCTCGATCTTCAGTTTCTCAAGGATGCCCTTGGCAACGTCGGCCTGGTCGGTCAGCGACTGCGCGGTGTTCTTGTCCTGCAGCGCGCGCTCGTAGATGCTGTTGGCCTGCTCAGAAATCTTCGTCGACATGCCGAGCCCGTATAGCAGCGAGTCGGCGTGACCCGCGTTGACGAACAGCGTGGTGGTGAGATCGCCGCCGCCGCTTCGCATGAGTTGTGCGGCCATCTGGCCTGCGCGCTGCTCCGACTCGGTCGCGGTCTTGTTGGCGGCATCCGCCTGATTCTGCAATTCGGATGCCTTCTGTGCGGCTTCCTGGAACTTCGCGTCGGCAACTCCCCATGCCGCGCCCTTGGCTTCGGCATCGGCCTGCGTGCGTTGCACCTCGCTGCGAAGCCCCGCGAGCAGACTTTCGATGTGGTGGATCGCAGCCCTCGTGGCCGCCTCGTCGTGCCGGGCTTTGGCGACATCCGACCAGCTCGGGTAGGTGTCCGCCCACGCGGCTTGAGAGAATCCGGCGATGATCGTGCCTGACAAGAGCATCCCAAGAACTGCCGCGATCGCAGTGAGACGATGAGCGCGTGAGCGCACGGAGCGCTGTTCAGGCCGCTTGCCAATGCCGAGCAACTTCACTGCACTCCCCCGTTCGTGTTATCTGAAGTGATCGATCACGCAGGCCAACACTCGCAACTGCCAACTGTAACAACTGCCCGAGCGGATGCCCAGGGCCGACGTTTTCCCGCGTTCTCAACCACTCACTGCGAAACGTTCAATAACCAGTTGAAAGTACCCCGAGTTGGCTGGGAACCTGCGCACATTCGGCCGCTTTGCCTGAATCGCACTCGTTTGGCATTTGAGAGGTGCCCCCTTATGCTTGACCCTCGGTAGCTAAGAAGTTCTGTGACTTCGCGGCCCCATCGTTTAGTGGCCTAGGACACCGCCCTTTCACGGCGGCAGCACGGGTTCGAATCCCGTTGGGGTCACCAAACACAGAATCAATAGCTAGGCCCTGTAGCGCAGTTGGTTAGCGCGCCGCCCTGTCACGGCGGAGGTCGCCGGTTCAAGTCCGGTCAGGGTCGCAAGGCACGACTGCTCTCGGGCGGTCGTGTTGTTTGGCTCTGTAGCTCAGTTGGTAGAGCGTTCGACTGAA
>SCSV01000184.1 GCA_004297555.1 Salinibacterium sp.
CCAGAACCAGACCCCGGCGAGAAAACTACCGACGAATGCGAAGCGACGAACGCGGGGGGACGACAGGCGACGCATCCCGTAGAGCTTGCCACGGGGCGAATCGCTACGGATCCTGGGGACATGCGGAAGCGAGAAAATGAGACGGGGGGGGGATTGACTGTTAACGCGATACCGCGTTAACAGTGCGGCCTGTGAGCAAGCCGAAACAGCCGAACTCTCTCAAGCTGGTGGCCACCCGCGTTCCGCCTTCCGCCGAGGCCCAGATCCGGGCCATCGCGGGCGCGCGCCACCTGAAGCCCGCCGAGATCGTCCGCGAGGCCGTGATGGAGTACCTCGAGCGCCGTGACGGCAGGGCCCCGGTCCCGACGGCGCACGAAGCGCAGGACGGCGAGGCGAAGGTGATCGCGCTCGCCTCTCGCGAATCCGTCGAAGCGCGTCTCGCCCGCCTCGAAGCGCTGGTTGGGAAAGAATCGCGCGAAGCGTCAAGGCTCCGTTTGATTGGTCGCGACGATCGATCCGTGGCCGCTTCCGTCCGCCCCGTCGAAGAATTGGCGGACGCCGCCTAGTCTCGAGTACAGCGAGGGAAGTGCTACACGATTCCGATGCGGGGACGGGCCAACGGCCCGAGGACAGGGGAAGCGGACGCGGTGAGAGCCCGACCAATCCAACGAGCGCCGATGGCCACGGACGGATCGTCCGGCGTAGCGCCATCGAGCTCCGCCGGAAGCGGGCCACGCGGCTCGATGGGCTCCCGCCGCCCGCCGTGCCGGAGCACCCGCTCGGGGTGCTCGACCCGACCATCCTCCTCCGGGATTACGCCGAGCTGTGGATCGAGCGGCGGATCAAGGCCGACATCTCGGCGATCCGGAGCTCCCGGACCAACGCCCGACACGTCGCCAAGGCCCTCGGCGGGGTTCGGGTCGCCGCGCTGGAACGACGCCACGCGCTCGCCCTCCTGGAGTGGGTGCGCCCGCACTACGCCCCGAGGACCGTGCACCACATCATCGGTGCCCTCCGGAGCATGTGCTCGCACGCGATCGACGATCATCTCCTCGCCGTCAACCCGGTCCACTTCCGGCGCGGAGAGCTTCCGCCGCTGGTCGACCGCCCCGGATGGGATCGGACCCGCGCCTACTTCGATCACCTCGAGGTCGAGTACCTCCTGGGCTCACCTCGGGTGCCCGAGGCGTCGCGCGTGCTGTACGCGGTGCTCTTCTTGGTCGGCGTTCGGATCGGCGAAGCGGCCGCGCTCCGCTGGCGGAACTACGAGCCCGAGTACCCGCCGATCGGACGACTGTGGGTGCTCCGGAGTTGGTCGCGCGAGCACATGCGCGAGGGCCACACGAAGACCAAGATCGAACGACCGATCCCGGTGCATCCGACGATGGCGCGGACCCTCGATCGCTGGCGCAATGAGCGGTGGCCGGCCCACTACGGCCGCGAGCCCGGACCGGACGACCTCATCTTTCCCCGCGTGCGGACCGGTCGCCGGCGAGGCGAGCTCGACCATCTGCTCACGACCTACGAATGGCAGAAGCTCCAGACGCATCTCGCCGAGGCCGGTCTTCGGGCCAGGCGTCTCAACGACGGCCGGAAAACGTTTCTCACGCTCGCCGTCGCTGACGGAGCGCGCAAAGACATCCTTCGCGCGGCGACCCATTGCCGCGAAGGAGACATCGTCTCCGGGTACATCGAGACGATCTGGGAACAGCTCGCCGACGAGGTCTGCAAGCTGCGCATCCACGGCGAGCCGGAGCAACTCACGCTTCCGTTGCGGTAGCGCCCTCTGGCTCAGCCACGCGCTCGAATCCGGGAGGGCGGCATGACACGGCGCGCCTGGAGCGCCGCGCGATCGCCAGCACAGGCGCGACTCCTCGTGCTCCTGACCGAGTGCCCGCTCCCGATCCCCGCGATCTCCGTGCGCCTCGGATACGCGCGCGTCGAACGCGGCCGCGGCATCGTGTTCGCGGCGAAGTACGCCGGCCTCGTGGTGCGCGTCGGGGAGCACCGTCCGCACCCGAATCTCCGCGGGCGACCTCAGGCAGTCTACGCGCTCACCGACGCCGGCCAACGCCAGGCCGACGCGTGTATCGGCGCGGCCGCAGCTCAGCGGCTTCGGGCGCGCGAAGAAGCGCGGCGACTCTTCGCGGCGCTCCGAGGTGCAGCATGAGCCCGACGCTCGCCTTCATCGCTTGGGCAGCACCGTGGGCAATCCTGCTCGTGCTCGCGTCGCTGACCGTGCTCGCGCTCCGGTGGCTCGATTATCGGTTGTTTCCTGAGGACGGATCGGAGGTCGAGCGCGATGGCTAAACGAGACAGTCATCCCATTCCGGAAGCGACCGCAGATATGCGGGATGCGACCGCGAAGCCAGGTATGAGTGTCGTCGAGATCGAAAGGTACGACGTCTGCGAATGGTGTCCGACTCCTGAGCCCACCGTTCCGCCGACGCAGGTCCACGTGTTCTTCAAGCTCCGCGGATCCGCGATACCACTTTTCCTCCGATTCAAGAGCGCGGGCGAGCTCGACCGATTCATCGCTGTTCTGACGCGACATCGGCTCGGTGTTTGGCCGCAGAAGGGCGCCTGACCGATGGCTGATCGCTTCATCCTAAGCCACGCGCCAGCGGGTGGTCGCGAGGTAGCTCGAATCTTCGGCGATTCGAG
>SCSV01000019.1 GCA_004297555.1 Salinibacterium sp.
ATAAGCAGCTCGCGATCCTTGACGTGATCCAGCGATCGGTCTCAGCGCGCGGCTACCCGCCGAGCATGCGCGAGATCGGCGACGCGGTCGGTCTTTCGTCCCTCTCGAGCGTCACCCACCAGTTGAACCAGCTCGAACTCAGCGGCTACCTGCGCCGTGACCCCAACCGGCCGCGCGCAATGGAGGTGCTGATCGACCTGCCGAACAACGGCGAGGTTCGGGATGACCTGGCCGAAAGCACCACCCCTGTCGGCGATGCCGCCATGGTGCCTCTCGTGGGCCGAATCGCGGCGGGCATCCCGATCACCGCGGAGGAGCAGATCGACGAGATCTTCCCGCTCCCCCGCCAGCTCGTCGGCAAGGGCGAGCTGTTCATGCTCAAGGTCGTCGGCGAGTCGATGATCGATGCCGCGATCTGCGACGGCGACTGGGTTGTCGTGCGCAAGCAGCAGACCGCGGAGAACGGCGACATCGTCGCGGCGATGCTCGACAGCGAGGCCACGGTCAAGGTCTTCCGCCAGCGCGACGGCCACACCTGGCTGCTCCCCCGCAACTCGAACTTCGAGCCGATCCTCGGCGACTACGCCCAAGTACTCGGCAAGGTCGTGGCGGTGCTGCGCTCGCTCTAGCTGGGTTGGGGCGCGTGCTCGCGCCGTCGCGCGCCACACGCGGCGCCCCGCGCGCCCGCCGCGCCCCACCCGCGGCGCCCCGCGCGCCCGCCACGCCCCACCCGCGCTGTCCCACGCCGGCGCGTCCACCGTCCGGCGCGCCCCAAAGTTGCACGCGCCGCGGAAATTTCGGGCGCCCGAGCAATTTTGGACTGCGGCGGAGGAAGCCCCTGCAGACTCGGCGACTTCAGGACGCGCGGAAGGGACCAGATTGTCCTGAAGTCGCCGAGTCTCTGAGCTTCGCCACCCGATCGTCGGCGACGAAGGCGGTAACGCGACATCGCGCGGTAGTTCTTTGCTCGCGCGCCTTGAGGATCAGTAGCGCGAGGAAGGAACTGCAGCGCGACGGAGCAGCAGGCGACGGCAGCGCCGCGTTAACGCACTAGCGGCGCGGGCCCGAAGGCCGCGCGCCGCTGAGCGTGGTTAGACGGTTAGACGCTGGCCTTGTCGCGCGCCGCGCGGGTGGCTGCGAGCACGTTCGTCAGGGACTCGACAGTTTCGTCGTATCCGCGGGTCTTCAGACCGCAGTCCGGGTTCACCCAGACCTGGCGCTCGGGGATCGAGCCGAGAGCGATCTCGATGAGGTCGCTGATCTCCTCGATCGAGGGCACGCGCGGCGAGTGGATGTCGTAGACGCCCGGGCCGATGCCGCGACCGAAGCCGGAGCTCTTGATGTCGTGAACGACGTCCATCTTCGAGCGGGCCGCCTCGATCGAGGTCACGTCGGCGTCGAGCTTGTCGATCGCGTCGATGACCACACTGAACTCCGAGTAGCAGAGGTGGGTGTGGATCTGCGTCTTGTCCTTCACGCCGGCGGTGGCGAGACGGAACGAGCCGACCGACCAGTCGAGGTAGTCGTCGTGGTCCTTCTTCTTCAGCGGCAGCAGCTCGCGCAGCGCCGGCTCATCCACCTGGATGATGCCGATGCCCGCCGCCTCGAGGTCCTCGATCTCGTCGCGCAGGGCCAGAGCAACCTGGTTGGCGGTATCGCGTAGCGGCTGGTCATCGCGCACGAACGACCAAGCAAGGATCGTCACCGGACCGGTGAGCATGCCCTTGACCGGCTTCGAGGTGAGCGACTGGGTGAACGTCGACCACTCCACCGTGATGGGCGCGGGGCGCGAAACGTCGCCCCACAAAATCGATGGGCGCGTGCAACGCGAACCGTAGGACTGCACCCAACCGTTCTGGGTGACCGCGAAACCGTCGAGGTTCTCGGCGAAGTACTGCACCATGTCGTTGCGCTCCGGCTCGCCGTGCACAATCACATCGATGCCGATGTTCTCCTGCAGTTCGACGACCGAGCGGATCTCGTTGCGCATCGCCTCGTTGTACTGCTCCTCGGTGATCTCGCCCTTGGCAAAAGCAGCACGCGACTTGCGAATCTCCGCCGTCTGCGGGAACGAACCTATCGTCGTCGTCGGCAGGAACGGCAGGTGCAGAGCCGCCTCCTGCGCAGCAAGACGAGCCGTGTACGGTCCGCGCGAGAAGTCCGCCTCGCTGAGCTTCGCGGCACGCTCGCGCACGGCACCATCGCGCACGCCCGCCGCAGCGTGACGATCCGCGAGAGCATCGGATGCGGCATCCAACTCGGTCTGAATCGCCGCCTTGCCCTCGGTCAGTCCCTTCGCGAGCGTCGCGACCTGTCCGACCTTCTGGTCAGCGAACGCCAGCCAGCTCTTGAGCTGGTCGCCGAGCAGCGGCTCGTCGTCGATGTCGTGGGGCACGTGGAACAGCGATGTCGAGGTGGAGACTGCGACGTTCGGGCTGATCGACTTGAGCGACTCGAGCGAGGCGAACGCCGCCGCGAGGTCGCCGCGCCAGATGTTGTGGCCGTCGATCACGCCGCCGACGATCACCTTGTCGGTGGTGACGCCGCTCGGCAGGTCGCCCTTGACGAGGTCCACACCAATCGCCTCGACCGGAGTGTCGATGAGCACCGGCAGGGCGTCGTCGAGCGAGCCGTACGGTGCGGCAACGAAAATGCTCGGACGAACCGCGGATGCCCCGAGCAGATCGTACGCACGCTTGGTCGCTGCGAGCACCACGTCGCGCGGCACGTCGATGCTCTCGCTGACGAGAGCCGGCTCATCGAGCTGAACCCACTCGGCGCCGGCGGCGGTGAAGGCTGCGAGTAGCTCCGCGTAGATCGGCAGCAAGTCGTCGAGGCGGTCGAGCGGCAGGTAGCCCTCCGGCGCATCCAGGCTCGGCTTGCTCAGCAGCAGGAACGTGACCGGGCCGACGAGCACGGGGCGGGTGCGGAAGCCGCTCGTGGTGGCCTCGGCGACCTCGCGCACGCGGCGGTCTGAAGCGAGGTGCAGCTTGGTGTCCGGGCCGATCTCCGGCACGAGGTAGTGGTAGTTCGAGTCGAACCACTTCGTCATGTCGGCAGGAACATCGTGACCCTCGCCGCGGGCGATCGTGAAGTAGCCGGCGAGGTCGACGGTGCCATCGCTCTTGACGAGGCGCTCGAAACGGGTGGGCACGGCGCCGACGGCGACGGCGGTGTCGAGCACCTGGTCGTAGAAGGAGAAGGCCTCAGGGATCGAGGAGTCGGTGCGACCCAGCCCGAGTGCGGCGAGGCGCTCACGCGTGACCGAACGAAGCTCTGCCGCGGTGGCTTCGAGCTCGTCGACCGAGATCTTGCCTGCCCAGAACGCCTCGACGGCCTTCTTAAGTTCGCGGCGACGGCCGATCCTCGGGTAGCCGAGAATCGTGCCGGTCGGGAAAGGCGTCGTGCTCGTCATGCGTGTTCCTTCTGTTTGGTGTGCTGATCGAGGAGCCCCACGCCGCGAAGGACGGCGAGCGGAGCCTCATGCTGATTGAACGTATAAAGGTGTAGTCCGGATTCCCCCGCGTCAAGAAGTTCTTGAGCGAGCGAGCGCGCGTGCTCAATTCCGACTGCCGCTTGCTGCTCCTCGGTGTCGGCGGCCGCAAGGCTGCGTTCGAGGTCGACCGGCGTCGGTTCATCCGTGAGCTCAAGAATACGCGCGAGTCGACGCGGGGTCGTGACGGGCATGATCCCGGGCAGGATGCGCATCGTGACGCCCGCTGCGCGCGCCTTCTCCACGAAACTCAAGTACTGGTCGGCGTAGAAGAACAACTGGGTGATCGCGAGGTTCGCCCCCGCGGCCTCCTTGGCGAGCAGGGTGTCGAGGTCTTGCTCCACCGAGCGGGACCGCGGATGCCCGTTCGGGAACGCCGCGACCGCGATCGTGACCTTCTCGCCGCTGCGCAGCCGTTTCGCCCCGGGGAATCCGGGCACGTCGTGGAAGGAGAACGGCTCGCGCTCGACCTGCACCCGGTGGATGAGCTGCACGAGTTCCGCCGCACTGCCGAGATCACCGAGGAAGTTGTCGCCCTCGTGCGCACCTTTGGGCGGGTCGCCGCGCAGAGCGAGAAAGCTCGTGATTCCGGCATCCAGAAATTCGCGGATGAGCTGGCTCGCCTCGGCGTAGGACGACCCGACGCAGGTGAGGTGGGCCATCGGCTGCACGGCGGTGTTGTTGAGGATGTGGCGCAGCACCTCGAGCGAGCGGTCGCGCGAGGAGCCGTTCGCGCCGTAGGTGACCGAGATGAACTGCGGGTCGGTGGCGACGAGGTGGGTGAGCGACTCGTACAGAGCGGTCGCGGACGCGGGAGTGCGCGGCGGATAGAGCTCGAAGGAGAAGGTGGCTTCTGGGCGAACGGAAGCGTTCATTGACAACACCTCTAGCCCTTCGGTCGCGAAATCAGTCCGAGTGGGCGGGTGCCGGGCTCGGCTGTCGCTCCTGCCGGGGCCTTCAGCCTCGACCGGTCAAGTCTAAGCAACGAGCCCAAGCAGGTTGCGCACTGTTACGGCGTCGTCACCGTGAATTCGGCCAGCTCGTCGACGCTCGACGGGTGAACCATGGCCTTCACGACCGTGCCGGCCTCGACGTACTCGGTTGAGAGCACTCGGTTTCGAACGTGCAGTTTGGAGATGACCTCGCCGCGGTCGTAGGGCACGAGGAGCGTCAACTCGATCTCGGGCGCGGGCAGTAACTCGGCCACTCGTTCGAGCAGTTCATCGATGCCCTCGCCGGTGCGAGCCGAGACAAAGATGCCGTTCGGTTCAAGTCCGCGCAGCACGAGGCGCTGGTCATCGTCAGCGAGATCGCTCTTGTTGAACACCACGATCTCCGGCACATCGCGCGCGCCGACCTCACCGATGACGTCCCGAACGGTCGCGAGTTGCGCGCCAGGGTCGGGGTGGGAGGCGTCGACGACGTGCAGAATCACATCGGCCTGGCCGACTTCTTCGAGCGTGGAGCGGAACGCCTCGACGAGTTGGTGCGGCAGGTTGCGCACGAACCCGACGGTGTCGGTGAGGGTGAACAGCCGGCCGTCGACCGTGGTCGAGCGGCGCACCGTCGCATCCAGGGTCGCAAAGAGCGCGTTCTCGACGAGCACGCCGGCTCGCGTGATGCGATTGAGCAGGCTCGACTTGCCGGCATTGGTGTAGCCGGCGATCGCGACGCTCGGCACGTCGAAGCGGTTGCGGTTGGCGCGCTTCGCCTCGCGCGCGGGCGCGAAGCCCTTGATCTGCTTGCGCAGCTTCGACATGCGGGTGTGGATGCGGCGCCTGTCCAACTCGATCTTGGTTTCACCCGGGCCACGGCTTCCCATACCGGCACCCGCGCCACCGACCTGGCCACCGGCCTGCCGGGACATCGACTCGCCCCAACCGCGCAGTCGCGGAAGCAGATATTCGAGCTGCGCGAGTTCGACTTGCGCCTTGCCCTCGCGGCTCTTCGCATGCTGGCTGAAGATATCCAGGATGACCGCAGTCCGGTCGATCACCTTGACGCCCACCACGTCTTCAAGCGCGCGGCGCTGGCTGGGGGCGAGCTCGGTGTCGGCGATCACGGTGTCCGCACCCGTCGCGGCCACAACATCCCGAAGCTCTCGCGCCTTGCCCTTGCCGAAGTAGGTGCTCGGGTCGGGGTGCGCGCGGCGCTGCATGAGACCGTCGAGAACGACCGCGCCCGCGGTCTCGGCGAGGGCGGACAGTTCGCGCAGAGAGTTCTCCGCCTCCTGCAGGTTGCCCTGGGTGTAGATGCCGATGAGCACGACATTCTCGATGCGCAGCTGCCGGTACTCGACCTCGGTGACATCCGCGAGTTCGGTGGAAAGACCGACCACTCGGCGCAGGGCGTGGCGCTCTTCGCGATCAAACTGGTCGCCGTCGCGAAGAAAGTCCACGTCGGGTGTGGTCTCGATCGTCATTGGGTTAACCCTACTTCTGCTCTCTTCGGTAAGTTCTCTGCATGGCTGGTGACCATTACTTCTCGTCTTCGCCCGAAAGCGAACTCAAATTGCGCACCATCCACGCTCGCATCGCCGGTCGCGACACTGAGCTGGTCACCGCGAACGGTGTCTTCAGCCCCGAGCGAATCGACGCTGGAACCCAGGTGCTTCTCGCCAACGTTCCGGCACCGGCGCCGGGCGGAAACCTGCTCGACCTCGGTTGCGGCTGGGGGCCCATCGCGCTCACGCTCGCTCTCGAATCCCCCCGCGCCACGGTGTGGGCGGTTGACGTGAACGAACGGGCGCTCGACCTAGTGCGGGCAAACGCCGCCAAGCTTTCCATTGCGAACATCAACGCGGTGACGCCCGAGAATGTTCCCGCTGACATCGGCTTCACGACAATCTGGTCGAACCCGCCCATTCGAGTCGGCAAGGGCGAACTTCACAATCTGCTCGAAACCTGGTTGCCACGGCTCGAAAAAGGGTCGGATGCTTGGCTCGTCGTGCAGCGCAACCTCGGCTCCGATTCACTGCAGCGGTGGCTCGCCGCGACGTTCCCCAGCGAGCTCAATGTCACGCGCGCCGCGACGAGCAAGGGGTATCGAGTGCTGCGGGCTCGCAAGCTGGTCTAGTCGGCTTCGCTGCTGACCGCCCCGACTCAGACCTCGATCGTGCCGGTGTAGACGAGTTCGGCCGGGCCGCTCAGCGCGACGTGCTCGCCATCTTCAGTGGGGAACATCCGCACGCCCACCGTGCCGCCGGGCACGTCCACCCGCCACTGGTTCGGCGCGCCTTCACCCGCCCAGTGCCGGGTCGCGAGGGCCGCAGCCACCGCGCCTGTGCCGCAGGAGAGCGTTTCGCCACTGCCGCGCTCGTGCACGCGCATGCGGATGTGACCGACGCCGTCTTTGACGAGTGGCTCGGCAGCGACGACGAACTCGACGTTGGCGCCGTGCTCGGGGGCCGGGTCGATTACTGGGGCCGCGCCGAGGTCGGCCGCATCCAGTTCCTCGTCGGTTGCGAGAGCGACCACGACGTGCGGGTTGCCGACGTTGATGCCGAGGCCCGGTCGCGCGACGGGTACATCGCGTGCCCGCACGAGGGGCTCGGTGCCGTCGAGCCGCCAGCGCCCGAGGTCGGCTTGGAACCCGGTCGCGTTGCGCTGGATGTCGCGGACGCCGCTTCGTGTGCCGATCGGCAGAGTGTCGCCGGGATCGAGGGTCGCGAGTTCGTTGTCGAGGAGAAACTTCGCGAAGACGCGAACGCCGTTGCCGCACATCTCCGCGATGCTGCCGTCGGCGTTGCGATAGTCCATGAACCACTCGGCGGCCGCATCTTCGTCAAGGGCGGCGGCCCCCTCGGGAATACTGCGCGAGCGCACTGCGCGCAGCAGGCCGTCGGCTCCGACGCCGAAGTGACGATCACACAGCGCGGCGACCTGGGCGGGAGTCAAGTCAATTTCGCCATCCGGATCAGCGAAGACCACGAAGTCGTTGCCGGTTCCGTGGCCTTTGGTGAACGTGAGCGTTGGCATTGCTCAATCTTCCCTTATGGCGAAGTGGCCAGAGTCAGCGCGCGCCCAAAGCGGGCCGGATTGTCGAAGTCGATCCACTCGGCCTCGCGGTAGCGGCCGAACCAGCTCACTTGACGGCGCGCGTAGCGGCGAGTGAGAGCGGTCGTCTGCGCGATCGCCTCCTCCTCGGTGAGCTCGCCGTTCAGTTGCGCGATCGCCTGAGCGTAGCCGATCGCGCGACTCGCGGTGACCCCGAGTCCGACGGGCAACAGGCCGCGGACCTCGTCGAGTAGTCCCCCCGCCCACATCGCCCGCACTCGCGCTTCGAGTCGGGCCACGAGCGTCTCACGCGGGGCGCGCAGGCCGATGATCAGGGCATCCCGCCATGGCGCGCGATTCTCGGGCAGCCCGAAGCCGAACTCCTCCCCCGTGATCTCGATCACTTCGAGCGCCCTAACCAGGCGGCGCCCGTTGCCGGGGCCGATGGAGTTCGCCGCACCGGGATCGAGTTCGAGCAGCCGTTGGTGCAAGGCCCCCGGCCCGCGCAGTTCCAGTTCCGCTTCAAGTCGCGCGCGGATCTCGGCATCGGTGCCCGGGAACTGAAAGTCATGAATCACGCTGGAGACGTAGAGCCCGCTGCCACCCACCAGAATCGGCACGGCACCGCGGGCCTCGATCTCCTCAATCGCGGCCCGCGCATCCACTTGATAGTCGGCGACGCTCGCCTCGTCGGTGGGCTCGAGCACATCGAGCATGTGGTGCGGGATGCCCCGGCGCTCGTCAACACGGAGCTTGGCGGTACCCACATCCATGCCCCGATACAACTGCATCGCATCGGCGTTGACAATCTCGGCGCCGATGCCGCTCGCCGAGAGTCCCTCCGCAAGACCGAGGGACAACTCAGACTTGCCGGTGCCGGTCGCCCCGACGATCACCACCATGCGGCTCACCGGATCAACGCGATCCCGCGCTCGACGCGGCGGATGCCCTCGAGCTTGCGCGTGCCGACAAGGGGAAGCTCGGCAGCCCAAGCGAAACGGCGGGGGCCGTGCCCGCGCTCGGCACCTCGCAGGATTCTGCCTCGGCGCGATCCCAGGCGTCTCCGGCGCTCGTGCGGCGGATGTCGAGAGGGCGCCCATCGGGGGCATCGGCAATGAGGTGGAACGAGGCGGCTCCGGTGATCGTGAGTGACACGGCATCCCCCGGTCGCGGCACCGCGCTGCCCGCGGGCACTTCGAAGTGCACGAGTCGGTTGTCTTGAGCCCGGCCGGAGAGTCGGTTGGTCTCGGCGTGCTTGCGGCCGTCGTCGGCAGTCACGATCACTTCGACGTCGCGACCGACCTGTTTCTGGTTCTCTTCGCGCGAGATGCGGTCTTGCAAGGAGACGAGTCGCTCGTAGCGCTCCTGCACGACGCTCTTCGGCACTTGATCGGCCATGGTTGCCGCCGGGGTGCCCCCGCGGATCGAGTACTGGAAGGTGAACGCCGAAGCGAAGCGGGCGGCCTCGACTACGCGAAGGGTCTCTTGGAAGTCTTCTTCGGTCTCGCCAGGGAACCCGACAATGATGTCGGTGCTGATGGCGGCGTTGGGGATTCGCTCGCGAACCCGGTCGAGAATGCCCAGAAACCTCTCGGAGCGGTAGCTGCGCTTCATGGCCTTGAGGATGCGGTCGGAGCCGGACTGCAGGGGCATGTGCAGTTGCGGCATCACGGTGGGGGTCTCCGCCATGGCATCGATTACGTCATCGGTGAAGGCTGCCGGGTGCGGACTCGTAAACCGGATGCGCTCGAGGCCCTCGATCGTGCCGGCCGCGCGCAGCAACTTGCCGAAGGCCTGGCGGTCGCCGAACTCGACACCGTACGAGTTCACGTTTTGGCCGAGCAGTGTCACTTCGATGGCGCCATCGTCGACGATCGCTTGGATCTCGGCCAGGATGTCGCCGGGCCGCCGGTCTTTCTCCTTGCCGCGGAGGGCGGGCACGATGCAGAAGGTGCAGGTGTTGTTGCAGCCGACGGAGATCGAGACCCAGGCACTGTGCGTCGATTCGCGCCGGGTCGGCAGGGTCGAGGGGAATACGTCGAGCGATTCGAGGATCTCGAGTTGGGCTTCGCCGTTGTGGCGGGCGCGCTCCAGAAGTGCGGGCAGGGCGCCCATGTTGTGCGTGCCGAAGACGACATCGACCCAGGGCGCTTTCTCGAGGATGACGTTCTTGTCTTTCTGGGCCAGACAACCGCCGACCGCGATCTGCATGCCGTGATGCTGCTTCTTGGTGCTCGCCAGGATGCCGAGGTTGCCATAGAGCTTGTTGTCGGCGTTCTCGCGAACAGCGCAGGTGTTGATGACAACCACATCGGCTTGCTGATCGTTCGCGCGGACGTAGCCGGCAGCCTCAAGCGAGCCGCTCAGGCGCTCGGAGTCGTGCACGTTCATCTGGCAGCCGTAGGTGCGCACCTCGTAGGTGCGCGGCACAGATTCGCTGACCTCGCTTGCGTGGCCCTCGGCCCGCTCGGCGACGCTCGCTTCGATCATGCCGTCCAGCTTAAGCCCGGGGCGCGATGGGGTCTCGCCTGGAGTCGCCGCTCAGCACCGACCCGGCCACCTGCGCTACCGGAATACCGGACCGGTCGGCCCTAACGCCCGCGCGACCGCAGTGGACACGACCGAACCCGAGTACCCGCGCCGCATGAGGAATGCGGAAAGACGCCGGCGTGCGGTCGGCGCATCAAGCGAGGCGAGCTGGGGAGCACGCTTGGCTGCAACTGCGACCGCGCGCTCTAACTCGTCATCGCCAAGGGCGTCGACGGCAGCTTCGATTGCGGCACCGTCGAGGTGGCGCCGCCGCAGCTCGCTCGTCACGCCCGAGCGACCGAGCCCTTTGCGATCGCGCAAAGTGCGCACAAGCGTCTCGGCGAGGTGAGCATCGTCGAGAAGCCCAGCCCCTTCGAGTCGCTCGATTTCCTCGTTCACCGTCTGCTCGTCGTACTCGCGCCCGATCAAGTAGTCCCGCATCTCGTGCGAGGACATCCCGCGTCGAGCGAGGGCGTGCATACTCGAGGTGCTGACGGCAGCGAAACCGTCAGCCCTCGAAGCAGCTCGGGAATCGGGTGACGCGCTTGAGGACAGCGCAGTCGAGGGCAGCGCACTCGCGGGCTCTGCGCCGAAGAGGTACGTCACGGGCGCGAGGTGGTCAGTCTGCTGACCACCCTCGTGTTCCATGACTACTCGCCGACGGCGCGGAGCGGTGCCTCGGCGAAGTCGTCAGCAAGGTCGTCGCCGGCCTCGTCCTCGGGCTCTGCCTCAACCGGGATGACTGGCGCACTCGCCTTGGCGGTCTTCGAAGCTGACCCCTTGGCGGTCGTCGGCACTGATGCTGCCGGGGCTACGCTCGCAGCTTGCGCTGCCGCACGGGCCTCGGCACCCACCCCGAGTTTCATCATGATCTTCTGCTCGATCTCCAAGGCCATGCTCGGGTTCTCGAGCAAGAACTTGCGCGAGTTCTCCTTGCCCTGACCGAGCTGATCGCCGTCGTAGGTGTACCAAGCACCCGACTTGCGCACGATCTCGTGCTCGACGCCGAAGTCGATGAGGCTGCCCTCGCGGGAGATTCCGCCACCGAAGAGGATGTCGAACTCGGCTTGCTTGAACGGCGGCGCCATCTTGTTCTTGACGACCTTCACCCGAGTGCGGTTGCCGACAGCATCCGTGCCGTCTTTGAGCGTTTCGATGCGACGGATGTCGAGTCGCACGGAGGCGTAGAACTTGAGCGCCTTGCCTCCCGCGGTGGTCTCGGGGCTGCCGAAGAACACGCCGATCTTCTCGCGCAACTGGTTGATGAAGATCATCGTGGTGTTGGTCTGGCTGAGGCCACCGGTGAGCTTGCGCAGGGCCTGGGACATGAGGCGGGCTTGGAGGCCGACGTGGGAGTCGCCCATCTCGCCCTCGATCTCGGCTCGGGGCACCAGAGCGGCGACCGAGTCGATGACGATGAGGTCGATCGAGCCGCTGCGCACGAGCATGTCGGCGATCTCGAGCGCCTGCTCCCCCGTGTCGGGCTGGGAGACGAGCAGGGAGTCGATGTCGACGCCGAGCTTCGCCGCGTATTCCGGATCGAGCGCGTGTTCCGCGTCAATGAAGGCGGCGATGCCGCCGGCACGCTGCGCATTGGCGATCGCATGCAGGGTGAGCGTCGTCTTACCCGAGGACTCCGGGCCGTAGATCTCGACGATGCGGCCCCGCGGGAGCCCACCGATACCGAGCGCGACATCCAGTGCGATCGAGCCTGTCGGAATCACCTCGACCGGAGCGCGCTCGTCACTGCCGAGGCGCATGACAGAGCCTTTGCCGAACTGGCGGTCGATTTGTGCGAGGGCGGTCTCGAGAGACTTCTCGCGGTCTGCTGCTGAAGGCATTGCTCTTCTCCATTTGGTCGTAGGTTGCTGCCCATAGGCTGTCGGTCTCTGCGGCCCGATGAAGCCAGGGCCACAGCCTCCCGACAAAGGCTGGTCGTGCTGTTGGCCACGTTACGCTCGGCCACCGACATTGCTGCGGACCGACGAGCGAAACTGTGGATAAAACCCGTCTTCGATTGACGTTGGGGACGAGACTAGCAACATCCGAACGCGTGTTCGAGTGTCACAACCCGGCGTGTCGTGGGTTCGCGGCCTGCGCGGTAAGCGCCTAGGACTTCTTCGGCTCGCGTTGCCCAACCCCGTAGCGCCGCTCGGCCGGAACATCCGTCGCCTCGCACAGAGCGAGCCAGATCTCGCGCACCGGAATACCCTTCGCCACAGCCTGCTCGGCGGTGAACCCACCGACCGCGCCGAGCACCAGGTCGTGCGTCAGCACGCGACCGTAGTCAGCACCGAACTCGTCGGAGACCGCCAGCCAGAACTCGCTCAATCGCACGGGACCACGCTAGTCAAAACCACGCTAACCAAAAGAAGAACGCCCCGGCTCCTAGGCCGGGGCGTCGTCGTGTGCCTTCCAAAATACAGACCTACCGAGAAACGAGGTCTCCGTCGAATTCAGCGACGAGCTCGTCTGGAAGGGTATCGGGAATACGGTCGACGTTGAGGCTCTCAATGACCGCGAGGCGATCACCGACCTCACGCATGATGACCGAGATCGGAGTGCCGAGGGCATCCGCTACCGAAGCAAGAATCTCAGAGCTGGCCTCTTTCTGGCCTCGCTCGACCTCGCTCAGGTAACCGAGGGCCACGCTCGCCTTACTCGCGACCTGGCGGAGGGTGCGACCCTTCTGCAGACGGAAGTCACGGAGAACGTCACCGATTTCTTGACGTACCAGAACCATTTTGGACCCTCCTTTCCTGACTGACTGTGGGCCAGAAATTCCAACTTGCTGTCTAAGCCTACCGCCGGACATTGCAAGAACTCTAACGATTACAGCCTGTGGATTGCGTGAATTTCAGTAGCTGTAACGGGCGAGTTCGGTCGCGTATTCCCAATGTCAGGCGAGCAAGTGCGCGAGCGCCCTGAGCGACTCCAGCACGACCGCGGCGCGCACTTCGTCGCGGTCGCCGGTCAGGCTCAATCGGGTCGATTGCGCGGTGCCCCCGATCGCGAAGCCGAGAAAGACCGTGCCCGCCGGATGCCCGCCCTCCGGCCCTGGGCCGGCAACGCCCGTCGTGGAAATGCCGATGTCTGCCGGGGTGCCGTCGACCGCGAGTCGCGCGCGCACGCCCGTCGCCATCTGCGCGGCGACCTCCGGATGCACGGGGCCGTGTTCCGCCAGAAGCGCCACATCGACACCCAGCAGGCTGTGCTTGAGATCAGTGTGGTACGCGACGATTCCGCCGCGCAGTACTGCCGAAGCACCGGGAGTGCGCACGAGTTCGGCGGTCAGGAGCCCGCCGGTGAGTGACTCCGCGACGGCGATCGTGCGGTGAGTGGCAGTGAGCAGCCGAACGATCTCGGCGCTGAGCGATGCGGCGCTCTGGGTCATGGCTGCAGCTTCGCGTCCGCTCGATTCTGGCGCCAGGCCTGCACGAGGTAGTCGATGCCGGTGACGACGGTGAGCACGAGGGCCAGTGCCATCACGATGCCGTTGACCACGAGCATCCATTCGCCCAGCAAGAGCCAGAGAGGCGTGAGGTAGAGCGTGATTGCCACCGACTGCACGATCGTCTTCAGCTTGCCACCGCGAGAGGCCGGGATGACGCGGCGCCGGAGAACCGCGAAGCGGAACGCGGTGATACCGAGCTCGCGCACCAGAATCACGATGGTGACCCACCAGGGCAGTTCACCGAGGATCGAAAGCACGACGAGCGCAGCGCCAGTGAGAACCTTGTCGGCGATCGGGTCGAGGATGATTCCGACGTTCGTGACGAGGTTGCGTCGCCGCGCGACCGAACCGTCAATGCCATCTGTCGCGATCGCCAGCACGAAGAGCACCGCCGCGGCCCAGCGCAGCAGGCCATGGCGCCCGCCGTCTTCGAGCAGCATCCAGATGAAGACTGGGGCGAGCAGAATTCGTACGACCGTGATGATGTTGGCGAGGTTGCCGCTGCTCGCCGGGGTATCGCCGTGGCTCGCCACGCGACCGCGCATCGAATCCCGAACCGAGTCTCGCATGGCCGTTGAACGCTTTACGGGACTCCCCTGGTTTGCGTTCGGCTCAAGCGCCACGCGGTTACTCCCGATCCGTCAACTTCCAGGCGTCCTCGTCGGAGTCGCCATGCACCTCATCGTAACCGCTCAGCTCTGCGGCGATCGATTGGGCAACGAGGTCTTGGGGCTCGTCATCCCCCCGCAGCCGCGCGAGCACCGACGGCAACTGTTCGGGAGTAACGAGCACATCGCGGGCCTTCGAGCCTTCGGAGGGGCCGACGATCTCGCGCGACTCGAGCAGGTCCATCAGTCGGCCCGCCTTCGCGAAGCCGACGCGGAGCTTGCGCTGCAGCATCGACGTCGAACCGAACTGGGTGCTCACCACGAGCTCGGCCGCGGCGAGCAGCACCTCGAGGTCATCGCCGATGTCGGCATCGATGTGCTTGCGCTCTGCGGTTGCCGCAACATCGTCGCGATACTCCGGCCGGGCCTGCGCGACGACGTGCTGCACGACCGAGGCCACTTCGCTCTCGGTCACCCACGCACCCTGCACACGGATGGCTTTCGACGCCCCCATAGGCAGGAATAGGGCATCCCCCTGGCCGATGAGTTTGTCGGCACCCGGTTGGTCGAGGATGACGCGCGAGTCGGTCATGCTCGACACCGCGAAGGCGAGACGGCTCGGCACATTCGCCTTGATCAGGCCGGTGACAACGTCGACCGAGGGCCGCTGCGTTGCGAGCACGAGATGGATTCCGGATGCCCGCGCCAGCTGCGTAATGCGCACGATCGAGTCCTCGACATCCCGCGGGGCGACCATCATGAGATCGGCGAGCTCGTCGACGACGACGAGCAGATACGGGTAGGGGCGGAGCACTCGCTCGCTGCCCACCGGGAGCACGATCTCGCCGGCCACGACGGCGCGGTTGAAGTCGTCAATGTGGCGGAACCCGAACGACGCGAGGTCGTCGTAGCGCATGTCCATTTCCTTGACGACCCAGGCGAGCGCCTCGGCGGCCTTCTTCGGGTTCGTGATGATCGGGGTGATGAGGTGCGGAACGCCCGCGTAGTGCGCGAGCTCGACGCGCTTCGGGTCGATGAGCACCATGCGCACCTCGGCGGGTGTTGCCCGCATGAGAATCGAGGTGATCATCGAATTGACGAAACTCGACTTGCCGGAGCCGGTCGAGCCGGCCACGAGCAAGTGCGGCATCTTGGCGAGGTTGGCCACCACAAACCCGCCCTCGACGTCTTTGCCGAGACCGATCGTCATCGGGTGCACGCTCTTCGTGCTCGCACTCGATCGCAGCACGTCACCGAGGGAGACGATCTCGCGGTCCTTGTTCGGGATCTCCACACCGATCGCACTCTTGCCCGGGATGGGCGAGAGGATGTTGACCTCGTTGCTCGCGACCGCGTAGCTGATGTTGCGAGCGAGGGCGGTGACCCGCTCTACCTTCACGCCGGCACCGAGTTCCAGTTCGTAGCGAGTGACCGAGGGGCCGCGGCTGAAACCGGTCACTTGGGCATCCACCTGGAATTGATTGAGCACCTCGCTGATCGCCGCGACGACCTCGTCGTTGGCCGCACTTCGCGCTTTCGGCGGGGTGCCCGGGGTGAGCAGTGCGGCAGCGGGAAGCCGGTACACGGCGGTCGGCTGCTTCGTGCTCTTGACGAGGTGCGGCGGCGACTCGAACTCGCCGGCAAGGCCCTTCTCGCTGGCCTTCGCGGTGAAGCCCGGGAGCAGGCCTGCGCCGTCTTCGAGAAGACCCGTGGTGCCCCGCTCAACTTCGCCGGTGAAGCGTTTGACGGCATCTTCGGCGCGCACCAGCTCCTCGAGCAGGTCGATGCCGAACTCGTCTTCGTCGAGGCGACTGACGGCATCCGTCGCCTGCGAATGGGAGAGTACGGGACTGTCGAAGGCGGGATCGTCGGAACGGTTCGCCTTGTTGCGCCGCCACCAGGGAATCGAGCCGAGATCGTCGGTCGGGGCATCCAGGCCCAGGTCGCCGAGCGAGCCGAACTCGCCGGTCTCGTTTCGGGCCTGGCGAGCCGCCGCGCGTTCCTCTTCGCTCGCGAGTTGGGCCCCGAACAGGTAGGCGTAGAGCTCGCGCAGCCTCGCGCCGATTCGGTTCGGCGGGGTCTTAGTGATGATGAAGAGCGAGAGCACGAGGAGCACGACGGTGACCGGCGTCGCGAGGGCGGTGGTGCCGATGCTGATGAGACTGTTAGCGAGCACCCAGCCGAGCAACCCGCCGGCCTTGGCCAACGCCTCCATGCCCGCGGTCGGCTGCGGGGTGCCGCCGAAGATGTGACACAAGCCGCTGATTGTGATCAGCAGTAGCGTGAGCCCGATGCCGATGCGGCCGTTATCGTGCACGCTCGACGGATGCCGGAACAGCCAGATCGCGAAGAGCAGCATGATCACCGGCAGTGCGAACGCGACCCGCCCGAGGAGGCCGCCGAACGTGTAGGCGTCGAGGGCGATCGCGATCGGGTCGGTCGGGTTGAACCACTCCACGACCGCTCCGACGGCGGCAAGAATGAAAATGAAGAACGGGATGCCGTCGCGGCGCTCGTCTTTCGCGAGCGTTTCGCGGCCGAGCAGGCGGAACGCGGCCCCTGCCGCGTGAGCGAGGCCCATCCAGAGCTTGGTGAGCGGACCCTCCTCCTCGATCACCACCTGCCTGGCGCGGGGCATGCGTTTGGTCGGAGTGGCACGCGATTTCGACGTGCGGGCTCGCGAGGTCGACCTCGTACTCGTAGCCATGCGATCCACGCTACCCGCGAGCACCGTCAGTGCCGGGAGC
>SCSV01000185.1 GCA_004297555.1 Salinibacterium sp.
GAGGAGCGCGTTGCGCGTGGTGTCGCAAGCGATGTCCATCACGCGACAGTTCGTGATGTCACCGAAGTCAGAGCCGGCGACCGCCATCGTCTTGCCGTCGGTGATGTAGTACCCCTGGCGTCCGATGATGGTGCGCGCGGTGACAAAGCGCTGATCGTTGAGCGCCTGGACCTTGGCCTCGTCGCGGTAGATCGAAGCAACGCCCTTGAGCGCGCCGCGATTCACCCATGCTGGGCTCTCGCCGGGAGCGATCGCCGAGAGCCGCGCCGCGTACGACCATCCGATCGAGCGGCGCTCGGTGCGACCAGTCAAAGGTGACACCAGCTCCGCATCGCCGATAGCGATCGACATCCGCGTGTTCGAGTACGACGCGAAGGCACTGATGGCAGCCGAATCCGTGTTCGAGCCGCCGATGTCCACGTCATGCGGACACTCGACGAGTGCACGCGCGTAACGGAAGGCCGTCTCCGCGGTGGTCATCTTCGCGTCGACAGCACCGGCCATGGTGGCTGCGTTGGCAGCGCTCGTCGCCTTGCCCACGACGTGGAGCAAGAACCACTTGCGCGGGTCCGCGAAGAGCGCGTCGATGGCGGTGGCCACGTCAGAGCTCGAGAACGAAGGCCCGGTGACCGCGATCGAGTAGACGTCCGCGGCGACGAAGGTCCCGCTGAAGGTGAGCTTCACGCCCGCATTCGGGATGATGTAGACCCCGCCCGACGGGACGAGGATCTGGCCCGAGTAGTTATCGCCACCATCGAGGCTGTACTGGAAGACAGCCGCACCGAGCGCACCGGCGGTGACGATCTTGACCCTCACCGCGTAGTCGTCGAGCGGCTCAGCGGTCGAGGTGTCGAGAAGCGTCGCCGTTCCCGAGCCGGTGCGGGTGACCGAGCCGTCCAGGTTGATCTGGAAGACGTCGTTGGCCACGTAGGTTCCGACTGCGAAGTTCGCTACCACAAGCGGCGCACCGGGGATTCGGTAAGACCACGTGCCTGGCGTTCCAGTCGTGACCGTTGAGCCGTATGCGCCAGAGCCAATGGCAACCTGGAAGGTTGCAGTGGCAAGCGCACCGCCGGTGATGATCTTGATTTTGACGATGCGGTCGAGCGCCTTGCCACCCGTCACGGTCGCCGTCCCGCTTCCGACCAGCGTGGTCGAGCCGATCGAGCCAACAACACTCGGCAGAACCGGAACGATCATGACTGGTCCGCCGGCCACGTTCAGGACTTGTGCGGCAGCTTCTACCACCGGGCCACGCCCGATCGTGTCCTGCATGAGCTTCGCGTCCGCGAAGGAGTAGACGGTGTTCGGTGCGCCGGCAGAGCAGACGCCAAGCTTGACCTGAACCTTGGACGCATTCGGCGGGAGGACGCCGAGGGCGCCGTCGCTGATGGTCTGAGTTACCTCGGGGATCGACATGGCTTGGTCTCCGCGCTTGGGTTAGCGAGCCACTGCGCCGCATGCGCTGGCGATGGCGGCGTCGAACTCGGACTCGGTGATCTCGAAGCCCTCGACCCAACCGTTGCCAGCTTGGGCGGCTCGGAACTTCCAGAACTCAGGGTTGGATCGCGGCGCCGAGCCGAACTGCGCGACGCCAGAAGCAGCGGCGCGGCCAGCCTTGCCAGGGAAGAACTGCGGCAAGAAGCCTTTCTTCTCAGCGAGCGCCTCGACGGTGA
>SCSV01000186.1 GCA_004297555.1 Salinibacterium sp.
TACTCGGGTCCCACGACGCGACCTGGAACGAGGCTCCATCGTCGATCCGAACCGCCGATAGGCCTGTGTTGTCGTCAGACTTCGAGCCGTCGAAGCCGAGCGCGACCATGTCGCTCTTTTGCAGCGGCCGCGGAGCCGGTTCGAGCAGCGCGTCGACCTGGTGGGGCGCGACCCACGCGTCCTCGGCGGCGATGATCTGGTTGAGGTACTTCCGCCGAGCCTCGGACGGCGTCGTCCGCGGGTCCCAGATTTCGCCGACGTGTCGGTCGATATCCAGCCAGACGGAGTCGCCGCGGGCGAGTTCGAGGCCGTGGCGCAACGACGCTTCGTCGTCGAGTTTCGTATCCGCCGGCGCCTCGAGGGAGTCGTACATGACGCCAGTGGCGCGCGAGCGCCCCTGGGCGATCTGCTGGTAGGCATCCCACTCGCGCTCGCCGACCGAGTCGTCGCCTGGGACGTGCGCGTTGCAGAGCGAGAGCGCGCGGGCGGCGCCATCGCGGCTCTTGGTGAGGTTGCCGTCGATGACTTCGGCCATCGCGTGGCCGTCGTTCGTCGAGAGCCAGTTCTGGATTTCGTTCCGCAGTACGAACGTGGCGCGCGGGCCTTCGGCGGACCGCGGCGAGCTGGTGATCGCCTCGATGACGACCTGGCCGCTCTTTGCGTAGATGACTTCCTTGTTGAGGTCGATCTTCCACTTAGCGACTGCCTCTTTCGAGAACAACGCAGGGAAGACGCGCATCGTCGTTCGTGTCTGGTCACGGCTGACGGCCGCGACCTGGACCCACGCAGCCGCGTTAGGCCGGACCTTGAGCGTGTCGCCGACGCGGACGATGCGACACGGCCCGAGCAGCTCGTTGGCGCAGAGGACGGCGCCGTAGGGATCCTTGCCCCAGCCCTTGACGCGGCGCAGGGTGCCGCGGCGGATCAGCCAATCGCCGTGCTCGTCGTAGGCGTACCACCACGCCGTGATCCGGCGCTGCTCTTCGGTGAATGTCCACGGCTCGCCGGCGTTCGGGCCGTCGGGCTGGCGGAGCCACTTGTGCGCCCAGGCCTCGACGAGCGGCAGGAGAGTCCGCTCCGGCCAGCCTACGGGTCCGGTGCGGATTGCCTCACTTGCCACCTGTCAGAACAGTCAGGCCGGGAAGTTCGTGCTCCTCTGGTTCGTCGGGCTCGCGCTCGACCTCGATGCGGAGCCGTCGCCGGCTGCCCTCGGTCGTGCCGAGGTCGGCCATTGCCTTGAGGATTTCTTTGATCATCGCCGCGTTGGGCGGTGCGCTGAGTCGGTTGATCAGTCGGATGAGGACGGGCAGGTCCTGAACGACGATCTCCAGGCGCGTCTCGTCGTCCTGCTCGAGCGCGAAGCGGCCGAGCGAGTCGAGCAGCTTGCGCGCTGCGCTGAGCAGCGACTTGTACGTCGCGCCCGTCTTGAGCTGACCGCTGAGCAGGTCGGCGACTAGCCGCGCCTCTTCCCAGTCGGAGGGCTCGAAGTAGTTCGCCTGGCCGGACTGCGCGAGCGACGAGTACCAACGCTTGGCGGCTGGTGCCCACTCGCGATCGGCGGGCGGCTGCGGCACCGGGCCGTTGACCTTGACCTGATCAGGGACGTCGTCTTTCGCTCGGTGTCCCGCGCGCTCGGAGGCGCGCTTCGGGACCGGACCGCGCGTGCTTGCTTTTGCGCCCATGTCGGGCCTCCCTCAGCCGTGTCGGCATGGGTTGGTGGCAGGGGCCGGAGTCGAACCGGCCTTCGACGGGGTATGAACCCGTCTGGGTGCCCGGACCTCCCTGCATGCGCCGGGAACCCCGGCGGGAACATCAAAACTTGGGCATGGTTGCGGGTGCC
>SCSV01000187.1 GCA_004297555.1 Salinibacterium sp.
CACGACGGGAAGTGCGCGTACTGCGGAGCGCCCGCCGACACCATCGACCACGCAACGCCGCTTGCGCGCGGCGGAAAGCACGCGATCTCGAACCTTCTGCCGGCCTGCAAGAAGTGCAACTTCACCAAGAAGACCAAGACCCGCGAAGAGTTCATGCAAGATCTCGAAAGGATTGGATAAATGGCGGGTTTTGTAAGGCGCTATAGTGCTTTCCCTCCGCTGCCAGTCATTGCGCAGATCGAAGGCGTCGTCATTGTCGACATCATCCCGGCGGGCGCCTTCGTCGGGATCGCACAGGGCACGCTGGGCCTCGCCGGCGAATGGTCGAAGGGCCCTTTCAACGCCCCGACCGAGGTCACCGGGGACGCAGGCATCCGTTCGACCTTCGGACCGTTCGTCCCCTCGCTCGTCGATCCTTTGAGCCCGACCACCAACCAGTATTCGAACGGCAACGCCTTCGTCTGGCTCAAAGACAAGAAGTTCTCGCGGCTGATCCTCGTCCGCCCCAACCTTGCGCTTTCGTCCGTCGCTTCGACGGCAACCGCTTCGATCACGCTCGGCGGGACCCTTCCGAACTCCATTGGAACGCCAGGATTCACCGCGACTGTCACCACGGTCACCGCCAGCATCGTCTACACGGCGACGATCAACGGCAACGCGATCACGTTCAACTCGGGCGGCGCGCCGACAGCCATCACGATCGCCGCCGGTCTCGTCGCGGCGATCAACGCGAGCACCCTCGTGAATGGTGCGGTGATTGCCGCCGCCAACGGGACCGGCGGCTACACAGTCGTCGCCGTCGCGGCGAACAGCACCTTCACGATGACGGTCGACGCGAACCAGTCGGTGGTCGCCTCGAACAGCATCGCGCTCGCGCAAGGCACTACGTTCGTGCTGGCCGCGGGGACGCGGATCTTCAACGCTGCGGCGCCGACGCAGGAGTTCGCGCTCGCGCAGGACATCGTCTGGGGCTTTGGGCTCAACACGTCGATCGCCGGCACGACGGCCTGGCCGATCGCAAACCAGAACCCGCTCGTGAACCCGCTCACGACGCCCACCGTCACCGGTGTTCCGGTGTACTCGACCCTGGGTGTCACCGGCACGGCGACGCTGGTGACCAGCGTGAACGCCTCCGACCTCCTCGCGCTGTCCGGCGTTGGGAGCGGCGGCGCCTATCCCAGCCTGACGGTGACCGTCGCGAATCCGAACGCGCTCACCGTGCTGTCCTCGGCGGCCATCGACACCGCCTACGTCAACGCCCTGAACGCGACGCAGCCCGGCGCGGATCCGGCGAACGCGATCCAGATCATCGCCGCCGCCCGGCAGTCCGCCCAGATCCGGACGCAGCTCCAGTCGAACGCCGTGAACTCATCGGCGGCCGGCCTCGGCCGCGTCGCACTGCTCAGGGCCCCCATCGGTACCCAGGAGGGCTATGCGGCGGCCCAGCTCTTCGCCGGCGCCGACCCTGGCGTCGGAGCGTTCCGGTCGGATCGTTGCGTCTTCTGCTACCCCCACTTCGTCCAGTTCATCCCGGACGTGGTCAACTATTTCCCGACCACGCCCGTTGCTGCGGCCGCGAACGTGCTCAATGCACAGCCGGGCCAGGTCCTCGTCGGCCCCGACTCGCTGATGGCGTCGCTCCTCAGCCAGCTCCCGCCCGAGAACAACCCAGGGCAGGCGACCGACCTCATCGAGATCGTGCAGCGGCTCGAGGACGGGCTCGTGACGGCCGGCCAGCCGACCAACTTCCAGATGGCCGACTACATCGCGTTCAAGGCGAACGGCGTCGCAGCTCTGCGCCGCGACACGCGGATCGGACGCTGGGTCTTCGAGTCTGGCATCACCACCGTCAACCCGAACGTCAGCCCGGTCCAGGTGCCGATCGCTCGGCGGCGCTTCGCCGACTTCGTCCAGGACTCCATCGCCGCGATCTCGATGAAGTACAACAAGCTCCCGGCGACGCAGGATCGGAAGGACACCTTCACCGGCGAGGTCTTCGACTTTCTCGACACGCTCGAGGCGAAGCAGAACCCGGCTCAGCAACGGATCGTGGCGTTCTCGCTCGACTCGAAGACCGGGAACACGGTGCAACTCGCCGGCCTGGGGATCTTCGTGCTCATCATCACCGTGCAGCAGGTCGGAACGCTGGACGTCATCGTCCTCCAGACCGCGATCGGACCCTCGGTCACGGTCGAGGCGTCGCCCTAGCTCTGGTCGTTGGCGTCTTCGAGCCGCGCGATGCGCTGAAGCAATGCGTCGCGCTCAGTTTCGCAGCGGGCGAGCGCCTCCTTGGAGACGTTGCGCTCCTCGACGAGCTCGCGGCAGACCCGCTGGAGGTTCTCGGCCAGCTTCTGGAGGTCGTCCCGCTCTTGGGCCAGCGTCTCGATCCGCCGGCGCAACGGTGGTTCGACGAGCTGGAGCGCCGCCTGTCGCACGTCGACCCTGGCATCGACCATCTGCGCGACGATCGCCCGAGCGCGCTCCGCCACCTCGTGCTCGACCGCTAGCTCGCGCTCGAGTGCGGCGATGCGGTTCCTGAGCTGCCCAACGCCTTCGCTCACAGGTCGATCATCGCGCGGACAAAGCGCTTTGCCGGCTGACTTCCGAGGGAGGCGACCGCCGCCCGTACAACCGAGAGCATGTCCGAGACCAGGATTAGGGGTGGCGAGGTGGTGCTCCGGCTCGCCCGAGAGAACGCCCCACTCGTCACGATGACGGCTTTCAAGGAGTTCGCGATCAACTTCCGGGGCCGAATCCTCGAAGAGGGCTACCTGGGCGAAACAGCGCCCAGGTTCGACGACATGTCGGATGGCATCGGCGGCAACTTCACGATCCACGCGGAGTCGCAGGACCTGTTGCTGCTCCTCCAGTACATCCAGGAGCGTCAGCAACGCGTGCGGTCCGTCCAGACCTCACGGATCAACGGAACGGCGCGCTTCAGCTTCCCGAATGGCGATACGCCGAAGGCCTTCGTCAAGGACATGAAGTTCGGCGAGATCCCGCTCAGCATCCCCGAGCGCACCCAGTACGTGAACGCCAGCTTCCCCTTCAACGCCGAGCGGGCCCGGTTCATCGTCGGATAGTGCCCGCCGCCCTCGCGAAACTGGGCTGGGCTGTCGCCCGCGCCGCCGTCAAGAGGTCCGCCGACCGCTACGGTGAATGGGCGAAGAACCGGAAGAAGAGCGGGGGCGGCTTCGACGAAGCGAAGCATCCGCGGAACGAGGACGGCGAGTTTGCCTCGAAGGCTGCGGACAAGGCGAGCG
>SCSV01000188.1 GCA_004297555.1 Salinibacterium sp.
CGTAGGCGGCGGCGTCGGCGGCGTCGGCGGCGTAGGCGTAGGCGGTGGTGGCGGCGTCGGCGGCGTCGGCGTCGGCGGTGGCGTCGGCGTAGGCGGTGGCGGCGGCGTAGGCGGTGGCGGCGGCGTAGGCGGTGGCGTCGGCGGTGGCGGCGTAGGCGGCGTCGGCGGCGTAGGCGGCGTAGGCGGCGTAGGCGGTGGCGGCGGCGTCGGCGGTGGCGTCGGCGTAGGCGGTCTTACGCGCCTTGTTGAGATCGGCCGTATCGTCGCCGGCACACCAACGCTCGATGATCGCGATGGCGTCGAACACACGCTTGTCTTTGGTGTGTTTTGACGCGCGCTTGACTGCCGGCAACACCGCGCCCGCGATCACCGCGCGACGGACGGCGATGTCTGACCAATCTAGGCAACGGATGCACCACATCGCGTCGGCCGCATCGTTGCTCTTGGCGATGTCGCCGAGCGACACGACGCGCTTGGGGTCGTAATCAGCGCCGGCACACCCAAGCGATGTCAGCAGCATCTTCCAGCCGCTCGCGCAGGGTGACTGGACGCGAATGTCCTTGAGAGTGAAGGTGAGGTTGGGTTGGTCTGACATGGCGATGCGCTCCAGTGGTGATCCTGAGGCGCATCATGAATGCGGTAAGTCTACCGGTCAACTAAAATCGGTAGGGCTACCGAATTTTCTTTTGGCGCGGCGCAACATGCTCGGCCAAGCGCCGATCGACGATCGCGGCGACGGTTTCCTCAAGCGTTTCATCGCCGGGGAAGGCACCAGGCGGCCGCAAGAGCTCCCAGCTCGAGGTATCGAGCGCCCGCGCCACATCGTCGAGGACGTCGATTGTCCAGCAGCCCTTGATCTGGCCCTTCGCATATCGGCGCAAATTGCGGATCGCATCCGGCCGGCCGGCGAGATTTGACGCGCCGTTGTCGCTGAGGCGCTTTGCTTTCAGCAGTCGGTCAATGTTGGTCAGAAGGGATGCCACATCCATGCCGGTAGAATGACCGGAGCTTTTCGGGTGTGCATCCGGTGAGTTTACCGTTGACAGGAGCGGTAAACCTACCGATATTGCCGGCATGACAGGCATCGAACAACTGCTATGCGTCGCTCGTCGATATGCTGAGATCGAGGGCGTTTCGCTGACCACGGTCAGCTCACGCGCGCTCAACGACGGCAAGAAGCTGTCGGCGCTCGCGGACGGCGCCGACATCAACGTCGGCCGTCTTGAGCGGACCTTGCGTTGGTTCTCCGAGAATTGGCCGGATGGCGATTGGCCCTGCGATGTGCCGCGCCCAGCCGTCGAGGCGCGCGCTTGAGCGCGCTCGGCCAAATAGATGACCGTGTTCATGGATGTCTCCGTGAATGGGATGTGCGCTGGAACACCGATCATCCCACAATCGACACGGATACGTCACAACTTTTTCGTGAATTCTATGCTGCGGCGCACTCAAGGTTGAGTGACGCTCGGGTTGAGTATGTGAGTAGGGGTTTGTCATGCGTTCAGTATCTCCGCACCATCAATCGGCATCCACCGAAAGCGCCCGACCACATGGTCGAGACGACGACCAGATGGTCGGCTCGGTGCTCTCGGAGGTCGCTACGACGCTCTGGCCGAGCAATACCGCGGCCCACATCGCGGCGCTCTGCAAATGCTCTGTACGGGCTGCTGAGCGCTATCTGGGCGGACAGCGCGAATGGTCGGGGGATGCCATCGCGGTCATCGTCGCCGAGATCCTGCGGCGCCACTCCATGCGCAACGTGCGGGTGGTGAGCCGATGCGCTGGACCGAGAAGCAGCTCGCCGAGCACCTCGAACGCACTGGAGCCGCCGGCGCGAAAAATCGCGTCGATGTGAGCAATCCGCCATTCCGCCCAGTCGACATGCTGCTCGACCTGCCGGCGCCGATCTCGGTCAACCGCATGCGCCGCGTCGACTGGAAGGCCCGCAAGAACGCCCTCTCGTGGCGAGAGATGGCCGACAAATTCCTTGAGGCGGCCATGACGCGGGGCGAGGTCCAACGCGCCAGGCTGGCCCGCTACGAGCTGCAGATCACCCTTTCCGAGCAGCATTGCCGCATCGACGCCGACAACGGCCTCAAGCTGCTGATCGACTATCTCCGCTACGCCGAGATCGTCCTCGACGACAGCAAGAAGAATTTGCGCCGCATCGTCGTCGAATGGGGCCACGCGCCGGCCGGATGCCGCGTTCTGATCAAGCCAATGGAGGGATAGATGTCGGTCAACAACGCGCAGTTGAAATCCATCGTCGAACGCATCGAGCGCCTGGAGGAGGAGAAGAAGGCGATCGGTCAGGACATCAAGGACATCTACGCCGAGGCCAAGGGCAACGGATTCGACGTCGCTGCGCTCCGCGAGATCGTCCGGCTGCGCAAGCAGGACCCGAACGAGCGGCAAGAGCAGGAGACCATCCTTGAGACCTACATGCAGGCGCTCGGGATGTTGCCGCTGTTCGCCGCGGCCGCGGAGTGACCGCCATGGCCAGCTACAAGGCCGAGGTCTGCGCGTGCCTCAGCGAGGTCCGCTGGACGCCATACCGCGAGATCGCCATCCACTTCCACAGCCACAGCGCGCTCGCCGCCATGCTTGGCCAGATGGTCAAGCAGCGCGAGATCTGGTGCAGCTATTTCGTCAGCCTCGACGGCAACGGCCTGCACATGGTCGCCCACTACTGCCTGGCGCACGAGGTCGGCGACCCTCCGATCGGGCGGCGCGTGCGGCCGGTCATGATGGGGATGCACGCATGAGCGACTGTAAGGGCACCCTCAAGATCGTCCGCGAAAAGCAGAATCGCGCGCTCGAACTTTACGAGAGCGGTCTGAAGCGCGCCGCCATCGCTGAGCGGCTTGGTGTCCCTGCTGTCAATGTTTCCGGCATGATCCAGCGGGCTCGGCAGCGGCGGGAGAAGCAGCAGGAGGCGGTGAATTGAGCGACGGAGCGATCAGGGGGCGCTATCCAACGCGGGCTTACGGCTACGACGGGAAAATTCATCTCGATAGGCCGTCCCCACACGAATGGCGTGCATTTAGGATGGCTGAAGCTCGCAAGCTTGGCACGCACACCCAAGCGGAGTGGACGGAGCTTCGCGATCGGATCGGGATGTGTGTCGAGTGCGGCCGCGACGACGTGCATCTCGACAAAGACCATATCATTTCAGTGGCAGCCGGCGGATGTGATTGCATTCACAATCTGCAGCCGTTGTGTGGTCCCTGCAATTCCCGAAAGGGCGCCACATGAGCCGCTGGTTTCGCCTCGACGACGACGTGATTAATGATCCAAAGATCCTGCTTTTGCCGGAAGCGATGCGCTGGATTTGGATCGCGTTTCTTTGCGTCGCGTCAAAGAACGAAGGCCGGCTGCCGCAGATCGAAATCATCGCATTGAGCTTGCGCGTCAAACAATCCAAGGCATCTGAGTATCTGGCAGCGCTCGTGAAAGCCGGTCTGATCGACCAAGATGAAACTGGATTTGCTCCGCACAACTGGGCGCGTAGACAGTTCAAATCCGACGTTTCAACAGAGCGAGTGAAACGTTTCAGGAAACAGGAACGAAACGTTTCTGAAACTCCCCCACATACACAGACAGAAACACAGACAGATAAGACCGAAGCTAACGCTTCGGGCGCTGACGCGCCGAACGATCCTCGAACTCGGCTGTTTCGCGATGGGCTGACGAAGCTGGCAGCTATGACTGGCAAGGGGGCCGACAGCTGCCGAGCGTTTGTCGGCAAGTGCCTGAAGGAGGCCGGCGACGATGCCATCGTCGTCCTTGCGGCGATCGAAGATGCCGAGCGCAACCGCGTTGTCGATCCCTCCGCCTACATCGCCCGAACCCTGAAAGGTCGCTCCAATGGCCAATCATCCGGATCCAAAATCATTCAAGCAGCTGACGATCTCCGTCGAAAAATTGCCAGCTTCGATGGCCCAGCAAGAGCGCCTGACGAGCTACGCAGCGGACCGGGCGAGGTTGCTCCTCGGCTGCTACCGCACCGGTGACGCCAACGATCCGGATACCTACGTCGCTGCGATCAGCGCAATTCTGTCTCGGTATCCGGAGGAGATCATCACCGAGGTGACGCACCCGGCGACGGGCCTGCCATCGCGTTCCAACTGGCTGCCGACGGTGAAGGAGGTTGCCGACGCGTGCGAAGCTGCGATCTCCTGGCGGCGCGAGCGCGAGGCCCGTGAGGAGCGCATCCGCAAGCAGCTGCAGGAGCGCGAGGAGTTCGAGCGCGCGCGAGATGCGCGGCCGACGCTCGAGCAGCTGAAGGCCAAGTATGGGCCGGATTGGGGCATCACCGAGCACCTGATGGCAAAGGCACCACCTGTGCCGGCGCCGACGCTCGATCAGCTGCGGCATCACTACCAGCACTACGACTTGGCCATGAAGCCCAAGCAGGAGGACGCCGCATGAGAACACGCGATAAACTGGCGATTGAATTGCGCAAGATCGCGGTGCAGGCATCTGCCGCCAATGCTGCCAAATATGAGGCATTCGCGGCTCGCGCAGAGACTGGCGAATTTGACGACTATGCTGACACCTATGTCTGCCCGATCACGCAGCTCTATTCTGAGCTGATGGCCACTGGCTTCACCAAGTTTGCGGCCCGCGTAGCCAATGGCGAATTCGACGCGACCAAAGAAGAAAGTGACGAATGGGCACGCAGCCCGTCTGGCCAAGAAGCCGCCAAGAACCTGTCGCCCGAAATGCGCAAGGTGCTTGGTCTTGATCTCATGAACTAGGAGAAGACAATGAAGGAAGAAATGGACGTTCGAGAAGCGCTTGAGATGATGAACCGCTGCAAGCATGAAATCCAGAACTTGCGCGCCACGATCGCCGCTCTTGAGCCCAAGGCAGACGCCTACGACAAGCTCGCAATCGTGCTTGGACTTTTGCCAAGACCGAGCGTCGGCATGGGGGAAGACCTCGTGTGGATCCTGGACAAGCGGATGCGCGAACTTCAGCCCAAGCAGGAGGACGCCGCATGACGCGGATCGAGGCCGTCGAGAAGGAAAACGAGATGCTTCGAGTTCGGATCGAGGAACTCGAGGACGCCCTTGGCATGCGAGCACCTGCTCCGCTTTGCTTCGATCTCAGCGCGTATGAGGCCAGGGTGTTCGGCATGCTCATGAGGCGCGAAATGGTGGCAAAGGAAACGGTGATGCTGGGCTTGTACGGCGGCCGGCCTGATGAAGGCCCGGAGATCGAGATTGTTGCTGTTTTCATCTGCCACCTGCGGAAAAAGATCGAGAAGTTCGGCGTCAGAATCGACACCGTGCGGGGGCAGGGATATCGGCTTTCGCCCGACATGAAGGCGGCTGTGCGCACCATCATGCAAGGCGAAGGGATGGCCGCATGACCGCGCTCGTACTCACGCTCGCCGACGTCAACGACGCGCTCGGCTGGCTGCAGCAGCACTGGTGGGCGCCGGTGCTCGGGCTCGCCGTCGTGGTCGGCATCTGGTTCGCGGGGAGGGATTCGAGATGAGCATGTTTTACGTTGGGCAGAAGGTCGTGTGTGTGGATGCCGAAGGGGCGCCGATGTTGCGCTTGCGCGAAATCTACACTGTCAGCGGGGTCGACAATTACCCCGACTATTGGAGAGGCAAATGGATCGAATTCGGGATTTGGCTTGTCGAAGCGCAGCCAGTTTCAGAGTTCAGGTCATTTGCATACAAGCGCTTCCGCCCACTCGTCGAGCGCAAGACCGACATCTCGATGTTCACCGCAATACTCGACAAGGCGAAGGTGCCGGCATGAGCGATCTATGGCAGCCCATCGACCACCGCCCGCCGCTGCCGCGCATCGAGACCAGCCCGAGCTACACGCCGGCTCCGCAGCTTCTTCCGGAGCACATCGAGCAGCAGTTCAAGATCGCCGAGGACATCCGTCGCAAGCGCGAGGGCGACCGGCTGTGGGGACACATCGTCGACGTGGTGAAGGGAACATGAGCGTCGGCACGCTCCCGATCCCGTGGTGGATGTCCGACCCGGATTACTACCCGCGCAACGACCCGAGGCGGGCCGCGCACCTCGCCAGGATCGCCACACAGCGACGGCTAAACGTGCGCATCGACGCAGCAGCCGGCGATCAGTCCTACGCGGTGCTCGTGCGCAGAGCTGACATGGAGGGGGAATGAGACCGATCGTTCCGAGAGGCTGGCAGGAGACGTCAGCTGTGAACCGCGCGAAGGCCAAGCCGTCGAGCTCGAAGAAGCCGCTGGGCAGCGACCGGCCGATGCTCCACGCGGTGCACGCTTCGAAAGCGCGGCGGTCCAAGCGGCCGATCACGCTGCCGGCTATGCCATGGAGTGAGCGATGAGCAACCACCGATGGTCCGAGCCAAACCGGATCGATGCGAACAATACGCTGCGGACCTGCCAGAACTGCGGTGTCATCCGCCGCACACGCCACGAGCCGGACAACGACCCGCCGCACTGGACCGAATACGAGAACGCCATGGGCAAGCGCATTGGCCAGATCGGAAAGGCGCCTCCATGCACGAGCCGATGATCGGAACGCAGGTTACCTGTTACAGCGAACTGATCGGCGCGATCCGCGACCAGGTCGGCCGGCTCGAGGTCCGCTACGAGGATTTCGACACGCTCGCAGGCTTTGCATCCGGGCTCACCGGCAAGGCGTTCGGGCTGGCGCAAGTCAAGCGGCTCGGCCCGGAGAAGCTGTTTGACGCGCTCCGGGCGGCAGGGCTACGGTTGCGGGTCGAGGAGGACCCGGAGCAGGTCGAGAAGATGCGCCGCCGGATCGCCGAGAATTTCATCCCGAGGCAGGCAAATCAGGCGCGCATGGGGAATTGTTCCAGCCCTGCTGGGACGCATATGTACAGCCGTGTTTTCAAGCACTTCGCGAAGAAGGGCGGCAAAGCGCGCATCGCCAGCATGAGCCCTACCGAGCTGCGAGAACACCAACGCGCCGCCAGTAATGCTCGGTGGATAGCGTTTCGAAAACAGAAACAGGCCAGAGAACGGGCGGCAAAAGCCAGAAAGCGGCGTCTCCTTATGAGCGAGGGAGTGGCTGCCCCATGAAGGAATACCACAGAATCTGGCTCAGAGCTCACCCTGAGCGATCCCGTGATTGGTTGAAAAAGATGATCGCCGACGGGTTCGATATCCATCATGTGGACGGCAACCATGCCAACAATCATCCGGCCAACCTCATTTTAATGGACGGTATCGACCATATGCGGCTGCACGGGCTATTCAAAATGGCCCGGCCCGATAGGCGCGAGGCGGTGGCGAAGGCATCGCGAGAGCGCTGGGCCAAGACTCCTCAGAAGGATCGCGTCGCTCATGCCAAGAGGATCGCAAATATTCGCTGGAAGAGGATCCGGGCAGACCGGAAGCGGGCAGAGCAGCAGATGGAGGCGGGGATATGAGCGGCTGGCAGGATCTCGACGATGATGAGAGGTATGCGGAGATGTATCTGCGTAGGGTCATCAATCTCCCGGCGGCGGTGAGTGAGCGCACCAAAGCCGAGCTCGATATGGGCGCCTTTGGCATCGGCGCGGTGTTCGTGAGCAATGACGGCACGGTCAGTCATGTTCCGATCGGCGAGATGCGCGAGGAGGTGCCGAAATGAGCGAAATGATCGAGCATGTCGCGCAGGCGCTGGAGGCTCGCTGTGCCGCAGATTTGGCCGTGGAGGCGGAATCGATCGATTGGAGGGAGATGGCGCGCGCCGCGATCGAGGCCATGCGCGAGCCGACCGATGCGATGCTGCTGCAAATCAGGGGCGTGTTACTCACCTGGGACAGCCGCGATAGGCCGCAAATCGAGGAGTCGGATGCGCGGGAAGCGTGGCAGGACGCGATCGACGAGGCGCTGAAATGAGCCTGCGACCTCAAACCCGCCTGGAATGGCTGCAACTCGCCTGGATGGGCTTCTGCTGCGCACTGCTATTGGCGTGCGCTGCTCTTGCGATCGTGGCCTGGCCCTACGGGCAACGCCATTATGAGCCACACCGCTACGTGTTCACCATGCCGCTGACCCAGCTCGCGTGCCTGCGCTATGCGCCAGAGGATGGAGAGACGATCCCAGATTGGGACTTCCAGCAGCCGGTCGTGATCGACGTGGAAGCCTCGCGCGCGGTCTACGTGTACGGCGGTAGGTATATCGCCTGCCCGTTCTCAGTGATCTTCCAGCTCCATGGGCTGTCCCAGCCTGATCCGGAGCGATGGGATAAGACTTTGGAGCATTTGGACAAAATCATGGACCCTTCGAAATGACTACCCGCCGCAGCTTCATCACCGGGCTCGTCTCGTTCGCCGCAGCGCCCGCCATCGTGCGGGTCGGCAGCATCATGCCGGTGAAGGTCATGGAGCCGGCATGGCTGAGCTTCAAAGAGGTCGTTGATCTGTACGTAGATCCGCCTGGGTTTGCGCCTGACGAACGCTTGAGGCGCTTGTGCGCCCATTATTATCCGTTCAGGACCGTGTGGGACAGCGTCGCTGGCGAGATGCTGCACGAGCAGGTGGACCCGTGGCTGACGTGATTCTGTTCCCGCCGCCCGAAGAGAGCACCGAAGACATCCTGGTCGACGCGCATATCGCGCTGATGGATGCGATCCAGCATCACCAGGACGAGAACATGCAGGTGACGGTCGTGCTCGACCTGGAAGAGGCGCTGCAGCTCGTCGAGCTCATAGAACAGTCGGTCGATCCGGACCGCTTCGACAGCGACCTGCCGGAGGGCTAGCGAGGCTCGTTGAGCACCTTGCGCCACTGCTTCGCCAATAGCCCATCCCGAGCCTTCGCCGGCACGATCCGGGCCCGCCGGCACCAATAGCGCACCAGCTGCCGCTGCACCCCGGCCAACCGCGCCGCCTCAGGCACTGTGACCAGCCCGCGCTGTATCATGGTAAGCACAGCGCGCTTCGTTTCGAGATCAATCATTATCCATTTGAATAATCGCATTTTCGACCGACGCAACGCCCCAGCGCGCGCTCGTCACCACCAGCCAAATGCGAAAAACCCTATAGAAATAGGCATATCCCAACGGTGCGTTGCGATCAGCACCCACATCCGGCACCACTCTCCGCGCGTCCCGCATCGCGCCCGCGTTCCTTCTGTAGCGAGCCTGCGAGCGGAAGCACAGGACGAAGGCCAAAGGCCGAGGACGACCCTCCACATGTCTGGTCTCGCGAACACTCCCATCAATCCCACCGCGATCCAGCCGCAAACACAGCAAAAACCGGTCAAATCTCGCCTGCCAACCAAGCGCATCCGCCAACTCGTTGGATTGCTGGTATCAGGGGAGTGCAAAACCCAGACCGCAGCCTGCGAGCGCTTGAAACTCGATCGTTCCTACGCATGCAAGCAACTCCGGCAACCCCACGTTCTCGCCTACATAGAGCAGCAGACACGTGTCGCGCTCACGCAATCGCAGGCCCCAGCAGCGGCGACGATGCTCCGATTGCTCGACCAAGCGCAGTCCGAGCACGTGCAGAAGGACGTCGCAATCCATCTGCTGTCGATCGCGGGGCACAAGCCAGCTGCCAACACGCAAGTGTCTGTATCTGTTGATGTTCGCGCCGGCTACGTGCTCGACCTGCGAGAGCCTGGCGAGCGGGGATCTGGCGCACAACTGACACACGCACAGACGGTCATCGTGGATAATGGTGAGAAATCAACATGATGGCACGGTGTGACGCTCCCCTGATGAGGGAGACAGCGTTGATGTGGCAAGAGCGCGTAATCGACGGGTGGGGGTGGGGGTCGCGCATTCACGCGGGCGTCCCGGGCGGGGGCGGGGGCAAAGTTTCGAGCTCGGCGAGAACGCTGGGATCACGCCCTCTCGATAGACCTTCAGGGGTGTGACGGTATTTTTTGTTTTTCTGAAACCTCAACGAGGAAAGGTTGGGACCATGAGCGAACCTTGGACATGCAGTTGCGGCGAGCGTCTTTTTCGGCTGACTCGTGAAGGTGCCGTGTGCAGCAAATGTCGGCTTACTGCGGACTGGGCGCCGAAATCGATGCCGCGATATCGGTCGCACAAGTCAGTGCGAGCGCTGGAGCTGAAGGACACGCCGATTCGCGACATGACGACGGGCGAGTGGGTGCTGCAATTTGAGGAAGGCTTTGCGTCGTCTGCTGCACCTGACGAGATGTTCAGCCGTTACAAGCCGGTGGCCGGCGACTTCTACGTGGTCTATGCGGACGGCTATCAGTCGTTCTCGCCGCGCAAGGCGTTCCTTGAGGGCTACACGCGGGAGGATTTGTAATGACCGAGGACGTCGGGTTTGAAGACGTGACCGCTGAGATCGCGCGGCTTCCGGCTGGTCGGCTGGCGGACACGGCGGTCGTCTACCACGGGGACGACGGCACGATCTGTGTTCTGGTGTCGTGTGGCTGCTGCAGCGAGCCGGTGGCGATCTTGAGCATGATGCCGGGCCCGATGCGGGAGCTTGCGGCTGATATCATCGAGCACTGCAACGAGAGGGCGTCGTGATGCTGAAGGTCTTCACCTGCAACGATCACGAAGGATTTTGGCCGGTCGGCGTGGCGTCGGTGATCGTTGCGGCTGACGAAACGGAGGCGCGCGACCTGCTGAAGGTGGAGTTGCGCAGCCACGGGCTGAAAAGCGAGCAGCCGTTCACGCTCAGGGAAATTCGGACGGATCGTCCGCGGGCATTTGTGCTGATGGATGGGAACTACTGATGCTGACGGCTTTTGAGCGGATCCCGGATTTTTTCGTCGAGCGCTACGACGATGAGATGCAGGCGTGGGGGCGGAATTTCGGCAAGGTCGGGCCGGTCAAGTCGATCGTGCTGAAGGAGGGGCCGTTTGCGGATTTGTCGCCGAACCCGGAACAGGGGGCGGTGCTGATCCAGGTCAAGCTGATCGCGAAGATGGAGCGGCTGCGGGACCGGGTGACGGTGTCGCCGGCGAGCGAGCGCGACGAGGAGCTGATCCGCAAGCACTGCGAGAAGATGCAGCGACTGAACATCCACCCGCGGAAGTTCTGGAAAGAGCCGGAGCGGCCGTGGCTGCCGTTCATGCCGACGGTGGGGCAGGCATGATGAGCGAAAACGTCGTCGCGCTGCCAGGCTATTCGGTGCCGACGACTGAGGCAATCCCGGAAGTCGTCGCGATCCTGGAGGAGTATCTGGCTAAGGCGCGCGAGGGCAAGGTTGTCGGCGTGGCGGTGGTCACGGCCGAGCGCGATCCTGCCGCGTTCGACTCGGCCTACCATGCGTCGGATCACAAGCACACGCTGGCGGCCGGCATCATGGCGTTGCACTGGAAGATCGCCTCGCGGATGGCCGAATGATCGAGCGCGACCCGGCCAGCGGCTTCCCGATCTTCCGGCCGGACGGCGCGCAGCTCCGGACGTTCATGCGCGACCGCACGTCGCGGGTGAAGATCATCCAGGGGCCGCAGGGGTCAGGCACGTCGTCGGCGTGCTGCATGCACGTGTTCCAGCAAGCGCTCGAACAGCCCCGGCAGCAGGATGGCCGGCAGCGGTTTCGGGCGCACATCCTGCGCGAGACCTATTCGAAGCTTGAGGAAACCACGATCCCGACCTGGAAGGACTGGTTTCCGCCCGGCACCAAGCCGAACGAGTTCGGGGTGTTCTACGAGACCCGGCCGTACCGGCATGAGATCCGGGTCGGCGCGCTGGAGCTCGACGTGACCTTCGTGGCGATGGAGGACATCCGAGACGCGAAGTCGTTCTTCATGTCGCTGGAAACGTCGCTGATCTGGTTCAACGAGGTGCAGTTCGCGCAATACGAGGTGTTCTCGGAGGCGGTCGGCCGCGTGTCGCCGCCGCGCTATCCGGCGGTGAAGGATGGCGGCTGCGCCTGGGGCGGGCTGATCGCGGACACGAACGCGCCGCCGGCGGATCACTGGCTGCCGATCATGCGCGGCGACGTGCCGCCGCCGGACTGGATGACGGAGGAGAAGCGCAACGCGCTGAAGCGGCCGGCGAATTGGGGCTTCTACATGCAGCCGCCCGGGCTGATCGAGGAGTTCGAGGAGTATGTCGATGGCGAGGGCCACACGTCGCGGCGGCTGACTGGCTACCGGCCGAACCCGGCCGCCGAGAACCTGAACAACCTGCCGCCGAAGTTCTACGAGGAGAAGATCGCCGGCAAGACCAAGTCGTGGATCGACTCGAATATCATGAACCGGTCGAGCGTGGTCACCGACGGCAAGCCGGTCTATCCGCAGTTTCGGCGCGAGGTAAACGTCGCGACCAAGCCGCTGGAGATCATCCCGGCCGTTCCGGTAACGGTGGGGCTGGACTTTGGCCGGCAGCCGGCGGCTGCGATCGGGCAGATGCTGCGCAACGACTGGTTCATCCAGCGCGAGTATGTCGGCCGCGACATGAGCGCCGCCGAATTCGCGCCGCTGCTGAAGACGTACCTCGCGCAGCAATATCCGGGGTTCAGCTTCATCTTTTGGGGCGATCCGGCCGGCCAGCACCGCGGCGAGGCGACGGACCGCACGCCGTTCGAGGTGTTCGCCGAGAACGGGATGAAAGTTCTGCCGGCGCCGAATCCGCAGAACATGCGCTCGATCCGCTGGGAGGCGGTGAACGGCGTGCTGCTGCGGCGCTCGCAGTCAGGTCGGCCGTCGTCGCTGATGATCGACCCGGGCTGCGTCACACTGATCACGGGCCTGGCCGGCGGCTACTTCATGCGGCGGCTGAAGATCACGGGCGAGCGCTACAGCGAGGAGCCGGAGAAAAACCAGTATTCTCACGTGTGCGAGGCGTTCGAAAACGCTTTGCTGGGCGGCGGCGAGGGCCGGGCGGTGACGATGGGTCGCACGGATGGCCAGCAGCCGGTCCGCGTGCGCGAGCGAAAGACGATGCGGAGGGTGACGGCATAGGAGAGTAGGATGGGAGTGGCACCGAAATACAACAAAGACGGCACGGTAGATTTTGATGCTGACCTTGGGCCGAGCCTATTGCTCGGCATCGCGGTTGTGTCGCTGATTGCGGTCCTGGGCACCGTTTGGTTCCTTTGGTGACCGACTACGAGCCCACAAGCTGGTGCGTCGTCTTCAACGTCGAAGGCGCGAGCGGCTGGGCGCGATGGGTGCCGGGCCGCTTCAAGCATGTCCGGGCTTTTGCCTTCGTACCCGCCGCGCAGGTCTGGCTCTTCTATGACGTGTCGTTTGCCGGCACCGAGATCCAGGCGATCCCGGAAGGGCCCGACGCCCGTGCCGCGATCTGGTCGTTCATCGGTCCGGAAGGCAAGTCGTTCATCGTGAGCGTGCCAAAGCTGCCGCATCGCCGGCGGCTGTTTCCCTGGTCGATGTGGTGCACCGTGGCACTGCGGCATCTGCTGCAGCTGCCCGGCAGTGCGTTGCGGCCGGACCGGTTCTATCGCGACTGTCTCGCCAACGGCGGCAAGCCGTTCGAGGCAGATGATGGACGCGCCGAAATACGAAGCCCCGCCCCCTGATCCCGCGGTCACAGCGCTGAACGATCGCGCCAAGGCCGATCAGCTGTCCGCGCTCCAGAACAGCGCCCGCATGGATACGGCGACGCTGATGGCGCGCTACGGGACCACGTTGGCCCTGGGTGGCACCGGTATCGCGCCTGTGTCTTCCTCCCCTCTGATCGGGGGCCCGCTCCTTGGCCGATGAAAAAACAGCGCTGGAAAAGGAAGGGCTCGACCGGCTGGCCGCGGCCCGCCGCTGGAAATCGCTGTGGGATCTCGACCTGCGCGAGGCCTATTTCTTCGCCACGCCGCAGCGCCAGCGCACTATCCTATCGACCTCGCAGCCGCCGACCCAGCGCCTGCTGGACGCCGCAGAGCTCAATACCGACATCGCGTTCGAGCTCTGCGGCGATTTCGCCACCGAGGTGATCAACACCTACATGCCGGAAGCCACACCATGGTGCGAGCGCGGCAAGGGCATGTTCATCTCTGATGAGCAGTTCGCCGAGATCGCCCAGCAGGTGCGCGCCGACGACAAGAACATCTTTTCCGCAATGAAAGCGTCGAACCTGTATCCGGAGCTGTCGAAAGCGCTCGATCCGGACCTTGCTGTCGGCACGGTCGGCCTCTGGATCCAGCCATCACGGCCCGGCGGTCCGATCGAGGTGCTCGCGGTCCCGATCCGGGAGATGGAGATCAATCTCGGCCCCAACGGCGAGATCGATGACCGCTTCGTCATCCGCTACACCCGCAACAGCTACGTCCAGAACCTGCTCGGCGACGAGATTTGGGCCAAGGTCCCGCAAAAGATCAAGGACACGCTGAAGGAAAAGCCGACCGAGCGCACCGAACTGCGCTGGGGCTATTGGCGGCTCTGGGACGATCATAGCGACGAATGCTGGCAGCATGTCGTCTACGTCGCCAAGGACCTCGTACACGATGTCGAGATCAAGGGTGAGGGCTGCTGTCCGTTCATTCCTTTCCGCTGGAATCCGAACCCCGACTGGCCGTGGGGCCATGGGCCGCTGCTGCAATACATGCCGACGCTGCGCCAGGTCGACGAACTTGAGCTGATGCGGATGGAGCACGGCGAGATGGCGATCAAGCCGCCGATCGGCTATCCCGATGACAGCTTCGCCGCGATCGAGCAGGGCCTCGAGCCCGGCATGGCCTATCCGATGCGGCAGGGCAGCGGCAAAGATGTGGTGCCGATCTACCAGCCGCCGCCGAGCAATCCGGCCGACTATCAGTATGAGGAGAAGGAGAAGCGGCTGCGCCGCGGCTTCTTCGTCGATTTCCCGCAGCAGACTGGTGACACGCCGCCGACGCTCGGCCAATGGCTGGACGAGATGGCGCGCGCGCAGCGTCGCATTGGTCGCCCCGGCCTCGCGTTCTGGCGCGAGGGTCCGGCCAAGATTTTCATCCGCTTTAAGTATCTGCTGGAGCGGTCCGGCGCGATCCACCAGATCACGGTCGACGGCAAGGCGGTTGCGCTGATGCCGATGAACCCGACCCAGCGCGCCGCCGAGCAGCAGGAGATCGCAATGGCGGTCCATGGCCTGCAGATCGCAGCGCAGATGTGGCCGGAGGAATACAAGCTGATCGTCGACGGCAAGGCCACGATGAAATCGCTGTTCGACAAGATGCGGATCGAGCTGATCAAGTTCCGCGACCAGAAACAGGTCGAAGGCGTGCTGAAGCAGATGACGCAACTGATCGGCTCGACTCCGCCCGGCGCGCAGCGCGGTGGTCAGCTTGCGGCCGAGCAGGGGATGACAAACGCATGACCGTCGAGCCGATGACCCCGCACGAGGAGGAGGCCGACGCGATCAAGCGCATTGCGCAAGGCCGCGATGGCCTGCTGCTGCACCGCTATCTCAGGCGCATTTTGGAGGCCGTTGTCGACCTGGATTCTGAGAGTGCGTTGCGAAGCCACAACGGTCGCCGCAGCTTGGCGCGAGACTTGATGCGGCTCATGGCCGAGGGAATTGATGAGCACAGACCCGACAGTAGTGCCGACGACCCCATCCTCGCCCGCACCCGCGGCCCCGTCGCCGTCTCCGGCACCGGCCGCAGCCGCCGCGACGCCCGCTTCCTCCCCCGCGTCGACAGCTACGCCGGCGAGCTCAACGCCGACGGCACCCTCCCCGCCGAGCCGACCTGACTGGCTGCCGGAGAACTTCTTCGACGCCGCGGCCGGCCCGAAGTGGGACGACTTCGGAAAGCACTTCGCCGAGATTGCCACCCGCGATGCGGCCGAGCAGGTGCGCCGCGCCGCGCTCGCGCAGAAGCCGGAAGACGTCAAGATCGAGCTGCCCAAGGACTTCCAGGTCCCGCAGGGCGTCGAGTTCAAGATCGATCCGGCCAAGCCTGAATTCGCCAAGCTGCAGGCCGCCGCGGTCAAGCACGGCCTTTCCAGCGAAGCCGTGTCCGACCTGGTCGGCGTCTATGCCGAGACGGTGGTCGGCTCCGAGGCGACGATCGCCGCTGCAAAGGCGGCCGAGGTTGCCAAGCTCGGCGCCAACGGCCCGGCCCGCGTCACCGCGCTCGGCACGTTCTTCGACGCGATGGGCGCGCCCGAGATGAAGCAGATGCTGGTCACGGCCGGCATCGTGCAGGCGGCCGAGAAGATCGTCGCCAAATTCCAGAGCCAGGGCTCCGCGACGTTCTCGCAGTCGGGCCGCGTTCCGGATGCCGGCGGCAAGGTGAGTGAGGAAGCCTACGCCAAGATGTCGCCCGCTCAGCGGCTCGACTACGCGCGCCAGTTCGATCAGGCGCAGTTCCAGAAGAAATCGGCTTGAGAGAAGGACCCTGAACCATGGCCGTGAACAACCTCATCACCCTTCCTGAATACGCGAAGGGTTTCGCGATGGAGGATATTCGCCGCACCGTGATCGAGATGTTCACGCAGTACAGCGATGTCTTCGAGGTCATGCCATTCGAGGCGCTGCGCGGCTCCAAGTACCAGGGTTACCGCGAGGCGGCGCTGCCGACCCCGGTGTTCCGCGCCATCAACGAGGCATCGTCCAGCGGCCACGGTACGATCTCGCCGTTCGACGAGGCCACCTACATCATCGACCACGACATCGACGTCGACCGCGCGATCCAGGACCGTCACGGCCCGGAGCGCCGCAACTACGAGGAGCGGATGGGCATCACCGCTTTTGCCCGTCTTTGGGTCGACACCTTTATCAAGGGCGACCAGTCGACGAATCCGCGGGTGTTCAACGGCCTCAACGTCCGCGCCCGCAAGTTCGGCCGGCTCTACCACAACTCGGCCGCTTCTGGCGGCGCCGCGCTGTCGCTGGCGAATCTCGACCAGTTCCTCAACAACATCTCGCGCAAGTCCGGTACCACCTACATGCTGGTGCCGTTCATCTCGCTGCCGCTGTGGATCGCGGCGGCCCGCAGCACCACCCTGACTGGCTTCGTGATGCAGACCTGGAACGAGATCGGCATGCCCAAGCTCAGCTATGCCAACATTCGCATCCTCTCGGGCTACCCGAAGGACGACCAGGTTCCGGTGCTGCAGTTCAACGAGGTCGCCTCGGGCGGCGGCTCGGCAGTGACCGGCTCGCTGTATGGCATGACCCTCGGCGAGGGCATGCTGCGCGGCATCACCGTTCGGCCGCTGACCCCGGAAGACGTCGGCCTGCTGCAGGATCGCAAGACCTACCGCACGCACATCGGCTGGGACGTCGGCGTCGTCGACGAGCACAAGTACTGCCTGGGTCGCCTCGACTCGTGGACCAACGCGCCAATCGTGGCCTGATCAAAGGGAGGCCCTGATGGGCGACCGTTCCTATTCCTTCGACGCCAACATGATCCTTTCGGACGGTGTCGCGGCGATCGCGGCATCAGGCTACGCGCAGTATGCCGGCGCCGACGCGATCATCGACCTTGGCGGCAACCAGAACATCACGGTCACGCTGCCGTCGATCGCCGACGTCTCGAGCATCACGCCGCAGCAGGCCCGCATTGACGCCTATCTGGTGATCGACGTGACCGCGGTCACCACCTCCGGCACGGCTTCGGAGAAGCTGATCCTGGTGGGCTCGAACGATCCGAGCTTCGCGGCCGGCAAGACGATCCAGCTCGGCATGATGGAGTTCGGCGCCATCGTCTCGCAGGAACAGCCCAACGGCTTCGTCACCGCCGCGCCCAACGCGGTCGGCGGCTCGCGCTACGAGATGGGCTTCACGAACGAGCAGAACAACGTGAAGTACGAGTATCTGAAGCTCTATGTCGTGATCGCCAACTCGGGCTCGATCACCTTCAAGGCGTTCGTCGCCGTCACGCCGGAGCCGTAGGATGCACATTCCTCCGGAGAAGCTGCTGCCGCAGGACCTGGTCGACGTGTTCGACCATGGTCATGCCGATGAGCCGAACGACCCGGCGGTGCGGATCCGGATGCACGTGGTTGATGCCAAGCACGCCATGGAGGTCGAGCCGAGCCGCTACCGCCTCGACCTCGCCAAGCCAGTGAAGGCCGAGCCTGAGGTCGAGCCCGACCACGAAGACGAGGACGAGACGGATGTTTGACGGCGAATTCACCCGGGTCACGAACTCGCTTGGCCCCGAACTGGCGAAGACCTTCGTCGTGCTTTGGGACATCGGGCCGCACAAGCCGAGCCCGCCGAAGCGCCCGGACACGCCGAAGGGCAAGCCCGGCCAGCCCGAATTTGATCTCGCGATGATCGAGTTCAGGGAACAGCTCGATGCTTACGAGGACGCGCTCAAGGCCTATGGCCGCGCCAAGACCGAATATGCCGAGTGGCAGAAGCGTGAGGGCGGCGCGATCGAGCGCACGATGTATTCGTGCGATGCCCATGACGCGCTGGCCCGGGACGCCGCGAATGCGCCGATGCTCGACGTGCTCGACCAGGAGGGCAACACGGTGTTGGACGAGCAGACCGGAGAGCCGAAGCAGGCCGCGCGGCTGCGCTATTTCATTTCGGCGTCGACCCGCGGCCATGAGCGGCTGAAGAACCATGGCCTGCCCGAAGGCGTGAAGCCCGGCAGGGGACAGGCCGAGAATATCCGGCGGCAGCGCGAAGGCGAGGACGAATTCCTGCGCGCGCGGGCCGCCGATCCCGTGTTCGGACAGGAGATGACCCGATGAAGATGTTCCGCCTGCTTACTGCCGCGCTCGCGGCTGCGTTCATTGTCGCCGCGGCGCCGGTCCAGGCGGCGCAGGTCTACATGTGCTCCCCCGACGTCGCCGGCGGCGTGCAGGGTCCGCGTACCTGGGGCGGCACGCTGAGCCCGGTCCCGTCCGGCACGATCTACGTCCTGAACGGACAGGGCTGCGGCCTGATCGCGCAAGGCGACGTCGGCTACTTCGCCTCGCAGGGCTTCACCCAGGCATCGTCGCAGCAGTCGTTTCTGTTCACGACCGGCGTGGCCACCGGCACCACCGACTTCGTGATCGGTTCTGTCCCAGCCGGCGCCTACATCCAGCAGATCATCTATTCGAACGCGGTTGCGGCGGCGGTCACCGGCGGCATTTCGATCGGCACCACGGCGAACGGCACCGACGTGGTTGCGGCGCAAGCCGTCGGCTCCTCGGCGTTGACCTTCACCACCGACGCGCTGCTGCTCAAGCGGGTGTTCTCGACTACCGCGGCCACCCCGCTGCACGCCGCCGCGGTGACCGCATGGAATTCGACGAACGTCACCATCACGGTCGTCTACGGCTACTTCTGAGCTCCTCGCGGAGAACTTGGACAGGCCTGACCCTCCCTTCGGGGAGGGTCTTTTTTTGGGGTGCGTTGCGGCGGATCGCCGCGCTGCCATCGTGTCGCCATGACGTCTATCGTTTACATGGCAACGAACACGGTGAACGGGAAGCGCTATATCGGCGCGACCAGCAAGGGTTTGCGCGTGCGCCGAAAACAGCATGAGCAGGCGCCCAACGCCAAACGGATTACTTGCCGGTATTTTCACGCAGCGATCAAAAAACACGGTGCTGGCGCATTCGAATGGACGGTTCTGGTCCGCTGCGAGTCGTTTGCCGACGCGCTTAAGGCCGAAGTGCATCTGATCGCCCAGATGAAGCCCGAGTACAACTTGACCTTGGGCGGCCAAGGAACAGCCGGTCGGACGGTGTCGAAAGAGGCGCGGCTTGCAGCATCGCTCAGCCGCCGTGGTCGGCCACAGACGCCCGAGGAAAAACAGAGACAGATCGAGGCTCAGACCGGCCGGAAATATAGCGAAAGCCATCGGGCTGCGATCAGCGCTGGAAAGCGCGGCAAGGCATTCTCCGACGAACACAAAGCGCGGCTGCGGGTAGCTCGTGCGCGCCAGGTCGTCACTGAGCAAATGCGCGAAAAGTACCGGCAAAATAGTGCGCGTCGGCCGCGTGACGCGATGGGGAGGATGATTTGAGCTTTCAGTGGCCGTCCTCGAAGATCGACGTCATCAATTCAGCCCTCACCTCGACGGGTGACAACATCGTCACGGCCGCGGACAACGGCTCGGACGAATGGAACATCTGTTCGAACACCTACGAGACGTCGCTCGCCTACATCATGGAGAGCCACGGCTGGGGCTATGCGACGCAGGTTGCGGTGTTGCAGCCGAGCCCGACGCCTCCGCAGGACAGCAACTGGGACACGGCGTATCCGCTGCCGAACGACTGCATTCACATCATCTGGGCCAAGATCAATCAGGATGTGGCCTCGGCGCTGGGCTCCTCGCAGCCGGTCCTGACCCTCTACAAGATCATGGGCACGCCGACCGGCCCGGTGCTGGTCATCAACGCGCAGGGCGGCCCGCCGCCGCCGAACCCGCCGCAGACGCCGGCGCAGGTGACGATCAAGTATATCTCAAACTCCGGCGCGCTGTGCGACTCGACCAATGGCACGCCCACCATGATCGTGGCGCTGCAGACTTACGTGATGTCCGGCATCTACCGGGCACTACACGAGGACGTCACCGAGGCCGATCGAGTTTACCAGGGCGCGGAGAGACTGCTACAGCAAGCGCGCACCCGCTATGACCAGCAGCTGCCGAAGCGTCAGTTTTTCAATTCCCGCATCACGGCGTCGCGCCGTATCCGTCGGCCCTGGCCCCAAATGGGCAACAACAGCTGGGGCGGTTCGAACACTCCCGGCTGAGGGCCTGAATGGCGATCCCCAAGATCATCGGCGCGCAAACTGACTTCTCGGCTGGCGAACTCGACGTCACGATGAAGCGTGCCGATGACAACCCGACCAAGAAGGTCGGCGCGCGGCAGATGCTGAACTGGCGCATCCTGAATTCCAAGGCGGCGACAAACCGCCCGGGCCGGTCGGCGCTGTTCTTCGAGACCGGCCGGGTCGAAGAAGTGCTGATGTCGTCGGGGAATTTCTTCTATCTGGTGTTCGGCGACCGCTATCTGCGCGTCTACAACGCGAGCGGAACGCAGGTGTTCACGTCGCTGGTGAAGGGTGATGGGTCGACACCGATCCCGTGGACGATCGCGAGCGGCCTTGGCGCCATCTGCTGGACGGTTATCGGCCTGTCGATCTACATCACTTACACGGCCGGCTATCCCGCCAACGTGCCGCAGGTGCTGACCTGGGATGGCACGACGGTCGGCGGTGGATGGACACTGTCGACCTATGCGGAGTCAGTGTCGGCCGGAGGCCAGAAGCGCACGCCGTTCTATCGCATCTCCCCGACCGGCATCACGCTGCTGCCGAGCAACACCAGCGGAACGATCAACATCATCTTTTCGGCCGCGGTGCTGCAAACCGGAATGGTCGGGACGCGGCTGAGCTATTGCGGCCGCCAGTTGACGATCGCCAGCATCGCCGATTCCATGCATGGCACTGCCACCGTCAACGAGCAGCTGCCCGGCTCGGAATCCCTGCCGTTTGCGACGGCGCCGGCCGGCATCTTCAACGTCGGCGACGTCGTGACGGGCTCGGTGTCCGGCGCAAAGGGTGTCGTGCTCTCGGTCGCCGCCCTCGCGATCTCGGTGCAACTGATCCCGCCTATCACGACGTTTGTTGCGACTGATGTCGTTGCCGGCCCGGGCGGGACGCTGGCGATGAACGCCGGCGCGACCGGCGGCGCCCCGGGCGCAGTGGCCGTGTGGAATGACGAAGTCATGAACGCGTTCCGCGGCTATCCGCAGTCGGTGTTCAACGATCAGGGGCGCCTCGGGTTCACGAACGTGCCGAGCGTTCCCTCAGGCATCATCTGGTCGACGATCGGCGTCAACAACGATCTATGGGTTGATCCGTTGGTCGCGACGGTGTCGACCGCGAATGCGATCTTCGATCTCGCGCCCGGCAAGACGCAGGTGCTCTATGTCATCCCCGGCATGGAGTCGAGCGAGTTCGTATTCTGCGACAACGCGATCTATTATATCCCGATCACGGTGCAGAACCCGCTCGTCCCCGGCAGCGTGCAATTCATCGGCGTGTCCGCCTACGGCAGCCTCGTCAACGTCCAGCCGCGCCGCGCCGAGCAGACCATCATCTACGTCAAGGCCGGCGGCCTCCAGGTCGGTGCGATCCAGGCACCCGGCGCCTACAATCGCCCTTATATCATCGACAACATCTCAGATCTGCACGCGCATCTATTCGCCGGCCACACGCCGCAGGCCATCGCGATCCCGACGGCCTCGACCGCGTTCGAGGAGCTGTACATCTACATCTCGTTCACCGGCGGCAGCCTCGTGGTCGGGAAGTATGCGATGAAAAGCGGCCTGATCGAGGCGGGTGAGGATGGACGGCCCGCGATCGGATGGGCGCCCTGGACGAGCGCCGGCAGTATCCTTTGGCTATCCGCGTACAGCTCGACCGTGCTGCTGACCAGTTTCTACGCCATCTCCGGCGCTACGCCATACAGCCTGATCGAGCAGTTCGATACCAACTCCTATGTCGACAGCGCGCTGCTGGTGAACAGTCTGCCGGCGGCAATTGCCGCGCAGAAACCGATCGGCAAAGGGCCGCTCTGGTTCATCGCGGGCGGCACCGTCACGCTGCTGGACGGGACGCCGCAATATCGGATGATGGGGACCTATCAGGTCGATGCAAACGGCTTCATCATTCCGCAGGGTAATGCGGGCGAGAACCTGTCATCTGGCGCGCTGGTCGCCGGGCAGCCATGGACGTCGATTCTTGAGCCGTTCGTGCCAGACGCCCCGGCGCAGGGCCGCAGCGTGTCGCAGCGCATGTTCAAGCGACGCGTGTCACGCATGGCGGTCTATGTGTCGCAGTCGACCGGCTTCCTGCTGGCGCGGCTGTTTGCCGGCCCGATCACGCGCACCTCGCCGCCGCTGGGCACCATCATGAACACCTATCGCGTCACCGCATGGAATCAGGACGACGACCCGACGCAGCTGCCGCCACTGCGCGAGGAGGTGCAGCGCTGGCGCCCGATCGGCCGCGCCTATGACCCGCGTGTCGCTGTCATCAAGGACACCCCGGGACCATTGATTGTTCACGAGATCGGCATCGAGGCTTCGATTTAGATGGGCGCAGCAGCAGCATCGGCGGCGTCGGTCGCCTCTCTCGGAATGACGGTTGCCGGCGACATCATGGGCGGCAGCGCGAAGCAGGCTGCCAATGACTACCAGGCCGCGCGGCTGGAGCAGGCGGCGCAGTTCGGTAAGACACAGGCGGCGCTGACCGACGCCACGATGCGCGAGAACCTGAACAACACGATCGGCACGATCGACGCGGTGCGCGCCGCTGCCGGAGTTGATCCGAGCTCGCCGACCACCTCGGCCATGGTCGAAATGAACACCGAGCGATCCAACCGGCAGCGCCTGGCCGCGGTCGGCACGATCAATTCGCAGGTCGCCGAGCAGGAGGCCAGCGCGAAATACCTGCGCGAGGCCGGCGATTTTGCGGTGACGCAGAGCTACGTGAAGGCCGGGACGGACGTGTTCAGCGCAGTGGCGAAATCACCTTTTGGGTTTGGATAGAGCATGGTCGACCTTCCCTCGATCCCGAATGCCATCCCGAACCTGCAGGCGCCGCGGTCCAGCCTGTCGCCCGGCCAGATCGCCGCGCCCTATCAGGAGCTCGCCGACAATCTGACCAAGGCCGGCGAGGTGATGCAGGAGGACGTCGCCAAGCCGCTTGCCAAGAAGGCTGGCGAGGCCGCGGTGTCGGAGGATGGCAAGACCATCACGCAGCCGTCTTTCCCGATCCTGGGGCCGGCCTCGGCCGAGTTCGCCCGCGCCGCCCGGTTCACTGCGCTCGCCCGGATGACGCCGGAGATCGAGAACGGGATTGCCAAGATCCGGATCGAGCATGCCAATGATCCGGAGGGCTATCAGAAGGCGGTCAAGTCCTACAAGGATAGCTATCTCGCCGGCGATCAGGAGAAGGGCATCTCGCCGATCAGCGATCCCACGCTGAAGGGCCCGGTCGAAAAGACCATCCTGGAGCACGCCGGCGCCGGCTATCGCTCGGTGCTGGAGCAGACAAATCAGACCAACGTCACCAACGCCAAGACCGCGATCACCTCGCAGATCACGGACCTGTCGAACAAGATGGCGCAGTCGGCCTATTCCGGCGGGGTCGATACGCCCGAATACCAGCGGATGCAGGGTGATCTCGGCGCGCTCTACCGCCAGATGGGCGCCGATCCGCGCATGGGCTACCCGAAGGAGCGGATCGACTCCGAACTGTCACAGATGATCAGTCAGCAGCGCACCATGGCGCTGGCCGGTCAGGCTGTCCGGATGATGGACGCGGACAGCCCGACCGCGCGCGCCGACGCGAAGAAGTGGCTGATCGACAAGGTCTACAACGACCCGACGCTGAACCTGACGCTGGCGCAGCGTCACCAGGCGGTCACCACCGCCATGGGGCTGATGGAGGCGCGCTCGGCCGACAACAAGGCGCTGATCGACGCCAACAAGGCGACGGCCACCAGCCTGCTGACCCAGCTGCACACCAACGCGCCGTACAACCCGATCACGGTCAACGACGCGATCGACAACGCGCGCAAGCTCGGCGACGTCGAGAGCTATTACAAGCTGACCTTCGCCAAGGGCATGCACGACTGGGATTCGGCGATCCGCGCCGCGCCGCTGCCGCAGCAGCTGGCCGGGTTGCGCTCGCTCGACAGCACGCAGGCCAGCAACCAGGCGATGCAGTTCTTCACCGGCCGGGGCTACAGCCGGGAGGCCGCGGCGGGCATCGTCGGCAATCTGATCCAGGAAAGCGGGCTCAACCCGAGCATGGTGCACGACCAGGGCACCGGGCTCGGCATCGCCGGCCACCGGCTGGAGCGGCTGGACGCGATGAAGGCTTATGCGGCGTCGGTCGGCAAGCCGGTGACCGACTTCCAGACCCAGCTCGAGTTCATCGACAAGGAGCTGCAGACCACGGAGGCTGGCGTCGGCGCGCGGCTGAAGGCTGCCAAGACGCCGCAGGAAGCCGCCGCCGCCTTCATCGACTACGAGCGGCCGCAGGGCTGGACCGCCGCCAATCCGTCGGCCGGCCATGGTTTCGCGAACCGGGTCAACAACGCGGCCGCGGTCTATGGCGGCGCTCCGGCGGGCCCACAGACCGGCGCCGGTGCGGCATGGTTCAACGAGGCCCGGGTCGAGCAGGTCGCGCGCACCCGCGAATACCTCAAAGGGCAGGCGCCCGATATCGTCGAGACCACGATCAGCCGGCTGAACAAGACCGGCGATGTTCCGGATTCCGACCTGAAGAACGTCTCGGAGCTGCTCCGCGAGACCGGCCGTGACGACCTCCGCGAGAAGCTCGATGTCGCGTTGCGAGGGCACTATGCCGTAGACGAGTTGAACAAACTGCCGCAGTCGGTCCGCGAGGCGTGGCTTACGCAGACCACGCCGGAGGCCGCGCAGAGCAATTTCGCGTTCAAGGTGCAGGAGGCCATAAAGACCGGCATTCAGGCAACTGAGAATGCCATGAAGGAAACCCCTTATTCGACCTATGCGACGCGGACCAAAGCGCTGCCGCCGGCCGCCTACGACTTCTCCAAGCCGGACACGATCGGTGCTACCGCGACGCTGCGCGCTGGCCAGCAGCGGGCGATCCGCGCCAATGACGAATCCGGCCCGATCTCGGTGTTCGAGGGCAAGGAGGGGGAGGCGTTCGGCAACCTGCTGACCAACGGCGACCCCAAGGCGGCCGCGCAGGCGCTGTCCGGGCTCGCCGGTCTGCCGGACGACGTTTATCAGGCCACGCTGGCCCAGAAACCGGTCGCTGATGCGGTGGCCGGCATGATGGGCTCCAAGGACCCGGCGCGGATGTCGGCCGCCATGCAGGCCGCTGACAAGCTCTGGAGGGCATCCCCGGCCGATGCCGAGGCGGCGCTGGGCAAGTCGGCGATGACCAAGATGCAGGCATGGCAGGGGCTGCAGGGCGCGTTCAGCGCGCCGGAGATCGCCGAGCGGCTGAACGCGGGCGACGAGCCCTCGACGCTCAAGGCGCGGCAGGCCGCCAAGGACGAGGCCGAGAAGGAGACCAGCAGCCTGTCGCCGTCCGACATGGCCTACAAGCTCGGCTCGGGCTGGTGGGGCATCGGCCGGCTGACCGGCTCGACCCCGTCGGCGCCGTTCGACAGCATCAAGGGCGGCGAACTTGTCAACGATTACCGCACGACCTACACCGCGTTGCGGGCCTATGGCGTGGACGCCAGCCGTGCGTCGGACTTGGCCGTCCAGCGGCTGCAGGCGACATGGGGCGTCTCGGGCGCGGCCGGCAACCAGATCATGAAGAACCCGCCGGAGAAGTTCTATCCCACGGTTGATGGGTCGCACGATTGGATCAAAGCGGACCTCCGGGATTGGGTCGCATCGAAGCGTGGCGCGCAATTCGCGGGTGAGGGCGCCGTTCTGGAGCCGGGTGTTGCCGATGCCTTGCCATCCAGGAACTGGACGATCGAGGGCCTTGTTGCCGACCGGCAGACCCAAGCCGAGATTGCGGCGGGCAGGCCACCGACCTATCAGGTCGCGATCCGGAAGCCCGACGGCAATCTCGACCTGATCGAAAGTCGAGTGGTCTTCGACGCGAAGAATCATATCGCGGAAGCGGGAGCCAAGGCCGAGCAGCGCCGGCAGACCGTCGACTTCATGCGCTCCAACCAGTTCCAGGCCGGAGCGCCGCAGCCATGACCGCAATGGATGCGCCGTCAGATCCCGCATTCGGCCTGCGCACCGAGCAGGGCGGCCCGCCCGCGGCGCAGGAATCTCCATCGTTTGGGGACGTGATCATTCCGGCTTTCCGGCAGACGAACACCGTCGTGTCGGCGATCCAGTACTTGCGCAATTCCGGCGAATACGAGCCAGTGCCCAGTTACAATCCGATCGACGACATCAAGGGCTGGAGGGATCAGAAATACCTCGCCGACCATGCAATGAAGTTCGTCGGCTCGCAATCCCCGGCCGATACCTATGCCATCAAGGACCAGATCGACACCGAGGAGGAAGACCGGCGCCTGCTGGCGTCGAGCGGGAAAATCGGCTTCGTGGCCACGGCGGTAGCTGGCGCGCTCGATCCGACCATGCTGCTGCCCGGCGGCGTCGGCATCGACGCGGCGAAAGGCGGCCTGACCTTCACCAAGGCGGCAGTTGCAACCGGCAAGGCCGGGCTGCTGGCGACCACCGCGCAGGAGGTGCTGCTGCACGGCACCCAGCAGACCCGCACGTTCGAGGAATCGGCGCTCAACGTCGCCAGCGGGACGCTGCTGTCGGCGCTGATCGGCGGCGGCGCGACGGCGTTCCTGTCGCCGACGGAGCGGGCCGCCGTGGAGGCCAAGCTGTCGGCCGACCGCGCGGACATGAACGCGCACGCGGGCAATCCGCCGACGGGAGAGATGCCCGTGGCGCCGCCGTCTTCCGGCGTGGCCTATCCCGTGGCCGCCGGCGCTGCCGCGTCCGACACCCGAAAGCTCGAGCTGGTCGATTTCGGCCTGAACCAGATCCCCGGCGTCTCGCGGCTGGTCGAGAAGACCTCGCCGATGCAGCGGGTGTTCGGCGCCGACAGCCCAACGGCGCGGCGCACAGGCGCGGACCTTGCCGAGACCTCGCTCCTGTTCAAGGAGAATCTGGAAGGCGGCGTCACCACGGCGGGGCCCGCGCTCGACCGTGAGGCCCGGCTGCTGATCCACCAGGGCCAAGTCGCGACCGGCGACGAGTTGTCCCGGCTATTCTCGGAATACCGCTATGGCGAGCATGTCCGGGCGCCGCGCGCGCGCGACACGCTGCAGGGCATCACCGGCCAACGCCCCGAAGGCAAGATGTCGTTCTCCGAATTCAAGGAGGCGGTCAGCGACGCGCTCCGGAACGGCGACCAGCACGAAATCCCACAGGTTCAGCAGGCCGCGCAGACCATCCGCAACAAGGTGTTCGAACCGTGGAAGAAACGGGCGATCGACGCCGGACTGCTGCCGGAGAACGTCGGGGTCAAGACGGCCGACAGCTACCTGTCCCGGCTCTACAACAAGCAGGCCATCACGGCGCGGCGGCCGGAGTTCGTCGACCGGGTGACCGACTGGCTGTGGGGTGACCAGCAGGCCAAGGCCGAGGCGCAGACCAAGATCGGCGCCTATCACGGCGCGCTGCAGTCGCACGAAGCCACGATCGGCAAGATCCAGGACCGGATCACCAAGTTGGAGGTCGATGCCGACGTGATCGCGGCGCGGCAGGAGGAGACCACCCGCCTCAACAAGGCGGCCAATCAGCGCGCGCGAAAGCTCCGCGAGGGTGCCGATCAGGACACGCTGCCGCTACAGAACGCGCAGGGCGGGGCGGCGTTCGAGACCCTGGCGCGCAACCGCGGCAATCTGCTGGCCGATCGTGCATCCGCCAAGCTGGCCGAAATCGAGACGCTCGAGCAGAAGCTGGCCACCGAGACCGCCAGCCGGGATTCGATGCGTGCCAAGATCGAGGATGAGATCGGCCGCTGGGAGGGCAAATCGACCAAGGAGGCCAAGGCGGCGCTGAAGGCCCGTGGCGAGGCCGAGCAGGCGCGCACGGCTGCGATCGAGGCCGGCACGTCCAAGAGCAAGGGCGAGCGGCTGGGCAGCGCGGACAAGGCCGTGGACCGGGCCGTGGCGCGCATCATGGAATCGGACCGCAGCCTAACCCGCGACGAGCTCCGATCGCGCGCGCAAGAGATCACCGACCGCATCATCGGCTCGCCCGATGGCCGGCTGCCCTATGATCTCGGCATGGAGCACGGCACGGCGTTCGGCGGCTCCGGCGAGGCCCCGCGCGGTGCGCTCGCCGCCCGCGAGTTCAACATCCCGGACGCCACGATCAAGGACTTCCTGGAAAACGACATCGAGCACATCATCGCCACCCACCTGAAGACCATGGTCCCGGACGTACTGCTGACCGAGAAGTTCGGCGACACCCGGATGACCGAGGCGTTCCGCAAGATCAACGACGAGTACGCCGCGATGGTCGATGCGGCCAAATCCGAGAAGGAGCGCGGCCGGCTGGAGAAGGAGCGGCAGGGCGTGATCGACGATCTCGCCGCGATCCGCGACCGCATCCGGGGCACCTACGCGATCTCGTCCGAGCTCCCGATGCGCAACGCCGCGCGCGCCGCCAACGTGCTGAAGAACTACAACGTGCTGACCTCGATGGGCTCGGCCGCACTGTCCAGCCTGCCCGACATGGCGGGCTCGGTGATGCGCCACGGCCTGACCTCGACCTTCCGAGACGCTTGGGTGCCGTTCTTCCAGTTCCTGACCCAGCAGTCCGACGCCTGGCAGGAGGCGGGCCGACAGTATCGCGCCATGGGCATCGCGGTGGAATCCGTGCTCGCCAGCCGTCACCACGCGTTGACCGACACGCTGGACACCTACCATCCGCAGTCCCGCGTCGAGCGGACCATGCAGTGGGCGACCGGCAAGTTCCAATTCGTCAACATGCTGGCGCCGTGGACCGACTTCGCCAAGATCAACGCCTCGATGGTGGCCGGCTCCGAGCTGCTGCGCGCGGTCAAAGCGGCCTCGGAGGGCACTGCCTCGGCGCGGATGCTGCGGACCCTGGGTGAGTCCGGGGTCGAACCGCACATGGCCGATCGAATCGCCAAGGCGTTCGAGACCGGCGGCGAGATCCGCGATGGCGTGCACCTGCCGAATACGGCCGAATGGACCGACGCCGAGGCCCGCCGGGTATTCGAGGGTGCGGTCGCGCGCGATGCCGATATCGCCGTGGTCACGCCAGGACAAGAGAAGCCCTTGATCATGAGTCACCCGCTGCTCAGTATCCTATTCCAATTCAAATCCTTTACTGCCGCAGCAACAGAACGAGTTCTCATCTCGAATTTGCAACGACGTGATGCCCAAGTTCTGCAAGGCATGATTTTTTCGATGGGCTTGGGAATGCTGTCGTACAAGCTCAACTCGCTGACAGGTGGATCGCCGACGAGCGATAAGCCTCAGGATTGGGTGAAAGAAGCCATCTCGCGAGGCAACCTACTTGGCTGGTTTGAAGAAGGGAACGCCCTGGCCTCCAAGGCCACGCGCGGCGGCGTCGACATCTATCGCATGATCGGCGCCGACAAGCCGCTATCGCGCTACGCGAGCCGCTCGGCGATGGACCAGCTCCTCGGCCCGACCGCCGGCAAGATCGGCGGCATCATCCAGGGCGTGCAAGCCGTATCTCGACCGAGCGAATGGAATGAGGCCGATAGCAAGGCAATCCGCCGGCTCGTTGCCGGGCAGAACGTGTTCTATCTCCGCCGCCTGTTCGATCAGGTCGAGGCCAGCGGCAATAATGCGTTCGGCATCCCGATGAAGGCCAAGCCAGAGAACCGCTGAGTGCGTTGCGGCGGTATCGCCCGGAAGCAATCCTCCGGGCGGATCACAGGACCGCCCCGCCATGAAACGTCTCGCCGCCGCTCTGCTCGCGCTGTGTCTGGCCGGGCCGGCTTTTGCCCAAGCGATCAATTCGACCACCACCAACGGCGCTGTGGTCATCACGGCCGGCAACACGTTCCAGACCGTGCTGGCCGCGCTCGGCGCTCCGCCGGCGCAGCGGCGTTCCCTGACGATCGCCAACAACAACTCAACGGATAGCTGCTGGATCGTGGTCGGTGGCGTGCTCGGCAGCGCCACCAAGGGCATTTCAATCCTGCTGCTGCCGGGCGGCTCCTACACCCGGTACTACCCCTATGTGCCGGCGGATGCGATCCACGCGACCTGCACCACCACGAACGACACGCTTTACATCGACACGCAATAGGATCCGGCGCATGAAGCGAATTCTTGGAGCCCTCCTCTCGCTCGCGCTACTCGCGGTCCCGCTCCATGCCGACGGCATTCAGAACCCGGGCGCGACGCTCACGGCCGGCCAGCTGCCGGGCACTACGACCAACGACAATGCTTGCGCGGGGTGCGTAGGGCAGATCCTGACGTCGGACTGCCCCGGTATCACGACGACCGCCACCGTCACGATCACCATCGCAACCCCGGCCATAGTCACCTGGACCAGCCCGCCATTCCACAACACGGCGATCAACCAGGACAACTGCCCGATCGTCTTCACGACGACCGGCGCGCTGCCGACCGGTATCACCTCGGGAACTACCTATTGGGTGATCGCATCGTCTATCTCTGGCAACACCTTCCAGATCGCGACCAGCGTCCCCAATGCGCTCGCCGGCACGGCGGTGGCGACCAGCGGCACACAGTCCGGTGTCCAGACCGCGACGGCGTCGGCAACGACGGCATCAGCAACAGCCAAGAGCATCGGCGGTTTGACAATCCCGGCAGGGGATTGGGAAATCTCGGCGTTATGCATGCAATATCCGAATGCCTCGACCACCTCATCGCAATTTGTCTGCAACCTCTCGCAGACCGATAACACACTAAACGTGACTCCCAGCGACAACATGGCTATCGCGATCATCGGAGCAGCAATGTCGGCAGGATCACAGAACTTTCTCCCAACCAATACTGGCAGATTTTCTTTCGCGACGCCGACCAATGTCTTCGCTGTCGTGCAGAGCACGTTCGCGGTCAACACGATGAACGCGGCCGCCATGATCCACGCCAGGCGAGCCCGCTGATCCCGGGTGCGTTGCGGCGGGGCGGCGCGCGGCCATTGTGGCGGCCATGAGCATCATTCGCCGCGCCCTTCTCGCCCTTGTCATGGCCGCCGGGATCAGCCCGGCCTTTGCGCAATCCGCGCCTCCGCCGGTGCCGGCGCTGCCCGATGCCGAGCGCCGCACCACATACACGATTTCCGGCTCGACCTGCGCCTGCGCAGTCAACTTCGCGCTCTACGGCGACAGCACGGATTATGGCAGCTGGATCGAGGTCTGGCTCAACGGAGCGCTGATCCCGTCGTCAAGTTACACCATCACCAGCCCGACCGGTACGCTCGGCCTGATCCCGCGGCCGATCACCGACGCGATCCTGACGTTCAACAGCGCGCAGACCGGAACGGTGCAGATCGTCGGCGCGCGCCGGCCGCGGCGGGTGTCGCAGTTTGCCGAGAACCGCGGCGTTGCGGCGCGCGATCTCAACCAGGCGATCACCGACATCGTCGCGATGCTCCGCGAAACCTGGGACAAGACCAATGACATCACCGGCCGCGTTGTGCTGGCGCCGCCGGGCGAGACGCTCGCCATGCTGCCGAGTGCCGCGAACCGCGCCAATTTCGGCGCCTGCTTCGATAGCAGCGGCAACCTGACGACCTGCGTCTCGGTGCCGTCGACCACATTCTCGGCCGGCACCGGCATCACCTTCACGGGCACGAACCCGACGGTGATCAGCGCCTCGATCATCGCCGCCAACTCGCAGACGGGCGATTACACGATCCAGCCCTCGGATTGCAGCAAGACGGTCGTGATCACCGGCGGGCTCAAGACCGCCACCTTGCCCGCGGCCGGCAGCGTCACGTCGGGCTGCGAGGTGATCGTCAAGAACGGCGACACCACCCGCGGCAAGAAGACCTCGAACTTCCCATCCGACGTCAGCTCGATCCTGTGGCCGTTGCAGTCGGTCAAGGTAAAGGCCGTCGCCGGGGCCTGGGTCACCACGTACAAGCCGGGCCGCTGGATTCTTCCGACGACCACCGAAGTATGCGTGCGCCAGGATGGCAGTTCGAGCTCGGACGGGCTCGGCAATGGCACGGTCGCGGCCGATTGTCTGCCGACCGGGCAGTCCGCCGTCATTCTGATCGGTCAGCAATGGGACGGCTCAGGCTATAGCGCCTGCAACATTGGTTACTACGCTGGCGGCACCAGCACGTTCAACGAAAGCGTGTCGATGACCGGTCAGTCGATCGGCTGCTACCTGACCTTCAACTGGCGCGGCGCGACCATCCACACCTCGAACGGTCCGTGCTTCACCGGCGGCGACAACGGCATCGCCATCTTCAACATGAACCTCGGCTTCGTGCCGATCCTGCAATGTAATATCTCGAACACAGTCGGCACCGGCGCATTCTACTGCCACCAGACCTGCATCTATGACGTGTTCGGGCTGTTCGAGTGGATCCCGAGCGGCGGCAACGACCATTTGTTCTTTGCCGATGCGCAGGGCCGATCGGTGTGGTCGATCACGGGCGGCAGCCTCGTTGTCGGCGACGGCGCGGTCAGGGCCTTCGATTCGATGTTCGTCTGTGATGCCCATTGCGCAGGTTTCCAAATCAGCGGGACCATTGCATTTTCCGCCAACGTGACCTGCAACCGGGTATTCGACGATTTCGGCGGCAGCTGGATGAATACGACCGCGACCTTCTCCGGGACCTGCACCGGCATCACCACGTCGCGCATTTCCGGCAACTCGACGCTGATCACGAACGGCACGACGATCCTGGGCGGCACGACCACGGCCGGCACCGGCGGCGCGGGTCTGGTCTGCACAAGCAAATGCTGAGGTAACCCCAATGACAGTTCTCGTCTTCGTGCTCTACTTCGCTTGGCTGAAAGAGGGATCAGGCAAGGTCGAGGAGACCTACAGCTACCCGACCATGCAGCAATGCGAGGCGGCGAAGGATCAGATGATCAAGGACAAGATCTATCCGAACGTGCCGGGCGGGCTCGTTTTCTCGCACGCGCTCCACGCCGAGTGTCGAGAGCGCTAACGCGGCGGGACGTAGCTGGAGCGCTTGGCCGGGTAATGGTCGTAGAACACCAACTGCCCGGTACGCTCGTGCTCTTTGCTGTCGGCGCACGGTTTCCCGTTGAGCCCATCCGGGTAATAGTCACAGGCCGGATAGAGCTTCGCCGGTTCTTCGTCCGGGGCCTTGACGCCATTCAGGTAGGGCATCGGCACTACGGTCAGGCGGGCCAGATACGGCGCGGTGGCGATAAACAGCAGCCCGATCGCGAACGGGATCAATTTTCTCAATCTCAAAGCCACCTCCTAAAAATGAGCGGAACTTACGCTGCAACCGCCGATCGAGCAAGCGGGCTTCGTGGTGCGTTGCGATCGTGCCACACATAAGGCGAGGTCATCCCTGAAGCCGAGGGATAGACCGTGGATATCGCCAAGCTCAAACAGGCAAATCTGACCCGCTGGAACGCCGCATCGATCAAGCCGGAGCTGGTTGAGACGTTCGATCAGGTTGCTCGGCGCCTCATAGCCGCGAAGAAGCGCTATCAGGTCGTCGAGGATAGGACGCATGTTCCGTGGCCCGTCATCGCCGTCATCCATGAGCGGGAGAGCTCGCAGAGCTGGATGGCCTCGCTGGCGCAGGGTGATCCCTGGAATCAGGTCTCGATCCACGTTCCGCGCGGCCGTGGGCCCTTCTCGTCATGGGAGGCCGCCGCGATCGACGCGCTGGCCGTCTGCCCGCCGCACGCCGCCGCATGGGATGACTGGTCGATCGGCGGGGCGCTGACCCTGCTCGAGCAATACAACGGCCTCGGCTACGCCCGCATGGGCCTTCCGTCGCCCTACATCTGGGCCGGCACCGACCAGTACCACGCCGGCAAATACATCGCTGATGGCCACTTCGATCCGCACGCGATTGACCACCAGCTCGGCTGCGCGGGCCTCCTCGGCCGCATGACGCTCCTCGACCCCTCAATCCAGCAGGAATGGCACCCGTAAGGAGACTTCGATGGACGACACGATGAAGACGATCCTGGCCGGCGTTGTGCGCCACGGCCTGACCACGCTGGGCGGCGCGCTCGTCACTGGCGGCTACATGGATTCGAGCAGCGCCACGGCCTTTGTCGGCGGCGGCATGGTGCTCGCAGGCGTGGCGTGGTCATGGTGGCAGAAAGAGGGCCAGGCGCGTGCGCTGGCGATCCTGGCGCGGATGCATCCGGTGGTCTCGGCGAACGCCTCCCACGAGGCGGCGGTCGCTGCCGCCCACGCCGCGGTCAAGGCCGAGGAGGCGAAGTGATGCGCACGCTCGCCCGAATCCTCCTCGTTGCCTTTCTGCCTGTCGCTGCTCTGGCAGGCGCTCCGGCGCAGGCTCAGACGAAACTGACCGGCAACATCGTCCGCGACATCGCCGCGGCCAAGCCCAGCGCAAGCACCGACGGAGAGACCACGGTCGACAAGGCCATGGGCTCGTTCGGCCAGGAGGTCCGCAAGATCACCAAGCAGCTCGTCGACAAGGCCATCGTCGACGTGCAGGCCGCGCTCGACGACGCCACCAAGCACAACGACGCGATCTCAATTCCCTGCTGGCAGGCAAATCTCGAGCTGCTCAAGGGGCTGCCGAGCCAGTGGGAGACCCCGCCAGCCGATATCGGCCTTGCGCTCGGCATCCAGATCCAGCGCGACCTGCTGAACTCGATCACGGGCACCGACGCGAAGTCGCTGAAGGTCGCCTGCGCCGCACTGTGGGGTGACCAGCTGAAGATCGTGGCCAATGTCGGCGCGCTGCTCGGCGTGCGCATCGCCACCGGCGGCCTGTTCTGAATGCAAGCGAGCCGAGCTGTCGCCGTGAACGGCAGCCCGGCTCTAACCACCACGAAGAGAGGGCTTCATGATGGCTGCCGGCGATCTCAACACAACTTTGGGGCGAGTTCTAACCGCTTCTGTGCGCACCCGTGAAAATATCTGAGGTGCGATAATGCAGCCGCAAGAGACCGGCTTCGACTGGTGGCACGCGTTGTCGGGGATGGTCGGCGCGGCGGTCGGAGCAGGGTCAACGTTACTGACCTGGATCATCCGAGCCGCGCGCATGGAACCGACTATCCGAGCAGAGATCGTAGCCGCCGAGCAACGCGTCGAGCAGAAGATCGACGACAAAATCGATCAGGAGATCGGTCATTTCCGGGAGACGCTCTCCGGCATGCGCGAGAAGATCAACGATGTCGAGCGCGAATCCGTCTCACGCGAAGAGTTCAAGGAATTCCTTCGGCAGCACCGCGAGGACTTCCAGAAGGCACGGCAGGAGAACCGCGAGGACTTCGCCGAGCTGAAGCGGAACGTCGCGGAGATCGTCGGCGCTCGGAAGCATTAACGCGGCGCTCATTCGCGGTTAATTAAATAGACCGTAATGATCCATCCAGCGATGCCTGCAATCAGGCAGGCCAGCCAGTAATATTCGGGTAAAGGCGGTCTCATCTTCTCCTCGCTCATTCGCGCGGAGCGTCGGGGAACGGTTTTCCCGTCAGCCTGATTCCGGGCCAGAAGCTGCTAGTGGCCATCAGCCATCGTACATAGCCGCCATCGACTAAACACTCAGCCGCCGCGTACAAGGCATCTTTTTCCGGATCATCTCCTGATCTGAATCGACGAGGTAGGAGAAAGCGGTCATCGTGCCGCCGAGCTTCCTCATACATGCTTTCTGGCGTCATCATCCTTGCTCTCGCTCATTGGCCAGCAGCGTCTCTGGCGGCTGTCGAGCGAAGCGCCATTAGCGTCTCTTGCTCGCTGCCGTCGTAGACGTAGGCGCTCCGGTAGTTGCACAGGGGCTCAAAGCCCCATCGCTCATAGTAGCCCTTCAGGCTCGTCGACAGGAGGATCAGCGTCGCTTGTGGGCGCAGCTCGGCCAATGTCGCGTCAATGAGATCCTTCCCAATACCGCGCCCTTGGTGGCATTTCTCGACTTGAACCCAGCAGATATTGAATACACCCCAGCTCGACCAATCTACCGACCAGCATGAGCAGCCGACCGGCTCATCATCTACCGTCGCAACTAAGAAGCGCGGTCGCCAAGGCCCGTCAGAAAGCGCGCAACGCGCATCGGGATAGAACATCTGAGCGCAATGCGCGTCGTAATTCTCAGCGACGATCGCCGCAAGCTTCGGAATATCGTCTTCCGTGAGGGACCGAATGCGCATAGGCTATCTCTTCGCGCTCATCGCTTATCAACGGCGCGGCTTTAGAACTGCGCCGGTCCAAATTGTATCCCCGACAACTTCTTTGCGATAGATAAGACGCTTGCAGCTCTCGCAAGTGACGTCAATTATTGCTGTTGTCTCGCATCCTTCAGGATCGCCGTAGTAGCCGGTCGAGATCTCGGATTCTGCAAACACCGAAATCATATCATCAGTCCACGGCGCGCTGCAGAAAACACAAAGCGGGCGTGCGCCGGGGGCAAATCCATTGATGTCATCTTTCTTCGTCATGACGCTTCCTGCTCAAGATCGTTCATAGGATTCGGCGGCTATCAGATGTCCCCGCGCACGTTCCAGCAACTGCTCGATAAGCGCATATTGCCGCGTGCGGCCCGGATCAAGATCGCGCACGATCTCGGCCAGCTCAGTGACCACTGCGATAAGGTCTCGGGTTGCCTGTTGGCTGCTCTTCATGTCATCCTCGCTGTCGGTCAGCAGTGCCACTTGCGGCGTTTACCAGGACGAAGCAGCGGATGCACGGCGAGGGGCCGTATCCTCCTATACTTCCCTTTTCTTGGAGGTGTCGGTCGGGGCCACCAATAGCTCTGATTCCGCGTTCTAGCCGGCATCATCGCGCTCACCATTCGTAAGCGGCGGAATCCACGCTTCGGCGGCCGCCTTGGCATCCTTAAGAGACGCCCAGGGGCCGACCGAATCAACAGAAGGATCAAGTGGCCAAAAGAACCACTTCCCGCGTTCCTGAACGATCCCGCCAAGTTTTGAAGTATGCCAACCTGGCTCTTGTTGTTGCCAATCCATATTCGCAATCCCTACTGAACAGCGCACGCGTGGTGGAAATTGCAGCCTTCTTCGTCGGCGACGCGCAACGCATCATCCTTGATCGGCTCGCCGCAAACCTCGCAGAGGGGCCATAGGTCGCCGGAATCGTCGTCGCGCAGTGCGGCTTCCCATGGGTTGAGAGCCCAAACGCGCAGCCGGCTCGCAAGCTCCTCGTCACCTCGCTGTTCAGCGGCGGCAACGCTGGCGCGCATGCTCTCGACGAACGCCTCCGCATTATCGCGCATGTGCTGGTACTTCTCTTCGATCGTTGGCATGGTCATCGCTCCTTATTGAGCAGCGTTAGCTAGTTCTAGCAGCACATCGGCATGACATGCGTGTCCAGCCGGACACCAACAGGCTAGATTCTTCCCTTTGAGGGAAGATAGCGCGTCTACGATACGCAGCATGTCTTTTACATCAGACCATTGCGTTGGATCTGATGGCTCCATTCTGATCGTTCGTCCAGCGTAGAGCGGAACGACCTGGCCGACGCGCGATTCCTCGACCCAGCCTATGAACTTTCCCGTCCGCCGATAATGCAAGCAGCAATCAAGCCACCATCGATATCGCTTTGCGGCAAGATCTCGTTCTGCGGCATTTCCATCAGCCTTATAAGGGTTTCCCCACATAGTTGGGCGCCCGACATAGACCGTGTTCTCGGGCATTCGCCAACCCTTGGTTCGCTTGCGTTGAATCCTCTTAGGCATCGCCGCGCTCATCTGCATTCAGCGGCTTCAAGAACGAATTGCCGCACGATGGGCCGAAATTGCTTTAGTGCCCCAACTCGGATCGGCAGCGAGAGGGCACCAATCCTTGGTGGTCTCGCAGAAATACCCGACGAAAACTTCAAGCGCGCTCTGCTCGTAAAGCAAGATGGAAGACCCATCAGCCGGCGCGGTCTCGATCGGTTGCCACTCGCTCATATCTACTCTCCGCTCAAGGATTGTGGTCTCGGCTTCGCGCCGGCATCAAGTAGCATTTTGCGCGCTTGTCGAGACACGCGGAGTTCATCGGGCGTCGTGACATCGCCATCGATGCGGTGGAAGGTCAGGCAGCCGTTCTCGGGGGCGATCTCGCCACTGACCAGGAGACCTGACCCTTCATCAAGGAAGCGCTGCACAAGCTCAGGCTTCGCCGCCAGGCACGACACGATCATGCCTGCAGTTTCCGATGCACCGACCCCGGCCTGCCAGCCTACCGCTCTGGCGACCTTCGCGATATGCTCGATCACTTGTTCTGGCGTCACGCTCGATCTCCGCTCGATTGCCGCAACGTCTCGATCGTCCGAATCGTCCGCTCCTTCGACGAATCTCCGCGCGTCATGCAGCCGACCAGCGGCGATCGTGAGGTGCACACTGTCGAGCCCATCCTTGTCCTTGGCGTCAAGCCCCGCCAAAAACGCAAATGGCTGCAGCAGTCGCTTCGCCTCGGCTAGCTGATCGCTGTCGGCAGAGCAGCGCAACGCGGAGACGATCATGTCTCTCTCCGCAAGGCTCAGGTCAATGACCTTGCCGTCGTCGCATTGAATAACGCTGGCTCGCATCATCTCGTCCGCCAGCTCCAGCATCTGCTTGCTCATGGCTGCCTCGCCTTCTGGAGGACGGCGCGGGCGGCGGCCTTCGCGTTGACGGCCGCCCAAAATGCCGATCGCTGCGGCTCCTGAAGATCGTTGATCAGCAACAACCTGATTGCCTCAAAGCGCTGCTCTGCCGCTTCCAGCGCCGCCAGCGCCTCGGGGAGCAGGTTGACGGAGCGGACGATCAGCGCGGCGTTGGCTTCGGCTGTAGTCCGGTCAATGCCCGGGTGCTTCGGGCATAAGGCAACCCGAAACTCAAATCCATCACCTCTGCTTGATTGGACTTTTACGCCGTGAGGCGATCCATGCGATGGGTGTTTGTAGCCTTCCACGTACCATGGCAGCGGCGAGTGTTCGATCATGGCTTCTCTCCGGATTGGCGATGGTGTTCATTTTGAACGCGATCGGAGAAGGTTTTCCCGTGTCGGACACGGTAGACCGCGTTTTCGGAGCACTCCGCGACCTTGGCGATTTTGCTGGTTGTCATTGTCGATGGCATCGATCTGATCAGAGCAACCTGATCAGGCCTGAGAACGCCGCGGCGATTGCGCGCTTGTTCAACCTTCGTCGCCCAACGGCAATTGTCCGGCTCGTAGTCGCCGTTGTTATCGATACGCTCGATCGAGTATTCAGGTCCGGGCCGGCGTCCCATGTCCGCAAAGAAGTTTTCGAAGCTATTCCACCGCTCGCAGACCTTGATGCCTCGGGCTCCGTACCGCGGATAATCCGGAGCAGTAGGGCTGTTGCAGCGCGAGCGCATCGCGCGCCAAGTCGCGCTCTCCCTGGTCCGGCTAAGGCCATGTTTGATCGGCTTGGGCGGATGCATTTTGATGGCGCAGGGACGACCACAATATTTGCGTGAACGCTGCCCGTTGAACTCAACCCCGCATGCCGCGCATACCTTTTTCATGCGTCGGTCCTCATGCTCTCAACAGCCTTCCGCACACGCGCCTGTAGGGGCCGCCAGTCGTGTTCCTCGGTCCACGCGATCAACTTGCGGAGCTCGATCTGGTCGCTCCACGTCTTCGCCAGCAGGTCGGCATTGGTCGCGCCGAGAATGATCGTGTTCCAGCTCGTTACGTATTCGGCCGCGCTGGGGATCTCATCTGCCGCCCCGGTCTCCGGATCATGGTCCAGAGCCGGGGCGGCGGCGTCCACCGCGGGGGCTGTGCGCGGCGAAATCAGCTCCTGCGCGGAGCGCTGTTCGTGACGGATCACCGGACCGTCGGCGATCTCGCCCTCGATCTGCAATCCTCGATTTGGCTCGATCCATGCGGTCTTGCCGCGCTCCTCTACGGCTTCCTCCATCGCGGCGGCGAGGTGGAAGCGCGGATCGGCATTGAGCGGCATCGCACGGGATAGCCGACGCTTGGCCGACTTCGATGCCATCGCTGGAAAGCCAATGTGCGGATCGTTCCACGGGCTGTCGTCGCGCCGCGCTCCGGGCGACTTCGCCTTGATCGCCATGATGTCGTCGATGCCGATCACCGAAATGATCGACGGCCGGCTATTCGATGATGCGGTCGCCCATGCCCCGATGATGGGCGCGCGGTTGCCCAGCTTCGGCTTGTGTCGCACAAAGCCCTTGTCGCCGAGCTCGTAGTCGAAGGTGTCACCCTCGCGCACGACTTCGCCCTGGATTGTGAAGCCGGACCGCGCACCGAGCGTGTTCATGCCCTTGTAGCCGATGATGAGCTGCGCCTGCCCCTTGAACGGGACGAAGAACGCCTGCCCGGTGATGCCGTCGACTTCCAGCGCGAGGCACGCTGCCGACATTGAGGCGTTGAGCAGACTCTGCCGATTGGCCTCCAAGAGCTTCGGATTGCGCTCGACCGAAATCATGATCGACCGCATCAGCCGCTCGACCGGAACCGCGCCGGCCAGCGCCTGCTCGAACCGTGGCGCCAGCGGCATCAGCGTATTCTCGAAAATCGTGATTTCAGATGCCACCGAAAGCCCCATCAATCTGTTGCGGAATGTGTGTCTTGACCGTCACCACAGTGGTCGGCTTGACGCTGTAGCCGGCACGCGCCGAGCGGCTGATCTTGACCCGGATGCCCTGTGGCAGTTCCAGTTCGTCAGCGTCCTTGATCAGCCCGAGCAGCTTGGCCTGGGTGTCCTTCTCGATCTTCTCGGCCGCCAGCCTGCAGGCGCGCTGATAATCGGTATCGACGACGAGCTGCGCCAGCTTAGTAGCCTCAGCCTCGCCAAGAAGCTCAACGCCGTTAAGAACTTCGCCGGTCGGCTTGGCAAAGATGATCTTGAGCAACGGAATCTCGATCGGAGATCCGAATGGCTCGGGCTCGGTACCGGCGATGACGTCATCGAAGAACTGCCGAGCCTCTGCCTCAAAAGTCTTCCACAGATCCGGCATCGGCTTGCGATGGAAATAGGTCATGTCGCCGCCGCACCAGAGCGCGATCGTGCCCCACTCATAAGGCATCACACCGTCACCGACGTACATCTGCTGCTGAAGCTGGATTTCATGCTGGCGCGGTGGCGTCTTTCCGCCGTCCCATTCCTGCATGAGCATCTTGTAGTCGAAGCAGCACTTGGTTTCGAGCGCGCCCGGCCCGCGCTGCGGATCGTAGATGTCTGCGTCGCGTGAGCAGCCGAGCAGCCCGCGCCGCATGTAGACCTGCGATCCATCGGCCTGTCGGTTGGTCTTGACCTCAAGGCGAAGGTCGGTCGCCGCTTGTTCTAACAGCAGCGGCTCCATCTTCGTACCCCAATCGAGCCGGTTGTGATCCGGGCCAGGTGCCTCGATGCCCTTGGCAAAGCGTTGGTAGAGCATCCAGCGTGTAACGTAGGGCGAGACGCCGAGCAGTCCGGACATCTCGGTCGCGCTGATGGTCTGTCGTTTCGGATCTGGCATATGGTTTCCTTGAATGGCTGAGATATGTGCGAGGTCAACACAATCCCTCGATGCGCTGACCTCGCAACTGACGCGGTTACTTCATGGGCGCCTCCTAGTGCGGATAGAGAGCGGTGATCGCGTGGCCGGCGAGCACGGCGCCGATCCAGACCCACGCGATGATCATGATGCGGTTGTGCGGCGCGATCATCAGATGTCCCCCACGAGCATGCCGGCGACGAACAGCAGCATCGACAGGAACGCGGCGAGGGCGAACAGCTCGGCAATCACGATCGGCCCGCCGACATCGCGCACGAATTCGCGGATTTCCTCAGACATCGACGTTCTCCAGATTTTGAAGCTCGCGGTGCTCGCGCACGGTGCGATTGATCGCCTCGACCAGCTTGGTGGTCAGCGCGTCGTCATCCAGAAACAGCGCGATGTCGTGGCTGGTGATCGCGTCATCGCCGCTGAATTCGAGATGCAATGGCGCATTGGGATAATCGTTGCGATTTGCGACGACGCGATTGATTCTGTGGGCTGAAATCGAAATCGTCATAGCTCAATCTCCGCTGTCGATCGTCATGTCGAGGCCGCACTTGCTGCAATGGCCAGGGTTCCACCCGCGCGATGGGTTTGCCCCGGCGCCCATCTGCTTCTGGTGTTTGCAAATCGAGAAGCGCCCGACCTTCGGGCCGGCCCCTCCGTAGATGCACACGTAGCCGGAGCCGTCCGGTCCCGATCCCATGTTGGAAAAGTTGGCGAGGAAGTATTGCGCCCATGCTTTGTGGCCGTGCTCGCTCTTGGCCCATCCCCACCGAGGGGTCATCGAGTGGCCGCCGGCTGCGATTGCGTTGCAGAACTGATCGGCCGTCATCGGCTCGAAGTTCGGGATCGGCGCGTCGCCGGCAATGATGGTCGCGTAGTCGGCTTCAGTGTATGACTTGCTCATCGCGCCGCCTCCCGCATGCGAGCCTTGGGCGTCTGTTCACTCCAAAATGCTTGATCGAAGGCAGTCATTGCCTCGGCCGGCGTCTTGCCAAACCCGGCAACGCCTTCCTGCAGATTTTCGCCGAGCAGTGCGCACCACATGTCGCCATCAGCACCTAGCGTCGTCTTGTAGAGCACTGACGGGCGGGCCATTTCTTGCGCGGTCGCAGTGAACTGTTCTTCCAGCCGCGTTACACTCCAACTGATGTCGAACGCGTTGCGGCAGGCATCGGCGACGATCTCGCCAACATTCCCACCGGAAATACGGCTGCGAACTGCATCGTATATTGCTTGGTAGCTATCGCTCATCACACCGCCTCCTTCATGCGAGCCTTGACCTGCCCCTGCAGCGCGCTGATGTGGCTGATGAGGATCACGAAGTCGGCCGCGGCCATCTCGCCGTACTCGGGATGCGGGCCCCCGAAGGGCTGGGCGCCGGTGCGGCAGAAGGTGCGGTAGCGCTCAGCCCAGCTGCCGCCCTGGAGCGCCAGGAACGTCAGCCGCGCCGCGTGGCTCGACATCGCGTTGACCTTGCGGTCGAGCTCGCGGGTGAGGAATTCGGAGATCGAGGGCTTGGCGAACTCGCGGCTGACCGCGGCGAGCTGCTGGTCGAGGAGAGAGGTCATGCCGCGACCTCCGCAGTCAGAGCCACGGGCGGGAAAGCCGCGATGATGTCCGCGCGCTGGTGTTCGCGTTCGGCTTTGCGGGCGGCGTCGGCGGCGTAGGCGTAGGCGGTGGTGGCGGCGTCGGC
>SCSV01000005.1 GCA_004297555.1 Salinibacterium sp.
GGTGGCCACGCGCTTTCACGTGACCCAGTCGCAGTCCGAGCGCGCGGTGCCGCACGAGAACCTGGTCGAGCTCGTGCGCGAAGTCACGGACGAATCGTTTGAGTTCGACAGCGTGCAAGAGGCGATCGAGGATGCCCGCAGCTGGGCCGCGCAGTCCTCACGCCGCGCGGTCGTCGTCACTGGGTCGATCACCCTCGTTGGCGAGGCTCTCGAACTCGCGGATACCGAGGGCTGGGCGTGACCGAGGTAGTAGCTCGAGAGCGCCGACGTCGCTCCGTCACCGAATCCCTGCTCAGCATCGTGCTGGGGCTGGAAGCGTTCCTGGTCTTCTTCGTGATGCTCACCGCATTCGGCATCCACGCGGTGCAACCGGCGGTGGCTTTCGGTGGGGGTGGTGCGCTAATCGTGCTGCTCCTCGTGACCGGCGGACTACTGCGGTACCCCTGGGGCACCTGGCTGGGATGGTTGCTGCAAGCGGTGCTCGTCGCCACGGGCATCCTGCTGCCGGTCATGTATTTCGTCGCGCCGGCTTTCGTCGCGATCTGGGTCTACTGTTTCGTCAAAGGGCGGCAGATCGACAGAGCCAGGGCCCGAGCCCTGGCACAGCACACAAAGGAGGCGCCGTGAGCGTGGAAGAAACCCTGGTACTGGTCAAGCCGGATGGCGTCGCCCGCAATCTGACCGGCGAGATTCTGCGCCGCATTGAGGCGAAGGGCTACCAGCTTGTCGACGTAAAGCTCGTCGAGGCCGATCTCGAGTTGCTCTCCGCACACTACGCCGAGCACAAGGGCAAGCCGTTCTACGAGCCGCTCGTCGAGTTCATGCAGAGCGGCCCGATCGTCGCGCTGCGCATTGCCGGTCACCGTGTGATCGAGGGCTTCCGCTCGCTCGCCGGCACGACCGACCCCACCACTGCCGCGCCCGGAACGATCCGCGGTGACCTCGGCCGCGACTGGGGCCTGAGCGTGCAGCAGAACCTCGTGCACGGCAGCGACTCGCCCGAGAGCGCCGCCCGCGAGCTCGCGCTCTGGTTCGACTAGATGTTGTTCAGCACGTCGAGCTGCAGCTGCGCCGCAACCGCGATCACGAGGTAGACGCCGAGCGTGAGCGCCGGCACCCAACCGTAGAGCATTGAACCGACGCGACTGAGGCGAGTGCCGAATCGCCCTTCGCGAGCGTTGTAGAGCGTGAGCAGCAAGAACAGCGGGATCGTCACCGACCAGGTGAGCATGCACCAAGGGCAGAGCGTGCCGAGGTGGTAGATGCTCTGGTACGCGAGCCAGAGGCAAAATGCGAAGGCACCGGCGACCCCGACGTTGAACGTGATCCAGAACCAGCGCGCGAATGCGGCGCCGGCGAGAAGGGCCACGCCGACGGCGATCGGGGCGACGAAGCCACCGAGCCCGAGGATCGGGTTGGGGAACCCAAGCACGGCACCTTGTGCTGACTTGAGGTTCACGCCGCATTGCACCAGAACGCCGAAATTGCAGTCCAGCACAGCATCCGGGTTTTGCAGAATCTTGATCTTGTCGATCATCAGGCTGAATGCGGCATACCAACCGATAGCGCCCGTGATGATGAAAACGACGGCGGGAACGAGCGGGCGGCGGGCGGCGACAACGTCAGACATGCTCGGATTATTGCACGCCACAAATAACGGGCTACCGCGATTGCATGCGATAATTTTGGGTAGTCATCCGAGCCGCGCTCGATTTGACGCCAAAGACAGCTTTCCGGGCAACGAAACCGGACCAAGAATGCAACTGTGCTTGTTAATGCACCAGCTGCACAAGACGGATAGCCAGTTCCGAGTGTTGTGACAGAACACAACTGCACCGCGAGCCCTGAGCCCGGTGCAGGACCTGAAGGATTAGTAGCGGTTCCACAGTGAAGAGAAGCACAGCGGAATAGCGCACGAGAGAGTACCCGGTAGGCGGCGCGGCTGCCCAGCCGGGGTAGGAGTACACCAGAAATGGTGAATCAAACCGAACACGACGAGAACCTGAGTACCGACGGCGAGGCCATCGAGACAGCGGATGCCCCGGCTGCGCCGCGCAAGCGTTCTCGCGCGAAGAAGACCGTCGAGACCGACGCCGAGGGCACAGAGACGGTAGACAAGCCGAGCCGCGCCAAGAAGGCGGGCTCCGACGCCGAGGCACCGAAGGCATCCCGCGGCCGCACAAAGAAGGCCGCCGACGAGAGCGTGACCGAGCCGGCCAGGCCGACGACCTCCCTACTCTTCCAGGCACCGGACCTTCCGCCCCAATTGCAGCGCCCCGAAAGCCGTGGCGACAGCGACGAGCCCACCGGCACCGTCCGCCGTCGCTCGCGCCGCCGCCCGGGCGAGGAGCCCCGGCCTGGAGACGAGGCCCCCAACACGATCGTGCGCGTGCGCCAGCCGCGTCCGCAGCCTGAGCCGAGCAACGAGCCCACTCGCGTCAAGGGTTCCACCCGGCTCGAGGCCAAGAAGCAGCGTCGCCGCGATGGTCGGGATGCCGGCCGCCGGCGCCCCGTTGTCACCGAGAGCGAGTTTCTGGCACGCCGCGAAAGCGTCGAGCGCGTCATGGTGGTGCGCTCGAAGTTCGACCGCATCCAGATCGCGGTGCTCGAGGATGGCGTGCTCGTCGAGCACTACGTGGCGAAGGCGCAAGACGCGAGCCTGATCGGCAACGTCTACCTCGGTCGCGTGCAGAACGTGCTGCCGAGCATGGAGGCCGCCTTCGTCGACATCGGGCGCGGCCGCAACGCGGTGCTCTACTCCGGTGAGGTCGACTGGGAGGCTGCCGCCGAGAACTCGAGCGAGGGCAAGAGCCAAGCCCGGCGTATCGAGCTTGCGCTCAAACCCGGCGACCGCGTACTCGTGCAGGTCACGAAAGACCCGGTCGGCCACAAGGGTGCGCGCCTCACCTCACAGGTGAGCCTGCCCGGCCGCTACCTCGTCTACGTGCCGAACGGATCGATGAGCGGCATCAGTCGCAAGCTGCCCGATACCGAGCGCGCGCGACTCAAGAAGATTCTCAAAGAGGTGCTGCCCGAGAACGTCGGCGTGATCGTGCGCACCGCAGCCGAGGGCGCGACCGAGGAGCAGTTGGGCCTCGACGTCAACCGCCTCACGATGCAGTGGACCGAGATCAGCCACCAGGTCGAGACGGTTCAGGCACCCGCGCTGCTGCACAGCGAGCCCGACCTGCTGATCAAGATCGTGCGCGATGTCTTCAACGAGGACTTCCACAAGCTCGTCATCGAAGGTGACGACGCCCGGGAGACCATCGAGTCCTACCTGCGCGCCGTTGCTCCCGACCTGCTCGACCGCCTGCAGAGCTATGAGGGCACGGACGACTCCTTCGACGAGTTCCGGGTCTCTGAGCAGATCGAGAAGGCGCTCGACCGCAAGGTCTGGCTGCCCTCCGGCGGTTCGCTCGTGATCGACCGCACCGAGGCCATGACCGTGGTCGACGTCAACACCGGCAAATTCGTCGGCTCTGGCGGCAACCTCGAGGAGACCGTCACCAAGAACAACATCGAGGCGGCCGAAGAGATCGTGCGCCAGCTGCGACTGCGCGACATCGGCGGCATCATCGTCGTCGACTTCATCGACATGGTGCTCGAGTCAAACCGCGACCTCGTGCTGCGCCGGCTTGTCGAGTGCTTGAGCCGCGACCGCACCAAGCACCAGGTCGCCGAAGTCACCTCGCTCGGTCTCGTGCAGATGACGCGCAAGAAGCTCGGCCTCGGACTGCTCGAAACCTTCAGCGAAACCTGCGAGGTCTGCGCCGGCCGCGGAATCATCGTGCACCACGACCCGGTCACGAAGCACCGCCAGCAGGTGCAGAGCGCTCAGCCGGAAACCCCGAGCACTGGCCGTCGTGGCCGCAACCGCGGTGGTGCGTCGGCCGGGACATCCGGTGCAGTCAAGAATGGCGTCGGCAGCGCCGGCACGCACGCGATCACCGAGGACGTGCGCAACGCTCTCGCGAGAGTTGCCGCGAGCACAGTGCACACGAACGAGCCCACGGATGCCCCCGCCGAAGCACCCGCGGAGTCAACCGAGCCCGCCGTGCCGATCATCGAGATCCCCGCAGCGAAGGCACGCCGGGGTCGCCGGGTCAGCACCCACGACGCCGAGCAGATCCTGGACTCCGTACTCGAATCGCTTCCGGAGCCAAAGCAGCCCGGGCAGGGACGCTCGCGCGTCTCCCGCCGCGCGGGCAGCGCCGGCCAGGTCGTCAGCGCACCGCCGGAGGAGTAGCCATTGGCACGGTTGGTTCAGGAAGTCTCGCCTAGGATTTGGGCGTGACCACCCCGGTACCGACCATCGCCTCAGTCGGAGACCCGCATCACGAGCATGAGCTCGCACGAATCCCCCGGTCGCGCTATGTCTGGCCCTCCTCGCAATGCGGGCGATTGTCGAGGGCAGTGGATTCTCCCTGCCGAACCAGGTGCAAGACCTGCTGACGCTCAGCATCAGCGTGATCATCGAATCATTGCCATTCGTGATTCTCGGCATCCTGCTCTCCATCGTCGTGCAGGTCTGGCTGCCCGAGGGCTTCCTCATGCGCTTTCTGCCACACAATGGCGTATTGCGCCGCGCGGGCATCTCGCTGTTCGGCATCTTTCTCCCGGTATGCGAGTGCGGAAACGTGCCGCTCACCCGAGGTCTCATGGTCAAGGGCTTCACGGTCGCTGAGTCGATCACGTTCCTGCTAGCCGCTCCGATCATCAACCCGATCACGATCATCACGACCCACCAGGCATTCGGCTTCGACAATGGCATCCTCATCGCCCGAATCGTGGGCGGCCTCGCCATCGCCAATATCGTCGGCTGGGTTTTCAGCCTGCACCCCTCGCAGTCGAGTCTTCTCACCCCGAGCTTCATCGCGGAATGCCGGCGACCCGAGCACCCGGACACCAAGCGCCACAAGAGCGTCGATCTCTTTGTTCGCGAGTCGAGCGCGATCATGCCTGCGCTGTTCATCGGGGCTCTCGTGGCCGGAGCGATCCAAGTCGCGGTGCCCCGCTCAGTGCTCATCACCCTTGGCAGCGATCCACTCTTCTCGATTCTCGCGATGATGTTGCTCGCGTTCGTGATCGCGGTGTGCTCCAACGTCGACGCGTTCTTCATACTCCCTTTCGCCAACACCTTCATGCCCGGCTCGATCGCGACGTTCCTGGTCTTCGGGCCGATCATCGATGTCAAGATGCTCGCGATGCTGCGCACGACCTTCACCACGAAGGTTCTCGTGCAGATGACCGTGGTTGTCGCGCTGCTGAGTGCTCTCGTCGGTCTGGTGGTGAACTATGTGGCGTAATGTGATGCACTGGCGGGGCGTGGCCCTCGTTGTTGCGGGACTGGTCGCCACGCTCGTGCTCGCGATGAACGGCGGCCTCGTGCTGTACATTCACCCGCGGTACATCGTGTTCACCGTCGTGATGACCCTGATCGCTCTCGCACTCGTCGCGGCAAGCCTGTTCGCACGACCATCGCATGATCACGACCCAGAGCCTGCGCGCGGACTGCCGCGACTGCTCTCGGTATTCGCCATCGTCGCGGCGGGCGTGATTGCGATCGCGATGGTTGGCTTGCCGGCGGCGACCCTCACTAGCGCGACCGCGGTGCAGCGCGACCCGAGCGGCCTCTCCATAGGCAAGGAGGCGCAGAATGTCGACTCGGTATCATCCGCTCGATCGGCGGTATTCAAGAAGTTCACCGTTGTCGACTGGGCATCTCTGCTGCGTCAGACAAGTGACCTCTCGTTCTACGACTCAAAGCCCGTGGACGTGACGGGCTTTATCACCGCCGACCCAGACGATCCCGAGAACGTGTTCTACGTTTCCCGATTCGTGATCACCTGCTGTGCAGTGGATGCCCAGCCCGCTGGAGTTCCGGTTTACCTTGAGAATTGGGGGAGCAGCCTGAAGGCGGACCAGTGGGTACGCGTCACCGGCGGATTCGCCGCCAACCCAAGTGAGTCGAGCAAACGTCCGATCGCCCTCCATGTCAGCACCATCAAACCGGTTGAGCGGCCGAGTGCGCCCTATCTTTACTGAGGACGCGCGGCCGCGATCCGCCGCCCGCTTCACACGCACCCTCACCGCGCTCATTGTTGTGCTCGCGGTGCTTTGTGGCCTCTTCGTCGGACTGGGTTACCTGCAAGGACCGAAGTTGTCCAAGGGCACGGTCGACACGGACGCCGTGGTCGGGCAGTCCGGCCAACAACTCAGGCTGTTCGTGAACCAGGTCGTTGCGCCCGTGAACGCGAAGCAGGTCACGATCACGCCGAACGTTGCGCACAAGGTCACGAGTCAGGGTGGGTTGATCGCAGTTCAGTTCGATGCGCGCCTCAAGTATCGAACGGATTACCACGTGCGGGTCTCTGGCGTTACCAGTGTCGATCGAGGCACGCCCTCGACGCTCGAGTACAGCTTCACGACCGGCTCACCCAATATCTACTATCTCGACCGGGGATCGCCTAACGATCGCATCATGCGGGCGAGGCTCGATGCATCCCCGCCGACCGTCGTATATTCGACCCGGCGCATCCAAGATTTCGCCTTGCTCGAAGGCGCATTGGCCGTTGTCACGCTGTCAGAACACAATGAGAGCTCACTCGACCTCGTGAGTCTCTCAGACGGAGCGGTCGAGCACGTCGCGTTGCCGAATCACGTCGTGATCCAGAAAGTGGATGCCGCAGCCGGTAGTTCTACGTTCGGCTTCACCCTCACGAGCACCGGCGACAGCATCCGTCCCCCTTATTCCTCGACTCTGTTCACCCTCGACTTGAGCGGCTCGCACACGATCAAGCCGGTAGTTGGACTCAACGGCAAACCTCTGCTCGTTCTCGACTGGGAATACATGCCCGACGGATCGAGCCTTCTGGCGCTCACCCACGACCGTTCCCTCTTCATGGTCGACCCGAAAACGCCCGGCTCGGTTCTGCCGCTCGGGCAGTTCAACGAGCTAGGCTCGATCTCGCGGGACGGCAAGATCGCAACCGTCAGTGACGCGTTCGGCCTGATATCGCTGAAGCTCGACAACCTCCGTCAAGAGCGGCTGGTCCCTTCGCCATTCGACGAGGGCGAGCCCTATCTCGGATTGACCGAGTACCTACCAGGCGGCGAACGCGTCGAGAAGCTGTTGTCGATCGAGCCAGACGGCATCCGCTTCGCGAGCACCGTCGCCCTCGACAATGGCAAGAAATCCCAGGTGCTCTACCGCACACCCAATGACGACGGAAGCATCCAGAACTTTTCTGTCTCGCCAAATGGCCAGTACGTCGCCGTTGAGGTAATTCCCAATGTCACGACCAGCATGTCGGATGGCTACTACTACGACTCGCACTCCACCTCGACGACCACGGTTTTCGTCGACATTGACTCGGGCAATGTGGTCAAGAGTGTCGAAGGCTTCGACCTCTCCTGGTAACTAGCGGTCGCGCTGCGGCACGCGCAGCCCGCTCGCCTCGAGCCTTTTGACGAACTCGCGCAAACCGACCGGCTCGGCGCCGAGCGCGACGAGCTCGTCCCATCGAGCTGCGGGAACGTCGTAGTGGTCCCGATCGAAGCCCCGACTTGGGATGCCCGCCGCCTTCGCAAAGGCGTGCAGCTCATCCAATGACGTGTCACTGACGATGTGCGCCCATAGAGTGTCGTGTGCAGGCCAGATCGGCGCATCGATCAACACGGTCATGCGCTGATTGTAGGCACGGCGTCGACTCTGCGTTCGTTGGTCTTCGCCCACGGTGACGTGCGCTGGGCCGACTGCATGGTCTAGCCCGGCGCGAGTGTTTGCTGGCACCTTGAAAGTCGAGTATTGTTGACCCTTGGTGTCTGCTGGGCCAAGCCCGCAATCGAACGCCAGAAGCTTCCGCAGTGCTAGCTAACAATTTCTAAGTAAGGGCAACAAAGTGGTCTACGCAGTTGTGCGCGCCGGTGGTCGGCAGGAGAAGGTCGAGGTCGGCTCGATCGTTGTTCTCGACCGCATCAAGGCCGACAAAGACGGCAATGTCGAGCTCGTTCCCGTGCTCCTCGTCGATGGTGACAAGATCACGCACGGCTCGAAGGAGCTCGCGAAGGTCAAGGTTGTCGCCGAGGTTCTGAACGACCTCCGCGGTCCGAAGATCGTCATCCAGAAGTTCAAGAACAAGACCGGGTACAAGAAGCGCCAGGGCCACCGCCAGGAGCAGACCCGCATCAAGATCACCAGCATCGCGTAGGAGTCACAAATGGCACACAAAAAGGGCGCATCGTCCACTCGCAACGGTCGTGACTCGAACGCACAGCGCCTCGGCGTGAAGCGTTTCGGCGGCCAGGTCGTCGGCGCAGGCGAGATCCTCGTCCGCCAGCGCGGCACTCACTTCCACCCAGGCGCCAACGTCGGCCGTGGTGGGGATGACACGCTGTTCGCTCTCGCGGCCGGTTCGGTCGAGTTCGGCGCCAAGGGTGGCCGCAAGGTCATCAACATCGTCACCGACTAGTTTTTCGTAGGTACAGCAGGGCGGGCGTGGGCCCCCGCTGAGCGGTTGGGAATCCGGCCGGCCAGTAGGGCGTCTTAGCTCGCCTTAGCTATTTAAGAGGTAAGGAGGTTCGCCATGGCATCGTTCGTCGACCAGGTCACCCTCCACCTCATCGCCGGCCACGGCGGCAACGGCTGCGTCTCGGTCAAGCGCGAGAAGTTCAAGCCGCTCGCCGGACCTGACGGCGGCAACGGCGGCAACGGCGGCGACATCGTGCTCGTCAGCGACCCGCAGGTCACGACCCTCCTCGGCTACCACCGCGCTCCGCACCGCAAGAGCGAGCACGGCCAGCCCGGGCAGGGCGACCACAAGAGCGGCACCTCGGGGGCCGAACTCACCCTCGCGGTCCCCGTCGGCACGGTCGTCAAGAGCGCCGACGGCACTGAACTGATGGACATGGATGCCCCGGGCCTCCGCCTCGTCGTCGGCCCCGGTGGCCAGGGCGGCCTCGGCAATGCCGCGCTCGCCACCGCGAAACGCAAAGCCCCCGGCTTCGCCCTGCTCGGCACGCCGGGCTTCGAGGGCGACATCCTCCTCGAACTGAAGACGGTCGCGGATGTCGCGCTCGTCGGCTTCCCTTCCGCCGGCAAGTCGAGCCTCGTTGCCGCGATGAGCGCCGCGAAGCCGAAGATCGCGGACTACCCGTTCACCACGTTGCATCCGAATCTCGGCGTGGTCGAATCCGGCGAGACCCGCTACACGATTGCCGACGTGCCGGGCCTCATCGAGGGCGCGAGCGAGGGCAAGGGCCTCGGCCTGGAGTTTCTCCGCCACGTCGAGCGCTGCACCGCCCTCTTGCACGTTCTCGACTGCGCAACGCTCGAACCCGGTCGCGACCCGATCAGCGACCTCGATGTCATCCTGAACGAGCTTGCCGCCTACCCGGTTCCCGAGGGCCAGCTGCCGCTGCTCGAGCGCCAGCAGCTCATTGCGCTCAACAAGGTCGATGTGCCGGAGGGCCGCGAGCTCGCCGACTTCGTCACCCCCGAGCTCAAGGAGCGCGGCTATCGCGTGTTCGAGGTGTCGGCCGTGTCGCACCAGGGCTTGCGCGAGCTGTCGTTCGCACTCGCCGAGTTGGTCGAAGCCGACCGCGCTGAGAAGTCTCTCGAACCGGTGAAGCAGCGCATCGTCATCCGCCCCAAGGCTGTCAACGAGCAGGAGTTCACCGTCAAGGTCGAGGGCGGCAGCTTCGGCAACGTCTACCGCATCATCGGAGCTAAGCCCGAGCGCTGGGTCGCCCAAACCGATTTCACGAACGAGGAGGCGGTGGGCTTCCTCGCCGACCGGCTCGCCAAGCTCGGCGTCGAAGACGAACTCTTCAAGGCCGGCGCTGTGCCCGGCTCGACCGTGATGATCGGTGCGGGCGGCGGCGTGGTCTTCGATTGGGAACCGACGCTCTCCTCCACCGCCGAACTCATCACGAGTCCGCGCGGAACGGATGCCCGACTCGACGATAATCGTCGCGATACCAACCGCAAGCGCCGCCAGACTTATCTGGAGCGAATGGATGCCAAGGCCGAGGCCCGGGCTGAGCTCGAAGCGGAGCGCGCCGCCGGCATGTGGCGCGACGACGAAGGTTTCGCGATCGACAGAGACAAGACCGAGAAGCGGGAGATTGAGGACGATGACTAGCCAGGTGACTTCGCGCTCGGGCATCCCGAACGCTCGTCGCATTGTGGTGAAGGTCGGCTCGTCCTCGGTGAGTGGCGAGAACGTCGGGCAGATCAGCGCCCTGGTGGATGCCCTCGCTGCAGCGCACGGGCGCGGGTCGGAGGTGGTGCTGGTCTCGTCGGGGGCGATTGCTACGGGCATCCCGTTCCTGAAGCTGGACGGTCGGCCGACTGATCTCGCGACTCAGCAGGCGGCGGCGGCGGTCGGGCAGAACGTGCTGATCTTCCGCTACCAGGAGAGCCTCGACCGCTACGGCATCGTTGCTGCGCAGATTCTGCTGACCGCGGGCGACATGCAGAACCCCACGCACCACAGCAACGCGCAGCGCGCGATGGAGCGACTGCTGGGTCTGCGCATGCTGCCGATCGTCAACGAGAACGACACGGTGGCGACGCACGAGATCCGCTTCGGCGACAACGACCATCTCGCGGCGCTCGTCTCGGAGCTTGTGCGTGCCGACGTGCTCGTGCTGCTTTCCGACGTTGACGCGCTCTACTCGCGCCCGCCCGCCGAGCCCGGCGCGCGCAAGATCGAGAACGTGCCCTTCGACGACGACCTCAGCGGAATCGAGTTCGGCGACATCGGCCACGCCGGCGTCGGCACTGGGGGAGCGGGCACCAAGGTCGCGGCTGCCAAGCTCGCCGCCGCCGTGGGAATCCCGGTGCTCCTCGCCGCCACGAGCAGTGTCGCGGATGCCCTCGCCGGCGCCAACCTCGGCACCTGGTTCGACGCGGCCCCCGCCTGACGCTTCCGCGCCGGTCGTGTGCCGCGACGGGGTCTGTCTGTTTCTTTGTGTAAGTGGCTTTGGCTAGTTCAGTCCTAGGCGGTCGCCGTAGGTTATTGCGAGTGTGTTCAGGATAGCTTTCCAGCCGTGGATTTCGCCGGTCGGGTTT
>SCSV01000189.1 GCA_004297555.1 Salinibacterium sp.
CTGATTACGATGCGCCGGGCGATGAAGCGCGGGTCCTCACCCGCCTCGATCATGCGCGCGAGGTAGTGCAGCGCCGCGTCGGCATCGGAACCGCGCAGCGACTTGATGAACGCGCTGATCACGTCGTAGTGCTCGTCGCCCTGCCGGTCGTAACGCAACAGCGCGCGGTCGACCGCCATCGCGACCAGGTCGGCGGTGACCACGGGCGTGCCCTCGTCCGCCTGCCCTGCCGTAGCCGCGAGGGCCGCCGCCTCGAGTGCCGTCAGGGCCCGGCGCGCATCGCCCGAGGAGAGCCGGATGATCGCGGCGCGCGCCTCGGGGTCGAGTTCGATGGAGTCGGCCAGGCCCCGGGCATCCGCCACCGCACGATCCACGAGCTCGCCGAGGTCCTCGTCATTGAGCGGGTGCAGGGTGAGCAGCAGGGAGCGCGAGAGCAGCGGGCTGATCACCGAGAAGGACGGGTTCTCGGTCGTCGCCGCGATCAGGATGACCCAGCCGTTCTCGACCCCGGGAAGCAGGGCATCTTGCTGCGCCTTGGAGAACCGGTGGATCTCGTCGAGGAAGAGCACCGTCGTGAGCCCGTAGAGGTCACGGTTGGCGAGCGCCTCCTCCATCACTTGCCGCACATCTTTCACTCCCGCGGTCACGGCAGAGAGTTCCACGAACTTGCGACCGGAGGTTTGCGCGATGACCTTGGCGAGCGTCGTCTTGCCCGTGCCGGGCGGGCCCCAGAGGATGATGGATGCCCCGCCCTGCTCGCCCGACGTGTCGGTCGCGAGGCTGACGAGCGGCGAACCCGGTGCGAGCAGATGACGCTGGCCGGTGATCTCGTCGAGGGCGCGGGGGCGCATGCGCACGGCCAGAGGCACTGCTCCCGAGCGCAATCCCTGCTGGCCGTCCATAGTCGCAATGCTAACTTCGCGGCGGCGGATATGATTTCGAGCGACCCAAGGAGCGAGCCGTGGCAACCCGCAAGACCACCGAGCGCGAAGCGCGCGAAGCACGTGATCGACTGCGCCGCTACACCGCGCGCCAGCAGGTGAATGCCGAGCAGAAACGGCGCCGCAAGCGCGACAACATGGTCGCGGTGATCTCGGTGGCCGTGGTCGCGACTCTCGCAACGATGGCTCAGATCTCCTTCTTCTCCGGCGGCCTCGGCGCTCCTACTCCGACCTCAGCGCCCACGGCAGCAGCCGGGCACAACGTCGGCAACGTGCCCGATCCCTCGCTCGCGGGTGGCAAGACGTGGACGGGCGTACTCAAACTCAACAATGCCGCGCTGCACATCTCGCTGGATGGCGCCGCGGCGCCCCAGGCGGTCTCCTCGTTCTTGGCCTCGGCACGCGAAGGCTATTACCAGTCCAAGACCTGCCACCGCATGCTGATCGGCGCGACCGCCGGGCTTATCCAATGCGGTTCCATCGACGGAGTAGGCGGCTCCGACCCGAACTACAGTTTCGGCCCGATCGAGAATCCGGGAGCGGGTGGCATCTACCCCGTTGGAACCATCGCGATGGCCCGGCCGGCGGACAACGCTTACGGCAATGGCAAGCAGTTCTTCATCGTGTTCGCGGAATCGACCCTGCCGAACGACTCGGCAGGCGGCTACACGATCATTGGCCACGTGACATCCGGGCTCGACCAACTCGAGGCGCAAATCACCAGCAAGGGCATCGGCGCCGATGGCGTTGCACCTAAGGTGCCCACGAGAATCACAAAACTCACGATCGACTAAACCGTCGGGAGGCCCCGCCCGGTTGCCATAAACTGGGACCGCCCAGCGAGAAGCGCCCGCACAAGCAGCAAGGTGAACCAGGTGACAGACGATCAGGCATGGGGCCGCGTGGACGAGACGGGAACCGTCTACGTGCGCGAAGCCTCCGGTGAGCGCGCCGTCGGTCAGTACCCGGATGGCACCGCCGACGAGGCACTCGCCTACTTCGAGCGCAAGTATGCGGAACTTGCTGGTCAAGTCACTCTGCTCGAGCAGCGCATCAAGAGCGGCGCTTCCGCAGCTGACGTCGCCAAGACGATCAAGACGCTCGCCTCGAGCATCCCCACCGCCAACGCGGTCGGCGATCTCGCCGCACTAGCCGCCCGCATCGAGGCGCTCGGCGGCACGGTGAGCGAACTCGCCGAGAAGCAGACCGAAGAAACCAAGGCCGCTGTCGAAGCGGCACTCGCCGAGCGCACCGCCCTGGTCGAGGAAGCCGAGGCGCTCGCCGCGCACGACCCGGCCAAAGCGCAGTGGAAGCAAGTCACCGCCACTCTCGACGAGATCTTCACCCGCTGGCAGAAGCACCAGGCCGACGGCCCGCGACTTCCGAAGGCCGAGGCGAATGAGCTCTGGAAGCGATTCCGGGCAGCCCGCGCCACCATCGATTCGCAGCGCAAAGCCTTCTTCGCGGAGTTGGACAGCGTTCACAAAGACGCCCGAGCCGCGAAACAAGCCCTCGTCGAGAAGGCGGAAGCGCTCATCGCGAAGGGGCCGGACGGCATCCCGGGATACCGCGCTCTGCTCGACGAATGGAAGGCCGCCGGCCGCGCCGGCAAGAAGTTCGACGACGCCCTCTGGGCCAAGTTCAAGGAGGCCGGCGACGCCCTTTACGCGGCCAAGTCGGAAATCGATGCGAAAGACAGCGTCGAGTTCGGCGCGAACCTCAAGCTCAAGCTCGAATTGCTCACCGAAGCCGAGCCGCTGCTGGGCGAGACCGACCGAGCGAAGGCCAAAGAGGCCCTGCTCTCTATCCAGAAGCGCTGGGACAAGATCGGCAAAGTGCCGCGTGATCAGGTGAAGGTCATCGAAGACCGACTGCGCAAGGTCGAGACCGCGGTGCGCAAGCTCGAAGAAGAACACTGGGAGAAGAACAACCCCGAGCGCCAGGAGCGCTCCGAGGGGTTCCTCGGCCAGCTCAACGACGCGATCGCCAAGCTCGAGAGTGAACTCGACGAGGCGATGAGCGGCGGCGACAAGAAGCGAATTGCGGATGCCCGCGAAGCGCTCGAAGCCCGCAAGTCCTGGCTCGACGCACTGCGTTAGGCGCCCCTCTTAGTTTCCACAGGGCCGAACCGTCCACCGAAAACGTCGGCAACAGTCAGGGTGCAGCTTCGACCGCGCCGTGGCTATCTCTGGGGCGCTGAAGTCCCGGCCCGGCCCGCGGGTGGCGTTGGCGGTGGGGCGGTTGGCATTTGAGCCATGGGCTGGGCTCCCTTTGTGAGGGGCGAGCCGCCCCGCCCTTCACTCAAGCGTGCAGAGCTAGCGTTGTTGTTGTCGTTCATTGGTCCTTACTCCCGTCGGTCGGATGTGAATCGATCCACTCGACAACTTGCGCATTTCTTAGGGACACCCAGACCCCCGCGGAATTTGGTACTGGTTTTCCGAAAGAGCCGTCTACCTCCATTGTCCATTGAATTGGGATGAAAAGATCGCGAGGTTCGGGATAGACGCTGAAGAAGGCGCGATCCGAGAACCAACCACCGATCCAATGACCCTGATCATTCAGCACTCGGACCCACTTGTCGCCTTGTTGGCCTGCTATCCAATCCCATGCAGTGGGCGTTGCGTTGTATTGAGTGTTCGGCCGGAGATTCTTAACTAGCGGTGAAACGAAACGGCGAACTCGTGCCGAAGTTGCCTTTGTCCATCGTGTTTCGCCATAAGCCACGTAGGCACAAATCGCGGGAAAGATCACCGCCAGACCTAAGGCGAGCATGCCGACGAGCACCGGATCCGTCAGCACTAATTTCGAACCCAGATTAAAGCGGGACGCGAGCCACGTCCCGAGAGTAATCAGGTAAATGGCGTCGAGGATTACGCTGATCATCAGTGCTTGGATGATCCGCCCACTCACGCTGCGATCGTGCT
>SCSV01000190.1 GCA_004297555.1 Salinibacterium sp.
CGCCTTGAGGTCGTCGCGCTCCTGCAGGAGCGCTGCGTTGGCCTCGTTGACGACGTCGAGGGCCGCGGCGTTCATCAGCTCGAGCTTGCGGGCCTCGAGGAGTTGGTTGCGGAGCTTTTCGATCTCTTCCTGGCGCTGCTCGCTGATCGAGATGACGTTGTCGCGCTGCTGGATGGTTGCTTGAACGAGCGATGCGTAGTCGTCGCCCTGGCTCCTTTGGCTCCGACCGTAGTTCTTGGCCTCGGCGAGTTGGTTGCGGAGATCCTCGTTCTCCTTGTATAGACGAAGCGCTTCGAGCGCCTTGACGTCGTCATCGCTCATGATCTTGCGGCCTCCAGGAGATCTTTGAGCTGGGCGCGCAAGTGCACCATGCGCCCGCGTTCGTCGCTGCCAGCCGGGGCAGTCCTTAAGCCGTCTTCGGCAACAGCCAAGCACGTCGCAATGCGTGCGATCGTATCGGTGCGGATCGGATGATAGTTCCAGGCCTTGGGCAGAAACCCGCCGCCGGCGATCCAGTTGTCGAGCGCGATCACCAGCTCGGCCAATCTGCCGATGTCGTCTTGGTCGGGCTGAGATCCTTCGTCGACCTCGGCGAGGAGTTGTTTGGCCAGACGGAGTTGGTCGCGGAGATTGGAATCAGGATCCATTGTCCACCTTGACGAATCCGCGGTGCTTCCCGTTGTAGCCCTTGAGCGCTCGAAGCGCGTCGGCGGCCGTGGTGAGGCGCTCCCAGAGGTGGATGTTGGCCTCGAGCTCGGCGTAGCGAACGGTGCACGCGGCATCGTGTCGATTACTGTTGCGACGATCGAACACCACCGAGTGGATGTTGCTGCCGAGGATCTTCTCGATTTCGGATGCGAGAATGGCCTGGAGTTCAGTCTCGGTTTTGGGGATGGGAGCAATCATCGGGATCCTTTGGGCTGGTGGATATCGGGGCTGTCATCGGCGACCGCCACGAACTCCAGCTCGGTGTCGTCGGGCAGTGGGCCGGGGAGGCGATCTTGAGCTGGGCCATGCAGGACGGGCACCGCACATGACGACGGGCCTCCATCTCGCGTTCGAGGCGGATCTCGCGGAGCTCGGCGACCGCATGGTCGATGTCGCTTTGTTTCATCGCAGCTTGCCTCCGCAGAACGGACACCTCTTGGGGACGACGGTTGAATTGCCCACCGAACGGTTGCACTTCTCGCAGCGCAAGGGCCGAGTCCTGCCGAGCCGACGTCGGACGGCGCCGCGGGTCGAATAGCCGACCGCGGGCGTGTCGTCGTGGATCCAGAGCTGAATCCACGTCACAGCGCATCCCTCCACGCACAGCGGTCCGAGCAGTAGACCGCCGGCCACTGCGGGTGCAGCGGCTTGCCGCATTCCTCGGACGCGCAGACCCGGCCCGGGCTCGGCGTTGTGTCGCAGATCATGCAGGTCAGTCCCGCGCCGCGATCCCGCAGCTGCTGGTCGGTCATCGGCTCGCGGTCGGTGAGCTCGACCAGGTTGCGGTGGTCGGAGCAGACGACGAGGCCGGAGCGGTCGCAGTAGAGAGGGGTGGTCATGGCTGGGTCCATCCTGGGATCGTACGGTATTCGATCGGCCGGCCCTGCGCGGTCGCATGGTCGATGCCGTATTGCATGCCCGCGGTAATCCCACGATCGGTATAGACCACCGTCGCGTCGGCCGCCGAGCGCCAGGCAAACCCGGCGTTGATGCCCAGCATGCGCTCGTGTGGTAGGTCGTCGTCGAGCACGCCGTCCTGGGCGTAGAGGCCGTGCGACGCGAATGGAGCTTCCTCGCGCTTGAGACAGTCCGAGAGGGCGGCGCGTAG
>SCSV01000191.1 GCA_004297555.1 Salinibacterium sp.
AGTTCCAAATTTCATCGAGAGCATCGTAGCCAAACGCGAGCGGGTCCGAGTTCTTCGCGTTGACGATGAGCTTCTTTTCCTTCTTTCCAGAGTCGCGCCACCTGGTCCATGCCGAGACGACCGCGGAGTCAGCATCTTGTTTGGACGCTCCCATGCGGGCGAGCTTGGCAATCGCCAAATCCAGATCGTCTTGGTCGAAAGATTCGAGCGTGTACGTGACTTCTCTGGGGGCGAAGTATTTCGACGCCTTCTTGTTGCCCGTGTGAGCCGCCAAGTCGAAGACCACCGGGCCGAAGCGCTCGTTCACCGGGCGAATCAGCTCATCGGGGGTCGCGTAGTCCTGCTTTGAATCGGTGCCTGTGGTGACTCGGGGACCGCCGCTCATGCTGGCTCCTTGAATTGGGGACGGGGTTTCGAAGTGGAAGGGTTTTTCGGCGCGGCTTTGCTTCTTACCATCGGACCGTGCCCTTGGGGACAGGTCGCGGGCTCACTCGCCGTCTCGTGCACGCCCCGGCAGCCCGCTTCAAGCGGAAGCAGCGACCGGCGCGCGGTGTGGCCGCACGTCTTGCAGACCATCGTCACGCGGGTCATTTGTCATCGCAAGAGCCGGCGTGGTTGAACCTCCGCGGACAGCCGGGCGTCGTGCAGAAGGGCGACGTCGGCTGATTCGGGTCCGATGATGCGATCGCCGGCTCGGTCGTCGGCTGCGAGCCCTTGGGAGCCATCCAGCCGTCACCGAGGCGCAGGATGTAGACGGCCGTGCCGTGCTTGCCCATGATTTCCTCCTTGGAGACCTCGTAGAAGTCGCCGGGAATGCTCCGCAAAAGGAAGTCGTTGAAGCGTGGCCGGTCAATGAACGCTCTCATGCGATCGAGTTCTTGGGGCGTCGGCGCCGGGCCCACCGTCGCGCCGCCCTTTTCGTCGATGATGAGCAACGTCGACGGCTCTGATTTGTCGGTCATAGCGGGGTGGCCTTTCGATGGCAGGTGAGGCAGAGCGAGACGGTTGAGTAGACGCCGTAGGCGAACATCCGGATGCCTTGGGGGATTTGGACGCCACAGCCGGCGCAGAAGCGGTCGATGGGATGGTTGGTTTCGTTCTGCACGCACGTGAAGAGGCACGCGCCGTTGAACACCAGCTCCTTGCCCTCGTACATGAAGCCCACTTAGATCAGCCTCGCGCCAGCGAGATCATATCGCTCGTGATGACGCCCACCGCTTCGTACGTGAGCCGGTGCAGCTGTTCGAGGTTCGGCACGTGCAACTTGCACGCCCCAACTTTCACCTGCACGCGGTCCGGCTCGCGCTCGCGGTAGTCGAGCCGCGCCCCCCATCGAAACATCTGCACGACACGCTCACCGGCCGCCTTGCAGCTGACGAACGCTGAGATGTTGTCCCTCACCAGGTCTTCGGGAAAGCAGCACACGAAGCACGCCGGGGTAACGTCCAGACCCAACCCCCGGCTGCCGAAATGCTCGCCCCCGGTCTCAGGACGCCGGTCAGGAGCCCCGTGCGCAGGCGTGCCCGCGCGAGGATGCTCGGACCTGTGCGTGAGGGTCACCCCCTGCGGAGGCTCGCCACTGACCGACAAGGTGAACCCTGCTGAGGGCCCTTCAGCCTGGCCGAACGACGTCTGCTCGATGCCGTCGTT
>SCSV01000192.1 GCA_004297555.1 Salinibacterium sp.
GCAGAGCCTGGTGTCATTAGCGACAGCCCTCGGTACACCTGTGGCGGCAGTGCGGCAGTCGATCGAGAGGCTCGTGGCCGACTTCGATGGCGAGGGCGGGGGCATCCGCCGTGGCTTTGAACTGCGCGAGGTCGGAGGCGGCTGGCGCATCTACGTGCGCCCCGAGCACGACGAGGTGGTGCGCGACTTCGTGATGACCCAGAACCCGAGCCGACTGAGCCAGGCCGCGCTCGAGACGCTCGCCGTGATCGCCTACAAGCAGCCCATCTCGCGCGGAGCGATCGCCTCGATTCGCGCCGTGAACGTCGACTCTGTCGTGCGCACCCTGCTTGGCCGGGGCCTCATCACCGAGGCGTTCACCGACAGCGAGACCGGCGCGATCCACTACGAGACCACCGACCTGCTGCTCGTGCAGCTCGGCATCAACTCGATCGAAGAACTGCCGCACATCTCGCCGCTGCTCACCGATGGATCAGAAGGGTTCGATGACCAGCGCTAGTGCAGAGGGGGAGCGCCTGCAGAAGGTGATGGCGGCCGCGGGCGTCGCATCCCGGCGGGTGTCGGAGACGTTGATCGCACAAGGCCGAGTGAGCGTGAACGGCGAGATCGTCACCGAGCTGGGCCGCCGGGTGCAGCTGACCGACCGCATCGAGGTCGACGACGTCGCGGTCCAACTCGACATCACCAAGCGCTACGTCATGCTCAACAAGCCCGTCGGCGTGGTCAGCTCGCTCGCCGACGAAAGCGGTCGACCCGACCTGCGCGAGTTCACGCGCGACTACGAGGAGCGGCTGTTCAACGTTGGCCGCCTCGACGCCAACACTTCGGGGCTGCTACTGCTCACCAACGACGGCGAACTCGCGCACGTGCTCGCGCACCCCTCGTTCGGCGTGACGAAGACCTACATCGCGAAAGTCGCGGGCACCGTGAGCGCCCAGACGATCAGCAAACTCACGCGCGGCATCGAACTCGATGACGGCCCGATCCAGGCAGATAAGGCCCGAGCGCTCGGCGCGGCATCCGGGTCATCCGGCCCCGCGACGATGGTCGAGATCACCCTGCACTCCGGCCGCAATCGCATTGTGCGGCGGATGCTCGATGCGGTCGGGCATCCCGTCATCGATCTCGTGCGCCGGCAATTCGGACCGCTCAACCTCGGCAGCCTTGCCGTCGGACGCACCCGCGACCTCACTAAGGTGGAACTCGGCCAATTGCTGACGATTGCGCGCAGCGCGGGCGCGGATGCGACGCCCGCGGCGGCCGAACAGGATGACACGACCGGGGAGGCGAGCCTTGACTGAGAGTGGCATCACCGGCCCGGTGCGCATCGTCGGCGCAGGCCTGCTCGGTTCGAGCATCGGGCACGCTCTCGTCGCCCAGGGTGTCGACGTGATTCTCGCCGATGTGTCCCTCGCCAACCTGACCCTTGCGATCGACTACGGCGCCGGGCGGGCAGCGGCCGAGGGCGACACACCCGAGCTGGTGATCGTGGCGGTGCCGCCGGACTTCACCGCCGAGGTGGTCGCGAGCGAATTGGCCGCGTGGCCCGAAGCGACAGTGACGGATGTCGCGAGTGTGAAGTCCGCCATCCTCGACGACCTGAAAGCGGCCGGGGCGAACCTCGACCGCTACGTCGGTTCGCACCCGCTCGCTGGCCGCGAGCGCGGGGGAGCGATCTCCTCGCGCGCCGACCTCTTCATCGGCCGGCCCTGGGCGATCTGCACGGACAGCGGCGAGCCGGAACGCCAGCGCGCGGTCGAGCGCCTGGTTCGCGCGCTGCACGCCGTGCCGGTGAGCATGTCGGCCGAGGAGCACGACGAGAGCGTCGCGCTCGTCTCTCACGTGCCGCAGATCGTGGCATCCCTTCTGGCCCGCCGGCTCAGCGCCGCCTCCGAGGAGGCACTGTCGCTCGCCGGCCAGGGCCTGCGCGACACCACGCGAATCGCCTCGAGCGACCCAGCACTCTGGGTGCAGATTCTCGGTGCCAACGCCTCCTCGGTGATCGAGATTCTTGAGGCCTACCGCGATGATCTCGACGTGCTGCTCTTCGCGCTCGCCTCGCCCGATGCTGCCGCGCCGAGGCGCGCGATCGCCGAGATGCTCGCTGGCGGCAATGCCGGAGTCGCGCGCATCCCGGGCAAGCACGGACAGGCCCGCACCTTCAGCCAGCTCGTTGTCATGGTCGACGACACCCCTGGCGAACTCGCCCGACTGTTGACCGAAATTGGGGAAGCGAACGTGAACGTGGAAGACCTCCGGCTGGAGCACTCGCCCGGAGCGCAAGTGGGACTCGCAGAGATTTCCGTGCTGCCCGAGGTGGAGCACCGGCTGACCGAGGAACTTGAAGCCCGGGGCTGGAAGATCGTAGGAGCCCTGGCATGAGTACTGTCGTCGCCATTGATGGCCCGGCCGGCAGCGGCAAGTCGAGTGTCTCCCGCGCGGCCGCGAAAGAACTCGGCTTCGCCTACCTCGACACCGGCGCTGCTTATCGCGCTCTCGCTTGGCGCTGCCTCGACGAGGGCATCGACACCTACGGTCCGACCGACGTGATCGAGTCGCTCGAGAGCTTCGAGTTCAGCATCGGTACCGACCCCGACCGCTACTTCGTACGGGTCGGCTCCGAGGACGTGACCGATGACATCCGCGAGCCGCGCGTGAGCGTGATTGTGAGCTCGATTGCGCGCATCCCGCAGGTGCGTTCTTTCATGGTCGCTCTTTTCCGCGAGCTCATCGCGTCGACCAGCCGCCCCGGCATCATCATCGAGGGCCGCGACATCACCACGGTGGTGGCCCCGGATGCTGCCGTGCGGATTCTGCTCACCGCAAGCGAGGAAGCTAGAATGGGCAGGCGTTCGGCTGAACTCGCAGGAGTCTCGGCCTCGGTCACGGCGCGGGAGCTCACTTCCCGGGATGCGCAAGATTCACAAGTGGTCGACTTCATGAACGCCGCAGAGGGTGTGGTCACTCTCGACTCCACAGATCTCGACTTCGAACAGACCGTGCAGGCTGTCGTGAGTCTCGTGCGATCGGGCACGCAAAACTAAGGACAACCCCATGGCTGAGACCGACGACTTTCCTGAGTTCGACGCCGCGCTCGCCGACCGCATCAACACCATCGACGAGACCGAGGCCGCCCAGCGCACGAGCGCTCTGCGCGCCGGCCTCAGCGATTACGAGCTCGACGACGAAGACCTCGGCATTCTGGATGCCGCTACCGAAGACGTCGACGCGATCACCTACCTGCCCGCGCTGCCGGTACTCGCCATTGTCGGCCGCCCGAACGTTGGCAAGTCGGCCCTGGTCAACCGCATCATCGGCCGCCGCGAGGCCGTCGTGGAGGACACCCCCGGGGTCACGCGCGACCGCGTCAACTACAAGGGCGAGTGGAACAACCGCAAGTTCACGATCGTCGACACCGGTGGTTGGGAGCCCGATGCGAAGGGCATCAACGCCTCGGTCGCGGCCCAGGCCGAGATTGCGATCGACCTCGCTGACGCGGTGCTGTTCGTCGTCGACGCAACCGTTGGCGCGACCTCGACCGATGAGCACGTGGTGCGGATGCTTCGCGCTACCAAGAAGCCGGTCATCCTCGTCGCGAACAAGGTCGACGATGTGCGCCAGGAACCGGATGCCGCCGCGCTCTGGTCCCTCGGACTGGGCGAGCCCTGGCCGGTCTCGGCGGTGCACGGCAGGGGTGTGGCCGACCTGCTCGACAAAGTGCTCGAGATTCTGCCCGAGGTCTCCGCGGTCGCCAAGGAGGAGGTCGGTGGCCCTCGTCGCGTGGCGATCCTCGGACGCCCGAACGTCGGCAAGTCGAGTCTGCTCAACAAGACCGCGGGGGAGGAGCGCGTCGTCGTCAACGAGTTGGCCGGTACCACTCGCGACCCGGTGGACGAGCAGATCGAGCTGGGCGGCAAGTTCTGGAGGTTCGTCGACACTGCGGGCATCCGCCGCCGGGTCAATCTGGCGAAGGGCGCCGATTTCTACGCGACCCTGCGCACCTCGGCCGCGCTCGAGAAGGCTGAGGTCGCTGTCGTGCTCATCGACGTGAGCGAGCCGATCAGCGTGCAGGATCTGAAGATCGTCGATCTCGTGCTCGAGTCGGGTCGCGCGCTCGTGCTCGCATTCAACAAGTGGGACCTGCTCGATGATGAGCGCCGCGTCTACCTGGAGCGCGAGATCGAGCAGGATCTCTCGCACGTCTCTTGGGCGCCGCGCGTGAACATCTCGGCGAAGACCGGGCGCCACATGGAGAAGCTGGTTCCCGCTCTCGAGCTCGCGCTGCAGTCGTGGGATACCCGTATTCCGACGGGCAAGTTCAACGCGCTGCTCGCGGAACTCACGGCCGAGCATCCGCACCCGGTTCGTGGCGGCAAGCAGCCGCGCATTCTCTTCGGCACGCAAGCGGCCTCCCGCCCGCCCACGTTCGTGTTGTTCACGACCGGGTTCCTCGACCCCCAGTACCGCCGCTTCATCACCCGTCGTCTGCGCGAGATCTTCGGTTTCGAGGGCAGCCCGATCAACGTGAACATGCGGGTGCGCGAGAAGCGCAAGCGCTAGGCCCTAGCTCCCCAAACGGCTCAACGCCGGCTCAGTGTCCCCACTCACTGACCGCGGGTTTCGTCACGAACGGTGAGGCGGCAACGGCCAGCAGTGAGATGATCGCGCCGCAGATGAATGCGGCCCGGTCGCCCCCGGCTTCTGCCGTCACAGCATTCGCTCCTCCCGCTCTCAAAGCGAGGGACTGCACGGTGAGCAAGAAAATGAATACCGCTGTGCCGGCCGCGGCGGCGAGCTGCTGCACGGTGCCGATGAGGGCGCTGCCGTGCGAATACAGTTCGGGTTTGACCGAACCGAGCGACGATGTGAACAGCGGCGTGAAGACGAGCGCGAGCCCCAAGCACAGCGCCGTGTAGGCGGCGAACACCCAGGCGTAGGCGGTGTGCGAGTCGAAGAGGGTCATGCCCCACAGCGTGAGGCTCACGATTATCGATCCGGGGATGAGCAGGGGTCGAGGCCCGTGCTTGTCGTAGAGCCGGCCGACGGTGGGCGCGGCCAGTCCCATCACGAGGCCACCCGGGAGCATGAGCGCCCCAGTGGCAAGGGGTTTGAGGTGCATCACGTTTTGCATGAACAGGGGTAGCACGATGATCACACCGAAGAGTGCCATCATCATGAGCGCCATCATCGAGAGCGAGATGGTGAACCCGAACGAGCGAAAGGTGCGCAGATCAAGCAGCGCTGCGTTGCTGCGCTGTAGGTGCAGTTGACGCAGCACGAACAGCACGAAGGCAACGCTGCCGACGACGAGCGGAATCCACGGTTGCATGAGGGCGTGGCCCGCTATCCATTGGGCGACGCTGGAGAGGCCGAAAACGAGCCCGCCGAAAGCGAAGGCGGAGAGTACGACGGAGAGTGAATCGATCCGAGCCTTCTCCGGGGTGGTGACGTTCTTGACTTTGGCGACGCCGAGTCCGAGGGCGCCGAGCGCGATGGGCAGCACGAGGATGAAGATCCAACGCCAGTCGAGCGTGCTCAGTATGAGCCCGGAGATCAGCGGCCCGATGGCCGGCGCAACCGAGATGACGGTCGAGATGTTGCCCATCGTCTTGCCGCGAGTAGCGGGCGGCACAAGATTCATGACGGTGGTCGTGAGCAGGGGGAACATGATCGCGGTACCGCTGGCCTGAATGATGCGGCCGAGGAGGAGCACGAGAAAGCCGGGTGCGATCGCCGCAGTCAGGGTGCCGAGGCTGAACAGTCCCATCGCTGCGATGAACACGGTGCGCGTGCTGTAGCGCTTGAGCAGAAAACCGGTGGTGGGGATGACGACAGCCATCGTCAGCATGAAACCGGTGCTGAGCCACTGAGCGGTGCTCTTGTCAATGGCGAGGCTTCCCATGATGCTCTTGAGCGCAACGTTCATGATCGTCTCGTTGAGAATCACCACGAACGCCGAGATGAGCAGCAGGTTGATGACGAGTTTGTTGCGCTCGGTGTGATCGGGCGCGCTGTTATCGGGCACCGTAGCTTCGGATGCCTCAGCCAACTCCGTCGGCATAGCTTCGGTCATGGATCTCCCGTCTGGTGGTGACGCGGCCCGCGCCGCGCAAGAGAAAACGCTAAGCGCATCTTCCAGTATTCCCCCGACACCGTTCTCGCCGCGCCGCCCCAAACCAACACGATAAGCTAGTCCAGTTGTCACGGGCTGTGGCGCAGCTTGGTAGCGCACTTGACTGGGGGTCAAGGGGTCGCAAGTTCAAATCTTGTCAGCCCGACTGACAGAATGGCCGTCCCGCATCGCCGGGGCGGCCACTTCTGTCATGTCTGGCTCCAAGTGGGGCGCAGCCCGAAACCCGGGAGTCTAGGACTCACCCGCTGTGTTGCGGGATGCGCACCATGCTACACTCTGAAAGTGATCAAGTCCTTCCGACACAAGGGCTTGCGATTGCTGTTCGAGACGGGCAGCGCGGCGGGCGTACAGCCGAATCATGCGAAGCGGTTGCGCATACAGTTCGCGGTGCTCGACTCGGCGCGAACGATCGACGACATTAAGATTCCCGTGTTTCGACTGCACCCTCTGAAGGGCGGAATGGATGGCCGCTGGTCGATCACGGTGGATGGCAACTGGAGGGTGACGTTCGAGTTTCGTGACGGGAACGCGTACGTCCTGGATTACGAGGAC
>SCSV01000193.1 GCA_004297555.1 Salinibacterium sp.
CCGGATGGCTGCGCGACCTGCAGGGACCCTGATCGGGAGTGCAACCGCAGCTCGTGGTGGCCACGCGACCGTTCGCTGGCGCCGGCGGTCCGCATCATCCCTCCCGTGGCTCATCGCGACTCGATCCGCAGGCGCCCGCGGGCCTCCGGCGCCAGGGTCCGGGCGAGAGCCTCGTCGCGCTGCACCGGAGCGTGCAGGTGCTCCTGGTACGAGCGGTCCACCGCCCGCCGCCGGTCCGGCCCTTCCGTGACGGATGGTTTCGCAGAGCGGGCCCGCCACTGCCACGGTGGAGCCTCCGGGTTCTCGAAACCGTCCGTATGCACGAGGTGATGATGGTCCCGGCAGATCAGGTGCATCTTCGCCAGCTCGTGGCCGCGTGCCGGGTCGAAGGGCTCCCGATGGTGCAGCTCGGTTGCCGGCTTCCGGCAGCCGGTCACGACACACCGCCCCTGCTGTAGAGCCATCAGGAACCGCACGAACCTGGCAGGCACCGGCGGGCGGTCGCGGCCGGATAGCGCGGGCGCTCGTCCCGCCCGCGTGTTCGTGATCGGCCCGGACGTTCCCGCGCCGTGCGAGGGCAGACCATCCGGCGGTGCGTCGCTCGAGGGCGCCCCCTGCGAACGTGTACAGCTCGAGGGGGAACCCTTCCGCGGCACCGACCCCGGGGGGATCGGGGCCGCGCTCGCGGCGAGTTCCCGTTCGAGATCCACCGTGACTCTCGAGCTCCGGATCACGTCGACGTCGGCGTCGTCCACGGGCAGCGGCCCGGATGCGCTGTCCACGGCTCCGTGCGCGCAGTCCAGGCAGCGAGAGTGCACCAGGAGGCCGGTCAGCTTGATGCTGCGGCCCGACGGCCGGTAGGCACGGATCGCTTGTTCGAGCACCCACACCAGCGATCGCTCGCCGTGCTTGGCGGGCAACGCCTCGCGGTCCCGGCGTAACTTCTCGATACTCAACGCGTCCACGCCCATCATCGCCAGCATCCAGATCACTTTGTCGGTGGTCGCCACGCGTCCGTGCGCCAGGTCCGCGGCGAGACCGGCGGGATCGAGCGCCGTCCACGTTGCCGGGTGCTCTCCGCCCGCTCCGGCAGGGCCGGGCGAACCGATCTCCCCGGCACCGGCCCCTGACGGCGGCGAGGATTCACAGTCCGTGGACATCGGTGAGTGCCTGGCCTCGACTTCGCGTGTAGGCGACACCGCGGCGGCCGGAGACGCGAAGGGAGTCGCTGGTTCTACCGGATCGGACGGCGCAGCGGGCGGCGCGTCGCTTCCGCCGCGGGTGGCCTCCGGGTCCGGCTGCGTCGAATGGCGGACCGGCAGCTCGGCGCTCTCCTGCGGGGACGAGCCAGTCGAGGTCCGCGGCTCCCCGGCGTCCGGGGTGTCGTGCCAGGAGGGTCGTGGGATCAGCGGCCCGCGCCCCGGACTCTGTTCGCGGGTCACCTGCCGGACCCAGAGCTCGATGGACCGCCGGGTGTGGGAGCTCACGCGCCACGAGAGCTCCTCGTCGCGTTCCGGACGGGCCAGCACGGCGACGGCGCGGATCTTGGTCCAGGCCACCTCGGCCCGGGTGAACAGGCGCCAGAGCCTCGCGCAGCCCCGGATCGCACGGGAGATCCGCAACACCTCGGTGACCTTCTTGCGCGACATGCGGGCCTGCACGCCCGCCATGTGGAAGATGTCGCGGAAGCCACACTGCTGGGGCAGCTGGCGCAGTGCGGCACCGGCAAGCAGCCCGATGTAGCGGTCGTCCCACTCGCGGACCCGGAGGCCGCACGCCCGCATCTGCAAGAAATAGGACTCGTCGGAGAGGTCCTCGAGCTCGACACGATCGAGCCAGCCACCGACGCTCCGAGACGTGACCACCATGCTGGATCTCCTGACGGCCCGCCGGATGTGGCGAGCGCGCCCGTAGGATGAAGGAACCCGAGCCGGGATGGCGAAGGACATCGCAGGACAGGAAGCGGGCCATTCGGGGATGACCGACAAGAGAAGCCCGCATCAGGAGCGGAACCAACGGGTTCCCGGGTACCCGTCGACGTCGACGTCAACGTTCTTGTGACTGCGCGGGCCAGCGCCCAGGGCCGACGAGCCGGCCGACGGGCGCGCTGCATCGCGTACACACCGCGCCGGTCGTGTCCGACGCTCATTCGTAGCTCACCCGAACACGCCATCGATCACGCTCTGCCGGCCATCAGCCGGTCCGAACCCGCTCCAGCCCATGCTCCCCGCGTCTCACGGGTGCACCCGCGCGCGCTGGGTGCAACCGTAGC
>SCSV01000194.1 GCA_004297555.1 Salinibacterium sp.
CCGTGCCGATCGGCGCACCGTGGCTCAAGATCGGCGAAGTCATGGACTATGTGGCTGCGATCAAACCCCGGCACACATTCGGCGTGCACGAGGCCAGCCTCTCAGTGATCGGCAAGAACATGGCAAATGGACGGGTCGAGCTCGTCACGAAGGCCGGTGGTGGGGAGTTTCACCCGCTGGAACCAGCGGAGTCCCTCGATATTTGAGGGCGGCCCAAACCACTATCTTGCGCACAGGGGCACGGATACTGTCAACGGGTTTGCGATTGTGGTTCTCCGGCTTACCGTGAGGTAGTCCCCCAATCGGGGGTGGACGCCCGCGACGTAGGAGGAACCATGACACTTCTCACGCACGCACGTGCACATTCACGAACCCTGGACGCATCACAGCCCGACATCGCTCTTGTCGGAGAAGAAACCTATGCCGTTCTCTCGGCCACGGAAACGCTCGGATTCGTCTACCGAGCCGGGAATATCTACGTCGCACTATCCGGCCCTGACCTCGGTCGCGGTTACGAGGTTGGCCAATCCCTCTCGTGGGATGAAGCGGTCGCGATCGTACAGAGGTCGCACCACTCCGCTTCGCATCTGTAATCAGAGCTGGGGTACCTGGACTCGAACCAAGAACAAAAGAATCAGAATCTTCCGTGTTGCCAATTACACCATACCCCAAAACGGCCTCAATTCGAGCAATACTCCGTGGTGTGCAGTGCTGCTCAACAGCCGAGAGTCCACTTTAGCGCACCGCACGGAGCGCTGCGTTTAGCCGATGAGGTCGCGATTGATGACCGCCGCGACGTGACCGCCGTGACCTGCCGCAACGATGAGTTGTTGCGGGCCGGGCGGCGTGACATCGCCGACGGCATAGACCCCGGCAACACTCGCGCGACCACTCGGGTCCACCGCGATGAGCTGGTCGGCATCACGCTCCACCGCGAGCGGCGCGAGAAAGTCGAGCGTCGGCTCGTATCTGGGCCGCACGAAGGCCGCCACGCGCGGCACGGTCTCGCCGTCGCTGAGCACGACTCCGGTGAGCCCGTTTCGGTCGCCAACGACGTCTTCGATGGTGCGGCGCTCGACCCGCACCCCGAGTGCGGTCAGGCGCGCTTCGTCTGCCTCGGTGACGACAGCGGCCCCATTCGTGAAGACGATGAGGTCGCGACTCCACTGGGCGAGCAGCAGGGCTCGCTCGGCGAGGTCATCCGTCTCCCCAATCAGGGCAAGCGGGCGATCGGAGTACTCGTAGGCGTCACACTCCATGCAGGAGTGGATGCTCGTGCCGTAGTAGGCCCGCAGCGTGGGCAGCGCCGGGAGCACTTCGCGCAGTCCGGTCGCGATCAGGATGCTGCGCGCACGCGCGACGCCGTTTCCGTGGATGACGGTGAACCCAGGCTCGACCGACGTGACGAGGGACTTCTCATATGCGGCGTACGGGTAGGCCTCGAGCTCTTCGCGCCCAAGCTTGCGCAGCTCGAGCGGGGAGATGCCGTCGCGGCTGAGGAAGCCGTGCGAGTGGAACGTCGCGGAGTTGCGCGGTCGGTTGCTGTCGAGCACGAGGGTGCGGCGGCGGGCCCGGGCGAGGTTGAGTGCAGCGCTCAATCCCGCCGGGCCGGCGCCGATGATGACGACGTCCCAGTCGGTTTCTTCGGTCACAGTCGTGCTCCGAGCCTTTCCAGTCGAGCGAGGGTCGAGGCCTTGCCGAGCAGCTCCATCGACTCGAACAGCGGCGGGCTGATGCGGCGACCCGAGATCGCGCTGCGCAGCGGCCCGAAGGCGAGGCGCGGTTTGAGTCCCTTGCCGTCGATGAGTTCGGCACGAAGGGCCGCCTCAATAGTGTCGTGCGTCCAGGCGTCCAGGGGCACCAGCACGCGCACGGCCGCCTCGATCACCTCTGGCCCTTCAGCGCCGGGCATCGCGTCCGTGTCGAACTCGAGTTGGTCATCGGCGGTGAACAGGAAGGCGAGCAGTCCTGGGGCTTCTCCGAGCAACTGCATCCGTTCCTGGACGAGGGGCGCGGCCGCGACGAGAAGTTCACGGTCGGCGTCGGTGCGGATCAGGTCGCCGAGATAGGGGATGAGACGCTCGGCGAAGTCGCGGGCATCCAGCATTCGAATGTGGTCGCCGTTGATCGACTCGGCCTTCGTCACATCGAAGCGAGCGGGATGCGGGTTCACGTCCACCACGTCGAACGCGGCGACCATCTCGTCGATCGAGAAGACATCGCGGTCGTGCGTGAGCGACCAGCCGAGCAGCGAGAGGTAGTTGACGAGCCCCTCGGGAATGAAGCCGCGCTCGCGGTGGTGGAAGAGGTTCGACTCCGGGTCGCGCTTGGAGAGCTTCTTGTTGCCCTCGCCCATCACGTACGGCAGGTGGCCGAACCGCGGGATGACGTCGGTGAGCCCGATCGCGATGAGCGCCGTGTAGAGGGCGATCTGGCGCGGCGTGCTCGAAAGCAGATCCTCGCCGCGCAGCACGTGCGTCACGCCCATGATCGCGATCGG
>SCSV01000195.1 GCA_004297555.1 Salinibacterium sp.
GCGGAGAGGGAGCAACTCACCGAGCTTGCGCGCAGCGGTAAATCGACCGCGGCGAAGTTCATCTACGCGCGCGCCCTGCTGCTTTGCGACGCAGGGGAGTTTGGCGATCCATGGAAGGTGGCCGATGTCGCCTCCGCCCTGGGCGTGACTTCGCGAACGCTCGAACACCTCAAGCAGCGATTCGTCGAGGAGGGTCTGGAGGTGGCGCTTGCCCGCAAACCGCACAGCAAGCCCCGTGAATCCATTTTCGACGGCGAGTTCGACGCTCGCCTCACCGCCTTGGCCTGTTCGCAAGCCCCGGACGGATACCAGCGGTGGACCGTGCGGCTTTTGGCCGACAAGCTCGTCGAGCTAAAGATCGTTGATGCCGTCTCCACCATGACCGTCCAGCGGTCGCTAAAAAAAACGAACTGCAGCCTCATCTGAGCAAATACTGGAAGATCCCGCCGGCTCACGACGCGGCGTTTGTCGCAGCAATGGAAGATGTGCTGGAAGTGTATCGTTTGCCGCATGATCCCCGCTTCCCGGTCGTCTGCATGGACGAGTCGAGCAAGCAGTTGGTTGGCGAGGTGACCGCGCCCATCCCCTTGGCACCGGGTCGTGGCCGGATCATGGATCACGAATACGTGCGCAACGGGGTGGCCACGCTGTTCGTCGAGATCGAACCGCTGGCCGGTCGTCGTCACGTCGAGGTGACCGAACGGCGCACCCGGCAGGACTGGGCGCAGTTTGTCAGAGCCATGCTCCAAGAGCGTTATCCCGAGGCGATAAAGGTCCGCTTGGTCATGGACAACCTCAACACCCACGGCATCGCTTCGCTCTACGACACCTTCCCGCCCGCCGAGGCTCGCCGCTTGGCCGACAGGCTTGAAATCCATCACACACCCAAACACGGCAGCTGGCTGAACATCGCGGAGATCGAACTGAGCGCCCTCTCCGGGCAGTGCCTGAATCGCCGCATTCCCGACATCACTTCCATGCAACGCGAGGTAGCGGCGTGGCAGCTTCACCGCAACCAACGTGGCGCTCCCATCAACTGGCGCTTCACCACCGAGGACGCCCGCATAAAACTCACCCGCCTATATCCGAAACTTTAGTCGTTACGAGATACTAGAGCATATGCGGGCATTAACCCGAGTTCCGCAGTTCGGAAGATCGTTTTGTTGGTTTACAGCTAGTTGCGTAATTTAATGGGTGATTTTCGGCACTACATTGCTGATTTCGCGGGTGCCCTTGGGCAGGCGCAGGCCGAGGTGGGCGAGGAGCTGGGCGGTGGCCGGTTCGGGGGTGGTGACGACGCGTAAGCGCAACTCGGTCGTGATTTCGGCGCGGCGCACCGGCACGAGCACGTCCACGCTTTTGATCCCGGCGATTTGCCTGACCAGTTGGCGAGCGCAGCTGCCGAGTCCCTTCGATTGCATCCACTGCTCCAGCGTGCGCCACAGGGCCAGGGCAAGAAAGCAGACCAGGATGTGCGCCTGCACCCGGTCCTCTTTTTGGTGGAACACCGGACGCAGCCCCAGATCGCTTTTGGCGGTGCGAAAAGCCGCCTCGGCCTGCGTGAGCTGGATATACCACTTCCACAACAAGGCCGGATCGGCCTCCTCGCAGTTGGTGCGCAAGAGATACGCGCCCTTTTGGCGGTGCGCCTTTTGCCCGGCGTCCAGCCGGCTGCTGACGCGCAGGCCGACGGCCCGGCCCTTCGCATCGTGTAATACATCCGCCACTACAATCGCGGCGGCGGCGGGATACTTGCCCAGGTGCCGGCCGATCCGACGGCCGACCAGCTCCTGATCGGCCTGCGGGCTGCGGCGCAACCACGCGTCGATCTTGATCAGCTCCTCCGTCAGTCGCTCGCTTTGGCGAGCGAGCATGGCGCGCTCCTTCTCCGCCCGCGCCCCGCTGCGGCACAACACGTAACGCTCGCCCGCTTCGCCGTCGGGCTGCTCGACCAGGCGCACCTCGAGCCCGTCCTGCACCGTTTTCCAGTCGGTCTGCTCCAGCAAAGTCCGCTCGTGGGCGCGCAGCCAGCTCTTCGGCGTGCCGACCAGGTAACGCGCCTTGCGCTCGCGCAGGAACGCGATGTTCGCCTCGCTGACCATGCCCCGGTCCATCACCCAGACCCGCTCGGCCTGGCCGTATTTTGTTTCCATTACGCGCACGATATCCTCGACGGTGCCCACGTCGGCGCGGTTGCCCGCAAACACCTCGAAGCTCAGCGGCAGGCCTTCGGGCGTGCAGACCAGGCCGATGCAGACCTGCTTGTTGCCGCTGCGTTGATCGCGGGAGTAGCCGCGTCGGGCCTGCGGATTGCGCTCCGCCTCGCCCTCGAAGTAGGTGCTCGTCACGTCGTAGAGCAAAAACTCGAAGCGCACGCCAAACCACTGCCGGTAGCGCGCCATCAGGTGCGTGCACAGCGCGTCCTTGTGGGCGCCGAGCTGGTCGAGCGCGCGGTAGAGCCGGTCGTCGTTGACCAGCCTGGTGTCGATGCCGAGCAGATCGTCGAGCGCGGTCGTGTCATACCAATGCTCGGCCACGCCCAGTTCGGAGCGTTGCGCGCAAAACCGCGCCACGGTGAGCAAGGCGGCGGTGTGCGCCCAGCCGACACTCTCGCGCCCTGCCGGCGAAAGCTCGGCGAGCAACTCGTCAAGCTTGAGCCGATGCCACAGCGAGAGCGCGAGGTAACACTCGCCGAAGTCACGACTGCGTTCCACGCGCAAAGCCCGCAGATCCGCTGGCTCCCAGCGCGGCGCGGAGTCAGTGACGGTGTCGGTCTCGCCCGGCGCGCCAAGGCCGGGCAAAGGCGCAGTGAGCGGTCGGGTCGGTGGTGTCTCGCCGCGCAGCAAGGCTGGCAAGTCATCCCAGCCCCCGCG
>SCSV01000196.1 GCA_004297555.1 Salinibacterium sp.
GTGTGCGCCTGGTGATGGACGAGAAGATGGCGATCGAAGCCGACGCCTCGCACGTGAATTCGGTGCGCGCGCCCTACGATCTGGTGAAGACGATGCGTGCCTCGATCCTGGTGCTCGGTCCGTTGCTGGCGCGCTTCGGCGAAGCCGAGGTGTCGCTGCCCGGCGGTTGCGCCATCGGCTCGCGCCCGGTGAATCTGCACATTAAAGGCCTGCAGGCGATGGGTGCGGATATCAAACTCGATTCCGGTTACATCCACGCGCGCGCCAAACGCCTGCGCGGCGCACGCATCTTCATGGACACGGTCTCGGTGACCGGCACGGAAAATCTCATGATGGCCGCCGCGCTTGCCGACGGCACGACCGTGATCGAAAACGCGGCGCGCGAACCGGAGGTGGTGGATCTGGCGCAGTGTCTGATCGCGATGGGCGCGCGCATCGGCGGTGCCGGTACCGACATCGTTACCATTGAGGGTGTCGAGCGCCTGCACGGCGCTACCCACGAAGTGATCCCCGATCGCATCGAGACCGGCACCTATCTCGTCGCCGGCGCCATGACCGGCGGCGATGTGCGGCTGCGGCAGACGCGGCCGGAACTGGTGCAGGCGGTGCTCGACAAGTTGAAGGAGGCGGGCGCCACGATCGAGACCGGCCCCGATTGGGTGCGTCTCGCCATGGACGGACGCCGACCCCAGGCGGTCAACGTCCGCACCGCGCCGTATCCGGCGTTCCCGACCGACATGCAGGCGCAGTTTGTCGCCATGAATGCCATCGCCGAGGGCGCCGGCACCGTGACCGAGACGATCTTCGAGAATCGCTTCATGCACGCCTATGAGCTGCAACGCATGGGCGCGAACATCGAGATGGAAGGCAACACCGCCATCGTGCGCGGCGTCGCGCGACTCAAGGGTGCGCCGGTGATGGCGACTGACTTGCGCGCCTCGGCGAGCCTCGCGCTCGCGGGCCTGGTGGCCGAGGGCGAGACCACCGTTGATCGCATCTATCACATCGATCGCGGTTACGAGTGTATCGAGGAGAAACTCGCGCAACTGGGCGCGCGCATCCGGCGCGTGTCGAATACGCTCGGGCGCCTCGAGGCCAAACAACAATCCGCCTGAACATGCCCGCGTTAAATCTCGCGCTTTCGAAAGGGCGCATCCTGGAAGAAGTACTGCCGCTGCTCGCGCGCGCCGGCATCACACCGGCCGAGGATCCGCTCACGAGCCGCAAGCTGGTGATCGCGACCAACGAACCGGAGCTGAAGCTGGTCGTGATTCGCGCGGCCGACGTGCCGACCTATGTCGAGTTCGGCGCGGCCGACTTCGGTATCGCCGGTCGCGACGTGTTGCTCGAGTACGACGGCGATTCGCTCTACGAACTGATGGACCTCAAGATCGCGCGCTGTCGCCTGAGTGTCGCCGAGCCGGCGAATCTCGCCGCGGCCGACGACCCGCGCCGCTGGACGCGTGTGCGCGTCGCGACCAAGTACCCCAAGATCACGCAACGGCACTTCGCGGCCAAGGGCATCCAGACCGACATCATTAAACTCTACGGCTCGATGGAGCTCGCGCCGCTCGTGGGCCTGTCGGACCGCATCGTCGATCTCGTGTCGAGCGGCAACACGCTCAAGGCGAACGGGCTGGTCGAGGTCGAGCACATCGCCGACGTCTCGGCCTGGCTGGTGGCGAACCGGGCCTCGATGAAGATGAAGCACGCGGCGATGAAGCGCGTGGTCGAGCGGCTGGCACGCGCGGTTAGCTGATATGGCGCTCGATATCCAACGACTGAACACGCGCGATCCCGGTTTCCGCGTGGCGTTCGAACGTCTGCTCGATCGGGCGCAGGCCGTCGATCCGACGGTCGAGACCACGGTGCGCGCGATCGTGGACGACGTGCGCGGGCGTGGCGATGCCGCGCTGCTCGATTACACCGAGCGCTTCGACCAATATTGCGTCGCCGCGGCCGAAGATCGGAAG
>SCSV01000197.1 GCA_004297555.1 Salinibacterium sp.
GACCGCCGCGATTCTCTCGGTGGCACTGCTGCTCTCCCACCTGGGAGAGACGGATGCCGCCGCTCGCGTCACTGCGGCCGTGCAAGCTGACCTCGCCGCCCGCGCCGGCAAGCGCAGCACCGCACAAGTCGGGGATGCCATTGCCGCCGCCGTAGCGCACAATTGACGTAAATCTCCCTCAAAGGATTCGCATGAAGAACCTGCTCGCCCCCAGAACCCTCGAATTCACGGTCACACTCAACGATTCGCCGCACACCGACGCGGAGCGCAACGAGGTGCTCGCGAACCCGGGTTTCGGCAAGCATTTCACCGATCACATGGTCGATATCTGCTGGTCGGAGTTGGGCGGCTGGCACCGTCCGCGCGTGCAGCCCTACGGACCGATCTCGCTCGACCCGGCCGCTGCGGTTCTGCACTACGCCCAAGAAGTGTTCGAGGGCCTCAAGGCCTACCGGCACGAAGACGGCTCGATCTGGGCCTTCCGTCCGGAGGCCAACGCCGAGCGCATGCAGCGCTCCGCCCGTCGGCTCGCGCTGCCCGAGCTGCCCACCGAGTACTTCATCGAGTCGCTAAAGCAACTCATCGCCGTGGACTCGCAGTGGGTGCCCTCCGCTCCTGAGACGAGCCTCTATCTGCGGCCGTTCATGTTTGCGAAAGAGGCCTTCCTCGGTGTGCGCCCGGCGGCGAAGGTCAACTACTACGTGATCGGCAGCCCGGCGGGAGCGTACTTCCCGGGCGGCGTCGCCCCGGTTTCGATCTGGCTCTCCACCCGATACGCCCGCGCGGGCAAGGGTGGCACGGGTGCGGCGAAGACGGGCGGCAACTACGCCTCCTCGCTCGTCGCCCAGCAGGAGGCCTATGACAACGGTTGCGCCCAAGTGCTCTTCCTCGACGCGAGCGGAGAGTACCTCGAAGAGCTTGGCGGCATGAACGTCGTGCTCGTGAAGAAGGACGGCACGCTCGTCACTCCCGAGTCTGACAGCATCCTCGAAGGAATCACTCGCGACTCGATCCTGCAGCTCGCGCAAGACCGCGGCCACGCGGTCGAGCGCCGTCGGGTTCGACTCGATGAGTGGCGAGAGGGCGTCACCACTGGTGACGTGAGCGAGGTGTTCGCCTGTGGCACGGCCGCCGTCGTCACGCCGATCGCCCAACTCAAGGCCGACGCCTTCGAGCTCGGATCGGCGGATGCCCCAGCCGGCGCCCTGACCATGGAACTGCGTCAGGAACTCACCGACATCCAGTACGGGCGCAAGCCTGACCGCCACGGCTGGATGATGCGTCTCGACGGGTAGTCAATCAGGCTGCGAGTGGGCTCGCCTTCTGGCCCGATCGACATAGCCCGATGAGCGCAGCCGTGCCGCGGCTACCCCACGCTCTCCGTGGCAGCGCCTTTGAACCCGGTCAGGAATTTGCGATAGGGGTTCTGGCTGCCGTCGATGTTTATGGCTCGGATGTTTGTCCCGACGATGCGTTCAAGCTCTGGTGCCGGTCGTCCGACGAAACCCCAACGCCCTTCATCACCTGGCACAGTCGATTCGAACCATGACTCGATTTCGTAGGCTCCTCGCACGATGCCGAACGCAACCCCAAGTGCATATTTAGCCCGGCTGCGCGTGTCCCAGCCAACTTTCCAGTGCCCGCGGCTCGCCTCGTATATGTCGCTCGGGGATGAGTCTGGCCGCCAAGCTCGATTGATCTTGAACATGACGAGCGGTGCATCGACAGCAGGCATTGGTTCGGAGAGTCGGGCAGCAATCGCCGCTTCAACGGTACTCAGTCCGAGTTCATGTGCGTGGTGCCCCTTGACGAGGTTAGTGAGGGCCAGTCCTGTTGCCGCGTACGAGTCGATTACGGCTTGCTCCACGAGGAAAGCCGTTGCTTCGTCTGGAATGCCCACGCGAAGGAACAGGTGCTCAACCCGCCAGCCCGCTAGGCGAATCTCAGAAATCCGGCTCAGCTTCGCGCTTTGAGTGGCCGCGCTATCGTCGGCGTCTTTCTGGTGAGAAAAGACCCGCTCGCCGATGCCCTTGCCGATGTAAAACACTTCATGTGATCGGGGGTCACGCAAGGCATAGACGTAGAAGCCGAGCATCGTGGAGACCTCGTAAGGAATTCGATGCTCGTCGTTCACGCTTCTCCGGGCCAGGCCGACGTTCATCAGTTAGCTAGGCGATTTCGAGATGCACTCGCGCGCATCGGGGACGTGGAGGAGCTTGAGTCTACTAGCGGTGGTTGGCGCAAACAGTGGACTGTCATACGCTTTTTTGTGTGGCCATGGTCAAGATGACGCTCGACCTCCCGGATGCGGTTAAGCGAGGCATCGCGCGGATTGCGCGCGAACGCGGAGTTGCCGAAGCACAGGTCATCCGCGAGTCCTTGCAGCGGACCATCGCAGAGGCTCGACTCAGTCCTCGCGGCGGATTCATCGAGGGTGAAATGGTCAACCCGATCAACTGGAATACCAACGAACACCTCGCTGGCTTCGGTGAGCGCTAACCGCCGACATTTCGGCGTGTTGCGCGCGATGGACGGCAAGCGGTTCCGTCTCGTGCCAGCGCTCTAGACTTGGCTCTCGTGCCTGCGCCATTCTCAACCGCCACCGGAGCGGATGTTCGTGTGCGGTTCTGCCCCTCGCCGACCGGGGTTCCGCACGTCGGGCTCATCCGCACCGCGCTGTTCAACTGGGCCTACGCGCGCCACACCGGCGGCAAGTTCATCTTCCGCATTGAAGACACCGATGCCGAGCGCGACTCCGAAGAGAGCTACCTGCAGTTGCTCGACGCGATGCGCTGGCTAAAGCTCGACTGGGACGAGGGCGTCGAAACCGGCGGCCCACACGCCCCCTATCGCCAATCACAGCGCAGCGATATTTACGCGGATGTGATCGCGAAACTCACCGAGGCCGGTCACCTTTACGAGTCCTACGCCACGGGCGAGGAGATCGAGGCCCGCAACATCGCGGCAGGCCGCGACCCCAAGCAGGGCTACGACAATTTCGAGCGCGACCTCAGCCTCGAGCAGATCGCCGCGTACAAGGCCGAGGGTCGCCAGCCAGCGCTGCGTCTGCGCGTGC
>SCSV01000198.1 GCA_004297555.1 Salinibacterium sp.
CCTCAGTCGACACCACCAAAAGTTTGCGTGCCGGATCGTGGACGAGGACCGCGACGACGTCGTCGGCAGCCTCCATATCCACCATCAGCTTGATCGGCTCGCCGTGGCCGCGCCCACCGGGCAGCTTGTCGGCAGCGAGCGTGTAAAAGCGGCCGCCGGTCGAGGCAACGACGATCTTGTCAGTCGTCTCGGCCTCGATCGCGGCTTTCAGGCTGTCGTCGGTCTTGAAGGTGAGCGAGGCGCGGTCGATTTCGTGGCCCTTCATCGCCCGGATCCAGCCCTTGTCGGAGATAACCACCGTGATCGGCTCGCGCTCGACCATCGCGGTCTGGATGTCTTCCTCGTCATGCTCCGGCGCATCGCCGAACCCTGTGCGGCGCTTCCCCAGCGGCGTGTTGGGGCCGAACGCCTTTCGCACTTCCCTGATCTGATCGGCAACGGTGTCCCATTGCCTGTCTTCCGATTTCATCAGCGCGTTCAAGGACTTCTGCTCCTTGGACAGCGCCTCGTGCTCACCGCGGATTTCGAATTCCTCGAGCTTGCGCAGGCTGCGCAGACGCATGTTGAGGATCGCCTCGGCCTGCACATCCGTCAGCTTGAACCGCTTGATGAGCGCCGGTTTCGGCTCATCCTCGGTGCGGATGATGCGGATCACCTCGTCGAGGTTGAGGTAGGCGATGACGTAGCCTTCCAGCACCTCGAGGCGATGCCTGATCTGCTCCAACCGGAACTTCGTCCGCCGGATCAGTACCTCGCGCCGGTAGCCCAGCCATTCGTTCAGCACCTCACCAAGGCCCATCACCTTCGGCACGACGCCCTTCGACAGGACATTGAGGTTGAGCGGAATGCGCGATTCCAGATCGGTCAGCCGGAACAGCGACTCCATCATCAGCGCCGGATCGACCGTGCGGCTCTTCGGCTCGATGACGATGCGGATGTCTTCCGCGGACTCGTCGCGAATGTCGGCGACGAGCGGCAGCTTCTTCGCTTCCATCAGCTCGGCGATCTTCTCGATCAGCTTCGCCTTCTGCACCTGATACGGAATCTCGGTGACGATGATCGACCAGGTGCCGCGCCCCTGCTCCTCCTGCTTCCAGCGGGCGCGCACGCGGAAGGAACCGCGGCCGGTGCGGTAGGCCTCGACGATGTTGGCGCGTGGCTCGACGATGATGCCGCCGGTGGGCAGATCGGGACCGGGCACGAGATCGACCAGCGTCTCGATGCGCGCCTTCGGTGTCTTGATCAGATGGAGCGCCGCGTCGCACAGCTCGGCCGCGTTGTGCGGTGGAATGTTGGTCGCCATGCCAACAGCGATGCCGGCGGAACCGTTGGCGAGCAAATTGGGGAACGCGCCGGGGAGCACGATGGGCTCGCGCTCGGTGCCGTCGTAGGTCTCGCGGAAATCGACCGCGTCCTCGTCGATGCCGTCGAGCAGGAGGCGCGAGACCTCGGTCATCCGCGCTTCGGTGTAGCGCATGGCCGCCGCGTTATCGCCGTCGATGTTACCGAAGTTTCCCTGCCCGTCGATCAGCGGGTAGCGGACCGCGAACTCCTGCGCGAGACGGACGAGCGCGTCATAGACGGATTGATCTCCGTGCGGATGGTATTTGCCGATCACGTCGCCGACGACGCGCGCCGACTTCTTGAAGCCGGAGCCGGGG
>SCSV01000199.1 GCA_004297555.1 Salinibacterium sp.
TGATCATCGCCTCCTACGACAAGCCGCCTGCCGGATTGGAGTGGCGCGAAGCCGTGCGGGCCAGAGTTCTGTCCGCGCGAAGCGCGATCCTCGCCCACCCTTGGCTTCGCGCGGCGATTGAGTCCCGCACGCGCCGAACCGAGACTGTGCTCGCCTGCATGAACGCCGTCGCGGGGGAGTTCATCAACGGCGGCACCTCTGTCGACCTCGCGCATTACGCCATGCACGCCCTCGGCGACCGCATCTGGGGCTTCAGCCCGGAGGCATTCCAGGGCGGCGCGCCCGATCCAGCGCCGGCCGACCCCGAAGCAATGATGCGGATGATGTCCCAGCGATTCCCGCACGTCACCGCTATCGCCGTCGACTCCGCAACCCGCAACCCCTCCGGAGCGTGCGACGAGCAGTTCGAGTTCGAGTTCACCCTCGACCTACTGCTGGACGCCTTCGAGCGCCTCCACGCCGCCGGGTGGGTTTCGAAGCAATAGGAGAGCACGGCACGAGTGGCAGCGACGAGGTAACGGCGCCCGATTCTCCCTCGAGGAGTCGGGCACCTCGCCGCAATTCGCCTAGTGGCTGCTCCCCATCGCCGCGGACCCCTGTGACAAAATTGGCGGGCGCCGCCAGCTTGGAGGAAGAAATGGCCGAGTTCATATTGAAGCCCGACAATCGGAATGCTTCAGAGGCGGCGGTTATTCAGGACATTCAAGACGTTGCTGGTCGTCTCGGGCGCACGCCGACGTTGAGAGAATACTCAAGCAACGGCCGCTACTCGGCATCGGTCATCCGACGCATTTTCGGGACTTGGAACGCCGCGCTTGGAAAGGCTGGCTTTGCACCTAACGTCGAAGCCAGGGTGGACATCGATCGCGCAAGCGAAGACGTCCTGCGAATCGCGAAGGAACTTGGTCATCCCCCAACACATCGAGAATACGACGAGCACGGCGTGTACTCGTCGAAGCCACTAAGGAACCATTTCGGCAGCTGGAACAAGACGCTAATGGCGCTCGGCTTGAGTGTGCGATTCGAATCAAACATCTCAACGGAGCGACTTATAGAAAACCTCGAAGAAGTTTGGGTGCGTTTAGGGCGACAGCCTAGCTGGGCGGATATGAGCGGTCCGGCATCCAAATTTGCGGCAAGGACATACGCGCACCGATTCGGCACGTGGCGTGGTGCGCTTGAGGCTTTTGTCGACTTCATGAATGCGGACGAGTCGCCCGTGAACGAAACCCGAGCCCAATCTGACGAGGTGGCTGACCCGAAGTTGATCGAATTGCATCAGGGAGTAGCACCCGGCCGAACCGCCCGAAACGTGAACCTGCGCACGAGGTTTCTCGTGATGCGACGCGATCATTTCTCTTGCGTGATCTGCGGCCGCTCCCCAGCGAAAGACCCGACTGTGGAGTTGCAAATAGACCACATCATTGCCTGGTCGAAGGGCGGTGACGGGACTATGGACAATTTGCAGACGCTTTGTACTGATTGCAATCTCGGGAAATCGGACTTGGACTTCTTGTAATTGCAGCCCGTGTTGCGCTGACTCTGATCGGGCCAGTCCTCCCGAATAGGTAGCCAGCTATATCTCGGCCTAGATCTACCCTCGGAAGCGCGAGCTTTTGCCCGAACTGCCCTA
>SCSV01000200.1 GCA_004297555.1 Salinibacterium sp.
CTTCAGCAGCGGGTCGTGGAGACGTCCCACCGCCGCACGCCGGTAGCTGGGATCGCCGAACAGGCGCATCCAGTCGGTCAGCACCGGTCGTGGTTGCTCACTCAGCGTCGCGAGGCCGAGCCTGAGGTAGCTCTCGGTACGCGGACCCCAGTGGTCGCGGAAGATCGCGCCAAGCGCGCCCAGGATGACGTCGGCGCGTAGATCCGGGTCGCCGGACGAGAACAGATCAAGACCGGGGACCGGCCCACCCGCGCCGGGGTCGAGTACGACGACCCGCTCGGCATCTTCCGGACGGATCCGGTCGAGAACATCGGTCGCGAGATCCTGCTTGGGATCGATGAGGATCCCGCCGTAACCGTTCTCGATGTCAGACAGGATCCCGCGCGCGAGCAGCACCGACTTGCCGACGCCACTTGGCCCGACGTACAGGCTGTGGTGTCTCGCGGCTTCCGCCGTTAGCGCGACCGGTCGCTCGCCGCGGGCATCGCGCCCGATGAACAACCGTCGCCCTTCACTAGTGACGGACGCTGGTACGAGAAGGCGCCGTGAGGTCCCGGGTTCCACTCCAGGAATCGGCTCGCTGCCGAGCGGCCAAGCGAGTAGCGGCAGCAACTCATCGCAGCTCAGCCAGCCCCCCGCCTGGTACGTCGTTGGAAGCTCCGGCGCGCGACCTCGGGGCCGCCGGACGAGAAGGCCGGCACCGACGTAACGCCTGCCACGGATCACGCTCTGCACGTGATCGCACAGCTCCCGGGCTCGCTCGGGACTTGCAGACACCGTCAAGAGTCCGCTGACGAGGAAGCCCCGCTCCTCGGCGCGCGTGAGTAGCGCTTGGTGCTCACGGCGAGCGTGCGTACTGACCCCCTGCGGTTGCGTCTGGGGTAGCGGTGCGCGGTGGTCTGGGCGGATCGCCCACGACAAACGCAGCTGCTCGCCGCCATCCAGCCTCGCCATCGTTGCCAGCAGCGCCCGTGTGCTCGGTACCGCGTCGTCGGTCCGCAGGGCGGCAAGCGTTGGCGGACGAAACGCGACCGAGCGGCCGCGACGCGGAGTCATGGATGCAGTGATGTCATCGAGCCGGCCCCCGGGCAGCGCGGAGTCCAGGTGGCTCTCCACCGAACCGGTGCAGGTCGACGGGACATGCATGAGGTGGCGGATCCCGTTGCGGTCGGCCACGACTTCGACGACGAGCTCGCACTCGCGACTCAGCCCAGCCAGGCCTCGCAGGAACGCGGCTGCCTGGTCCGGCTGAGCGCCCGCCGGGAAGCGCAGTGCGCGCGCCTCGCGGCTCGAACGCATGGCCCGCTCACGCGAGTACTCATGCCACGCGATGCCGCCGAGCAGAACGGTCCCACCACCGGCGGCAACGAGCGCGGGAACCAGCTCACCGCTCATCGCGACCGCCCTTCTGCTGACCGCGGGCTTTGGCCTCACGCTCGCGGCGCTCCCGCTGGACCCTCTTGGCTTGGAGCCAGTACACGAGCGCCAGCTGCTCGTGGTCGATTGGGTCCTTCGGGACCCCTCTCACCTTGATCTTTCGTGCCATATGCGCTCACCTCCTTTCCGCTAGTGCTCAACCCTTCTTGTCCTTTATGCGTGAGCCCATTGTCCGATGACAAGGGGCCCACGATCCTCAGCGCCGGTCGCAGACATTCGGGCCTTGACGAGCGACCGGCGCTGGCATAGCCACCAAACGCCAGGAGTCAGATCACAGTCCGCCGCGCGTGAAGAACCACACCGCGCGCACAAAGCCGACCGCGAGCACGACGGCGACCACTGGCCAGGCCAACGCGCTGACACTTGCGACGATGATGGGGCCCGCGATGGCAGCAGCGACCAGCACGACTGCCGTCCATATGAGGACCTGGGTCATCGGCGCTCGACCTCCCGGGCCGTGCCCTCAATGAACTCGCCGTGCGAGACCTCGACCATCTCTCGCACTGCCTGCTGACGCAGCGCGATCAGGTCACGAACGGCCGCGTCGCGAACCTCATCGATCTGCTCGACCTCGCTCGGCCCACGCACGGCGCTCCATGCCCACGCGGCCAGCCGCCACAGGCCCCACAAGAGCCCGACGATCAACGCGATCGCCAGAACCGCAAGAAGGACGTAGGCGAACAGGCCGGCGGCGATGAAGATGACCACCACGACCGCCACGGCGTCGTCGGAATCGCTCATGACAGCGTCCGTCCCAGCTCGACCGCCCGGTGAGCAATCGCCTCGGTGTACCGATCCGCGACGAACTGAAGTCGCCCGGCGTTGTGCGGTGCGCGTTGGACCAGAGCCGCTTCAACGACCCCTAGGTGAGCCGTCTCGATAAGTGCCACTGTGCCGACGTAGCCGACGGCTTCGACCTTGGCCGCTTCGACCGATGCCGCCTGCCGCGCGCGCTCCACCTCGATTCGCGCCGCCCGCTCCATGCGCGCAACGCTCTTCGCCGTCCGCCGATCGAGCGCACCACCTCTGCGGAGCTCAAGATCGGACATCGGTGCCCACC
>SCSV01000201.1 GCA_004297555.1 Salinibacterium sp.
CAAACCCGACCGGCGAAATCCACGGCTGGAAAGCTATCCTGAACACACTCGCAATAACCTACGGCGACCGCCTAGGACTGAACTAGCCAAAGCCACTTACACAAAGAAACAGACAGACCCAGATCGCGCAACCGAGGCGCGAGATTCCCCTTGAGCCGAACCCGATCGACGAGCCCGACTCGATCGGCGAGCCGGAACCGGCCTAGCCAGCTAGCTGTCTTTGCGCTTGCTCGCGGCCTTGTCTTTCTTGTCGGCGCGCTTCTCTTTGAGGGACTTGCTCGCCGCGGTCTTCGAGGTGGTCTTCTTCGGTGACTTGTCTGCCATGGTCCCTACTCCTTGTTCAGGGGCGGATGCCCGTTCCCTGAGCGTACGCGCCCGAGCCGTGCGAGCAGTACCACAGGGCGGTTATCGGGGCTAGGCAGTGACCGCGACGCTCGCCGTCCAGAGGCTCACCGTTCCCAACGCGTTGGTGGCGGTGATGTTGGCGGAAACGAACTTGCCGGCCTGCTCACTACCGGGCACGTAGCTCGCACTGGTCACGCCGCTGATCACGGTGCATCCAGTCGGAGCGGCCGAGGCAACGGCAGCGACCGCGCTCGTGCAGGAGTACCAGGCGTAGCTCACCGCGGGCACGGGGAAGCCCGTGAAAGTTCCGGGATCGGCAGTGAGCGCGGACCCGACCACGCCGGTTCCAGTCACGACGGGAGCGACGGTGTTCGTTGGTGCTTGGGTGACGGCGCTCGCCGACTTGGTCCAGATCGACGATGACCCAGCGGTGTTCTTTGCGGTCAGTTTGGCGAGGATGAACGTGCCGGCGGTTGCGCCCGAAACGGTGTACGTGGCATCCGTTGCTCCAACGATCGCTGTGCAATTCGCGGGTTCGGTTGACGCGATGGCGGTCGCGGCGCTTTCGCAGGACTCCCAGGCATAGGTGTAGGTGGGCGGCGCATTGATGAGCCCGCGCATATGGGCCCACGTGCGTGCGCCGACCACGCCGTCAACGCTGAGGTGGTACTTGCTCTGGTACTTGCGAACGTTGGCTTTGGTGCGAGTTCCGTAGAGGCCGTCGATCGTGGTCGGAATGTGCGCGAGGTTGAGGGCAAGTTGGATGGCCATCACGTTGTGACCCTTGTAGGAGCGAGTGTAGTAAGGAGAGCGCGCCAGCGCCGGGCTCACACCGGTTTTCGGTCCAGTGAAGGTTCCAGGGTCGGCGGTGAGTTGTTGGCCGACGCTCGCAGTCCCGCTCACATTGGGCTCGCTCGCGATCGGCGCATGGGTGCTGCCGAACCAGTCGGTGTAGTACTGGAAGAAGTTGCGGTTGCCGTAGGCGGAGCACGAGTTGCCGATGCCGTAGCCAGCGGCCAGTGCGGCAGCATTCGGTGTGTACGGCGTGTAGAGGTAGAGGCTGTGGGTGGCTTGGTTGGCGATGAGCACCGATTTCGTGCCGCAAGCCGTGTTGGGGTGGTACAGAATTTGGCTGATCTGACCGACCGGCTTGGATAGGTCGTAGCGGCTGGTCCACGCCGTACCTGGCCCGGTTCCGACGGGCTGGGTGTAGCGCTTGAGCAGGTATGCGCCGTACCGCACCTGGTTGAAGAAACCGTAGTAAGCACTGTCGCAGGCAGCGGTGTCCGGGCATCCGGCGCCCATGGCGGAGCGGTACTTGTATGAGCTCGGTGCCGTGCTGGTGATCAGGCCTTGCTCTTTCTGCAGCATGACGAGGATCACTTTGGGGCTGATTCCGCACGATTGTGCGACTCGGTAGATGATCGTTGCCGCAGTTTCGTTCTCGGCGCCCGTGTAGGCGGCACACATCGGGTCAGCCGCAATGGAGCGCGTGGTCTGCCGGTAGCTCTTCAGACAGGTGTAGCCGGATGCGCAGGAGGGCACTTTTAGATTCA
>SCSV01000202.1 GCA_004297555.1 Salinibacterium sp.
ACCCAGTAACCGATCGGACGTCTGTCACTCATGTGACCAGCGTACGCGGGCGTGGTTCAACCTTCGAGAGGAGCTGAGCCATTCGAGTGGCCCCGAGCAAGGGCCACGTCCGCGTAGGGACTGAGCGAGACAACGTCGCCGACAACGATAATTGCGGGCGAGCGGATGCCCGAATCGGCCGCTTGCGCGGCGATCGTGCCGAGCGCGCCGAACGTGACGCGCTGCCGCGCGCCGTAGCCGTCTTCGATGATCGCAACGGGACAATCCGCCCCGCGAGGTCCTGCGGCGAGGGTGGAAGCCGATGCTGCGAGTGTGCTCACGCCCATCAGAATGATCACCGTGTGGTCGCGGCCGCCCGGAAGTGCGCTGAGTTCCTCGTGACCGGTCACCACGCTGAAGCCGGTCGCGACGCCACGGTGCGTGACCGGAATGCCCACCGAGGCAGGGACGGCGATCGCGCTCGTGACTCCCGGAACCACCTCGACCTCGACGCCGTGCTGCCGGCAGTACTCGGCCTCTTCGCCGCCGCGACCGAACACGAAGGGGTCGCCGCCCTTGAGGCGAACGACTCGCTTGCCGGCGAGGGCGTGCTCGACCAACAGCGCGTTGATCTCCTTTTGCGGAACTGGGTGGTTGCCGGGCAGCTTGCCCACGTCGATGATGAGCACATCGTCGCCCAGCTCGCTCAGCACGGAGCGCGGGCCGAGACGGTCGGCGACGACCACTTCGGCCTCAGACAGCAGGTGGCGCGCGCGCACGGTCAACAACTCGGGGTCGCCCGGGCCGCCACCGATCAGGTGCACGATGCCGCCGGTCGCAGCAGCGCGCCGGTGCCTCAGCGGAAGTGCCCCTGAGTCGAGAGCGTCGCTGATGGCGTCGCGAAGAGCAATTGCCCGGCGCGGGTCTCCGCCGCCGGAGACGCTCACCGTCACGGTGCCGCGGCGCGTGACCGCCGGTACCCAGGCGGTGGCGGCGAGGTGGTCGCTCGCGTTCACGCACCAGATGCGGGCAGCCTCGGCGTCTGCGCTGACGAGCGCGTCCACCTCCGGCACGCCCGTGGCCGTGTGGGCGAGCCAGGCTCCATCGAGATCTCCGGTGGTGTAACTGCGCTTGCGCCAGGTGACCGCGCCCGTCTTCACGAGGGCGCGTACCTCGGCGCTGAGTTTGGGGGCGATCACGGTGACGAGAGCGCCGGCATCCACGAGTCCGGATGCCCGGCGGGCCGCAACTGGGCCACCGCCGACAACCACTACCGCACGCCCCGCGATTTGGAGCCCGAGCGGATAGAGCGGGGAGCTCATTTCGAGTTCCGGGTGATCAACAACCCGCGGCCGCGAAGCAGTTTGCGTTCAACGGGAGCGAAGGCGACAAGTTCGATCAGGATGCCGATGGCGAGAATGAGCAGAATGGTCGTGAGCACGCCGGCGAGGTCGGCCAATTCGCGGTTCTGCTGCAGCATCGAGCCGAGCCCGAAGCCCATCGTGCCGCCGGTCGCGATGATCTCGGCAGCCATGAGGGAGCGCCAGGAGAATGCCCAACCCTGCTTGAGGCCGCCGACGTAACCGGGCATCGCCGCGGGCAGTACCACGAGCGTCGCGAGCTGGAGACGGGATGCCCCGAGCACGATGCCCACGCGCCGAAGCTGCGGCGGCACCTGGTCGATACCGGAGACGAGCCCGTTGGCGATGGACGGGACCGCGCCCATAATCACGACGAAGTACACGGTGGCGTCGGAGAGCCCGAACCAGATGATCGCGGCGGGCACCCAAGCGACCGAAGGCAGCACCTGCAGGCCCGAGATCAGCGGGCCGAGCGCGCGCCGAACGAGACGCACTTCAGCGAGCAGCAGACCGAGCGGGGTGCCGATTGCGACGGCGATCAGAAAGCCGAGCGCTCCGCGGCCAAGGCTTGTGGCGACCGCGAGCTGAACACGGCCCGTGCTCCACGCGTCATCGAGGGCGTTGATGACGTCGAGAGGACCGGGAAAACGGTCGGGTCGCGGGTGCGCGACAACAACGTAGACCTGCCAGGCGACGATCAGGACGATCAGAAAAAGCACGGGTGGTAGCACGCCCGCGACGAAGCGGCGCCAGGCCCGCTTCTCGGCAACGGGAGCGGTCTGTAGGGCATCGAGGCCGGACTCGAGCGTGCGCAGATCGTTGGGTGGCCGCACCTCAGCTTCGGGCGGCGCGAGAGTAGTCTCAGGCGGCATTGCGGCGAATCTCCTTCCGGAGCTGGTCGGTGATCTCGATAGCGAGACTCGCGACCTCGGGAGATTCGATGCGGCGCTGGCCGGTGTCCTCGACGCGCCACTCGTTGGCGATGCGGCCGGGCCGCGACGACATGAGGAGCACGCGCTGGCCGAGACGGGCGGCTTCGCGCACATTGTGCGTGACGAAGACGATCGTGCGGCGAGTCTGGCGCCAGACGAGCTCAAGTTGTTCGTGCAGCAGGTCGCGGGTGATCGCGTCGAGTGCGGCGAAGGGTTCGTCCATCAAGAGCACGGGCCGGTCTTGCGCGAGGGATCGGGCGAGGGCGACGCGCTGGCGCATCCCGCCGGAAAGTTCGTGGGGGCGCTTCTCGGCGGCATCCCGAAGGCTCACGATGTCGAGCAGCTCGAGGGCTTGGCTGCGGCGCTGCGCGCGGGGAACGCCGCGAAGGGCGAGTGCGATCTCGACGTTGTGGCGGGCCGAGAGCCAGGGGAAGAGCGCGGCGTCTTGAAACATCACGGCAGCGTTACCGCTCGCGACACTCACCGTGCCCGAGGTGGGCTGCTCCAGGCCGGCAATGATGTTGAGCAGAGTCGACTTGCCGCAACCGGATGCGCCGAGCAAGCAGACGAACTCGCCCGGCTCGATCCGGAGGTTGATGCGGTCGAGTACGAGCGGCCCAGCGTCCGCGAAGCGCTTGCTCAGACCCGTGACCTTGATGGCCGGGTCGTTGGCAGACGCTGCAGGACGCTGGGCGCTCATCGGCTACTCCTTGCCGAGCCCGTGCGTCGAGATCGGGTGAGCACCCGACGCGGAGAGGATCTCGTTCAGGAACCGGAGGTCGAAGAGTCCGTCGATCGAGCCATCCGTACCGAGGTCGACGGCAGCAGCATGCTTGACGAGCACCGGGAACGCCGCGGCCTGCGGGTCAACGGAGAACTGAACGTTCTCAAGTGCACGCGCGATCACGTCGTTGCTCAGGCCCTTACCGGTGTCTGCGGTAATGCGCTTGTTGATGACTGTGCCGGCATCCGCAGGGTTGTCGTTGAGCCAGTCCACGGCGTCAACGTTGCCTTGCACGAGTGCCTTGACGGTGTCGGGGTGCGCCGCCAGGAAGTCCTTGTTCACGAGCAGAACCGTGGTCGGGAACTTGCTCTTGGGCCAGAGGGATGCCTCGTTGACGAGCACGTGTGCATGGCCTTCGAGCACGAGGCGCGAGACCCACGGCTCGGGCAGCCAGGCGCCGTCGAGCTTGCCGTCCTGGAACAGTGACAGCGTGTCGGCGTTGTCGGTCGGGGAGATCGTCACATCACCGCCGCCGGTCGTGCTCGTGGTGTAGCCCTGGTCGGCAAGCCACGCGCGCAATGCGATGTCTTGCGTGTTGCCGAGCTGCGGCGTGGCGAGAGTGGTGCCAGGGAGGTCGGACGGGCTATTGATGCCATCCCGCACGACGAGCGCAGCGCCGCCAGAGGTAGCGCCAGAAACGATGACGGCGGATGCCCCGCCGCTCTTGATGTACGTATTGATCGCCGGGCTCGGGCCGATGTACGCGGCGTCGATCGCGCCAGCGCTCAGCGCCTCGATGGTGGCGGGGCCCGCGTTGAAGACGCTCGTCTTCAGCTTGGTGTCACCGAGGGCATCCTGGAAGAAGCCCTTCTCGATGCCCACGAGCGCGGGCGCGTGCGTGACGTTGGCGAAGTACCCGAGGTGCAGTTCCGCGGGCGGGCCGGAGGTAGCGGTCGGCGTGGTGCAGCCGGACAGGAGTGCGGCCACGGCGAGGCCGAGGGCCGCGAGGGCGAGGTTCTTGCGCTTCATGAATCGGTTCCTTTCGGGGTCGGAATCGTCACGGTATTGGCTGCTCCAGCTGCCCCGAAAGGCTCCCGGTAATGGCCGTTCACGTTAGGTAACGTCGCGTCACACATGGTCATCGTCCGTAGCGGAACCGCCCGAAACGACGATGCCTGCAGCAAGGGTCGCACCGGTCTGGGCATGAACGACGAGGAACGCGCCCGCTCGGCGGTTCTCGGCGTAGGGCTCGACTGGAATTGGGGAGGCGAGTCGCAACGTGGCCTCACCGATGTCGTTGACATCGAGACCGTCGGCTGGTTCGAGCGCGAGGGTGTCGAGATCGCGCTTGCCAGTGACCGCGGTGACGATGGCCTGCACGGTTGCCGTACCGAACTTGGTGAGCACGCGCGCGCCGGGAGCGAGCGGGCGGGGGTCGAGCCAGAACAGGGATGCGGTTACATCGGTGGTTGCAGGCGGTACCGAGCCGGCTGCCCCGATGACGGCGCCCCGCGTGATGTCGAGGTCGTCGGCAAGCCGGATCGCGACTGACTGGGGGGCGACCGCCTCGGCGAGGGACGCGCCCGCGAAGTCGATTCCGGTGACCACGGTGGTGGCGTCTCCGGGCGAGACGGTGACGGTGTCGCCGACGCGAACGACGCCGGATGCGATCTGCCCGGCGTATGCGCGGTAGTCGCGGTAGGCATCCGCATCTTCGGCCGGAACGACGACCGCACCCTGGGGGCGGATCACGAGTTGCACGGGCAGGCGGAACGCTTCGAGGTCGGCTTCGAGTTCATCGGTGGTCGGGAGGGTCTCGAGCAGCTCGAGCAGGCTCGGCCCGGTGTACCAGGGGGTGCGCGGTGAGCGCTGCACGATGTTGTCGCCTTCGAGCGCCGAGACCGGAATGACGTGCACCGCGCCGAGCTGGAGTTCGTCCGTGACCGCGCGCACAGCATCCGCGACCTCGGCGAAGGCCGTCTCGCTGAAGTCGAGCAGGTCGATCTTGTTCACGGCGATGATGACGTGCGGCACGCGCAGCAGGTGCACGACCGAGAGGTGACGGCGGGTTTGCTCGAGCACGCCCTTGCGGCCGTCGATGAGCACCACGACGGCGTCGGCAGTGGTCGCGCCGGTGACCATGTTGCGGGTGTACTGAACGTGGCCGGGGCAGTCGGCGAGGATGAACGAGCGCTGGTCGGTCGCGAAGTAGCGGTAGGCCACATCGATCGTGATGCCCTGCTCGCGCTCCGCACGAAGGCCATCGGTCAGCAGGGCGAAGTCGATGCCCCCGGATGCCCCACCGAAGCCGCGCTCGGTGGAGGTGCGCGTGACCGAGTCGAGCTGGTCGGCGAGGATCGACTTGGAGTCGTGCAGCAGGCGGCCGACGAGCGTGGACTTGCCGTCGTCGACGGAGCCGGCTGTCGCGAAGCGGAACAGCGTGCTGACGGCGGGGCGTTCGAGAACTGCGTCGCTCATTAGAAGTATCCGTCCCGTTTGCGATCTTCCATGGCTGCTTCAGAGATGCGGTCGTCGGCGCGCGTGGCGCCGCGCTCGGTGAGGGTGCTCTGCGTCACTTCGCGCACGACGGCGTTGACGGTTGCGGCGTCGGATTCGACCGCGCCCGTGCAGCTCATGTCGCCGACCGTGCGGTAGCGCACCGTGCGGATCTCCGTCGGCTCGTTGGCATTCGGCAACGACACCTCGCTGATCGCGCGCCACATGCCGTCGCGGCGGTAGACCTCGCGCTCGTGGGCGTAGTAGAGGGAGGGCAGTTCGATGCCCTCGCGCTCGATGTAGCGCCAGACGTCGAGTTCGGTCCAGTTGCTGATCGGGAAAACCCGGAGGTGCTGCCCTACCGTGTGACGGCCGTTGTAGAGGTTCCAAAGCTCGGGGCGCTGGTTGCGCGGGTCCCACTGGCCGAATTCGTCGCGCAGCGAGAGGATGCGCTCTTTCGCGCGCGCCTTGTCTTCGTCGCGCCGGGCTCCGCCGAAGACCGCGTCGTGGCGACCGGCGGTGATGGCGTCGAGAAGAGGAAGAGTCTGTAGCGGGTTGCGGGTGCCATCGGCCCGCTCGTGCAGCCGCCCGTCATCGATGTAGTCCTGCACGCGAGCGACCTCGAGTTGCAGTCCCATGCGCTCAACCGTGGCGTCGCGAAAGGCGAGAACTTCTGGGAAGTTGTGGCCGGTGTCGACGTGCAGCAGGCCGAACGGCACCCGGCCTGGCCAGAACGCCTTCGCAGCCAGATGAAGCACGACGACGGAGTCTTTTCCGCCGCTGAAAAGCAGAACTGGACGCTCGAACTCGGCCACCACTTCACGAATGATGTGGATGGCCTCGCTCTCGAGCAGGTCAAGAGTCGAGAGGCCGTGGCCGCTCGGCTTGGCGTGCGAAATCGATGCCGCGTCCGCGGCGGCGAATGCGCCGCTCACAGGTGCAGCCCGCATTCGGTCTTCGAGAGCCCCGCCCAGCGGCCGGCACGCGGGTCTTCGCCGGGTGCGACAGCACGAGTGCAGGGGGCGCATCCGATCGAGGGGTAGCCGTTTGCCATCAACATGTTGATCGGCACTCCATTCACCCCGGCGTAGTCGATGAGCTCGTCGAAGGTCCACGCGGCGAGCGGGTTGACCTTGACGAGGCCGTTGCGCTCGTCCCAGGCGATGAGTGGCGTGTTGGTGCGCGTCGGCGCTTCCTCGCGGCGCACGCCGGTGAACCAGAGCTCGTAGCCCGCGAGGGATTTCTGCAGCGGGATGACCTTGCGCAGTTCGCAGCACAGCGTTGGGTCGCGCGAGAAGAGTTCTGCCCCGTGCTCGGCGTCCTGCTCGGGCACGGTCTTCTCGGGGA
>SCSV01000203.1 GCA_004297555.1 Salinibacterium sp.
CAGCGCTGGCTCAAACAAAAACCCGCTCGGCTCACGCCCAGCGGGTTTTTTGTCGCTACCGGACCGCTTGCACGGCCGGTCAAGCAGCGGGCTTCAGACCGAGAAGCTCGACCCGCAGCCGCAAGTGGTCGTTGCGTTGGGGTTCTTGATGACGAACTGGGCGCCTTGCAAATCGTCTTTGTAGTCGATCTCGGCACCCGCCAGGTATTGCAGACTCATCGCGTCGATCAGCAACGTGACGCCGTTCTTCGTCATCTGCGTATCGTCTTCGTTGACGATCTCGTCGAAGGTGAACCCGTACTGAAAACCGGAGCACCCGCCGCCCTGCACGAAAACGCGCAGCTTCAGCTCGGGGTTGCCCTCTTCGTCGACCAGTTCTTTGACTTTGTCGGCGGCACTGTCGGTGAAGACGAGCGGAACCGGAGGCGCATCGGCCTCAGGGCTGAGAAGATCTTGTGCGGCTGCGCTCATGGACGAGTTCCTTGCTTGCGAAGGCTCAATTATCCACTGCGCCGCCGGATGTCAACCCGCTTTCGCCGTTGCCAACTTGATGAGTGCGGGTTTCTCTTCGGCCTTCAGCGTATGGAGTTCGCCTTCGATGGTGGCACCTTGGTGCATCTCCAGCGCTTCGTACTTCACGTCGCCGGCGATGACCGCCTTGGGCTGCAGTTCGAGCAACTCGTCGGATTGCACCGGCCCGGTCACATGGCCGTTGATGATGACGTGCCCGGCCCTGACCTTGCCGACCACACGCGCTTTCTCGCTGATCACCAAAATACTGTTGGTCGATACGTTGGCGATCACGTCGCCATGCACTTCGCCGTCAATGCGCAGCCCATCGTTGAAGAGCAACTCGCCGCGAACCACCGTGCCCTCACCGATCAAGGTGCGGATGGGTGGCTGCTTTTTCTTCGCAAACATAGGTATCTCCTAGGGTGTTTCACGATCGTCCCAGCGCGCTGGGAGCGGCGTTGGTTCACATGGTGACGGTTTGGGTCAATTTGACTCCGCCCTGGTTATCGGTCACTTTGACTTGCACGGTCTTGACCAGGGCCTGTTGCGGGTAGTCGACCAAGCCTTCAATGCGGGCCGACTGCTTGACTTGAAATGACTTGGGCCCGCCCGGCTGCGACAGTGTCCAGGGCTTATCGGCCAATGTGCCCGACAGCATGATGTCGTAGCGACCGACAAACTCGGGAAGATTGCGCCCTGTTTGCATGATCAAGACTTGGTATTTCAATTGCCCGGGCGCTTTCGGTTCAGCCTGCATGGCTCTGACGTTCAAGCCGGTCGACGCACTCGCCGGCAGCAGACGCTGGAAGAAGCCCAGGTCGGCCTTCAACGACAAATTCTCGGACTCGGATTGTTTGATCTGTTGCACCAGCCGTTCTTGCGCCGACCTCTCAGCCGTAAGCAAGCTTTGAGCCGTGTTGGCGATGGACTGCGCTGCCTCCCGCTCCTCGCGCAATTGGTCGACCTCGACACGCAGCTTTGATATCTCGACCCTTGCATCGCGATCCACGCCCGCGATGTCTTTGCCGAACTCAAACGCCCACAGGGCGATCGCCGCCGAGAACCCGAATACCAGCGCCAGCGCGGCCCAACGCAGCGGCCAAGGCAGGTGGCTGCGGACGATCATGCGAGGTGCACTGATCGACAGTCGTCGACGGAGCAGTTTCCAGCGCATAGATGGGTGAAGGGGGTGGACGATTCCGACTCGGAGAGGCGCGATTGTAGAACCGCACCGAGCCGGTGCCTGTGTC
>SCSV01000204.1 GCA_004297555.1 Salinibacterium sp.
ACGGCATCCTCGAGAAGTACAACGTCGAGCTGATCGGCGCGAATTTCGAGGCGATCAACAAGGGCGAGGACCGCCAGATCTTCAAGCAGCTCGTGCTCGATGCGGGGGCGGATGTCGCGAAGTCGCGAATCGCACACACCCTCGATGAGGCAGTCGCTTTCGCCGAAGAACTCGGCTACCCGCTCGTCATTCGCCCGAGCTTCACGATGGGCGGTCTCGGTTCGGGTTTCGCCTACTCGCGCGAGGAACTCGAGCGCATGGTCGGCGACGGCCTGCACCAGAGCCCGACCACCGAGGTGCTGCTCGAGGAGTCGATCCTCGGCTGGAAGGAATACGAGCTCGAGCTCATGCGCGACACGGCGGACAACACGGTTGTCGTCTGCTCGATCGAGAACGTTGACCCGGTCGGCGTGCACACCGGCGACTCGATCACGGTTGCTCCGGCTCTCACCCTCACCGACCGCGAGTACCAGAACCTGCGCAACATTGGTATCGACATCATCCGCGCGGTCGGCGTCGACACGGGTGGCTGTAACATCCAGTTCGCGGTCGAGCCGAACACCGGCCGGGTCATCGTGATCGAGATGAACCCGCGGGTATCCCGCTCAAGTGCGCTCGCCTCGAAAGCGACCGGCTTCCCGATCGCCAAGATCGCCGCCAAGCTCGCGATCGGCTACCGCCTCGACGAGATCCCGAACGACATCACGAAGGTCACCCCGGCGAGCTTCGAGCCCACGCTCGACTATGTCGTCGTGAAGGTGCCGCGCTTCGCGTTCGAGAAGTTCCCTGCTGCCGACACGCGCCTGACGACCACGATGAAATCGGTCGGCGAGGCGATGGCGATCGGCCGCAACTATTCGAGCGCCCTGCAGAAGGCGCTGCGCTCACTCGAGAAGCGCGGCAGCAGCTTCCATTGGACCGGCGAGCCCGGCGATAAGGATGCCCTGCTCGCTCTCGCGAGCATCCCGACCGATGGTCGCATCGTGACTGTGCAGCAAGCAATGCGCGCGGGTGCGACTATCGCCGAGGTCTTCGACGCCACCGGCATCGACCCATGGTTCATCGACCAGATCGCCCTCATCAACGAGGTCGCTGAATTTATCGCAGCCGCGCCTGAGCTCGACGAAGTAACACTCCGTACAGCGAAAGACCACGGTTTCAGCGACATCCAGATCGCGGCACTCCACGGCCTGACCGAAGCCGAGGTGCGCGAGTCGCGCTGGCAACTCGGCGTGCGACCGGTGTTCAAGACCGTCGACACCTGCGCGGGCGAGTTCCCGGCCCTGACGCCGTACCACTACTCCAGCTACGACCGGGAGACCGAGGTCATGCCGAGCGAGAAGCGCAAGGTGGTCATCCTCGGATCTGGTCCGAACCGTATCGGCCAGGGCATCGAGTTCGACTACTCCTGTGTGCACGCCTCGTTCGCCCTCTCCGCAGCGGGCTTCGAGACGATCATGATCAACTGCAACCCGGAGACGGTCTCGACGGACTACGACACGAGCGACCGGCTCTACTTCGAGCCGCTCACGCTCGAAGACGTGCTCGAGATCGTCCACGCCGAGAGCGCGAGCGGCGAACTCGTCGGCGTCATCGTGCAGCTCGGCGGGCAGACCGCCCTCGGTCTCGCTCAGGGACTCAAGGATGCCGGTGTGCCCATTCTCGGAACTACTCCCGAAGCCATCGACCTGGCCGAGGAGCGTGGTCTCTTCTCCAAGATTCTCGACAGCGCGGGCCTCATCGCCCCGAGAAACGGCACCGCGACCGACATGGGCGAGGCGATCACGATCGCCGAGAACATCGGCTACCCGGTGCTCGTGCGCCCGAGCCACGTGCTCGGCGGCCGCGGCATGGAGATCGTCTACGACACCGAATCGCTCGCCGACTACTTCGACCGGGTCAAGGACCAGGCGATCATCGCGCCCGGCTCGCCGCTGCTCGTCGACCGCTTCCTCGACGACGCGATCGAGATCGACATCGACGCGCTCTACGACGGCACCGAGCTCTACATCGGCGGCATCATGGAGCACATCGAGGAGGCCGGCGTGCACTCGGGCGACTCCGCCTGCACGCTTCCGCCGGTCACCCTAGGCCGGGATGTCATCAACCGGGTTCGCGAGGCGACTCTCGCCATCGCCGACGGCATCGGAGTGCGCGGCCTGCTCAACGTGCAATTCGCGATCGGCCAGGGCATCCTCTATGTGCTCGAAGCCAACCCGCGCGCGAGCCGCACGGTGCCATTCGTCTCGAAGGCTCTCGGCATTCCGCTCGCGAAGGCTGCGTCGCTGCTCATGGTGGGTGCGAGCATCCGCTCTCTCGTCGACGACGGCCTGCTGCCTGCCCAAGACGGATCGGTCGTGCCAATGGATGCGCCGGTGTCGGTCAAAGAGGCCGTGCTGCCGTTCAAGCGCTTCCGCACCGTCGAAGGCAACGTCGTCGACTCGGTGCTCGGCCCGGAGATGCGCTCGACCGGTGAGGTCATGGGTATCGACTCGAACTTCCCGCGCGCGTTCGCCAAGAGTCAGGAGGCGGCCTACGGTGGTCTGCCCGAAACCGGCTCGGTATTTGTCTCCGTCGCCGACCGCGACAAGCGTGCGATCGTACTGCCGATTCTGCGATTCAGCCAGCTCGGTTTCTCGATTCTCGCTACCGAGGGCACGGCCGAGGTGCTCGCGCGCAACGGCATCGCCGCGCGCGTTGTGCGCAAGTACTTCATGGGCCAGGAGGTCGTCGCGGGGGAGCCCTCCATCGTCGAACTCATCAACCAGGGCGAAGTCGACATCGTGATCAACACACCGAGCGGCCGCAGCGCGCGCGCCGACGGCTACGAGATTCGCATGGCCACGGTTGCCGCCGACAAGCCACTCTTCACGACGATCGCGCAAGTCGGCGCCGCGGTAGCTTCGTTTGAGGCAACCCGCACCGGCTTCGAGGTCAGGTGTCTGCAGGACTACGCCCTCGACCGCGCGGCAAGCCTCGCGGCCGCTACCGCTTCTTCAGCGGGCACCTCATCAACAGGCACCTCATCAACAGGCACCTCATCAACACAGGAGCTCGTCGGTGCCTGATTTCGGCGAACGCCTCGAGGCTGTGTTCGCGCAGTCCGGGAGGCTCTGCGTCGGCATCGACCCGCACTCCTTTCTGCTCGAGCAGTGGGGGCTGCCCGACACCGCCGAGGGCACTCGCGAGTTCGGACTGCGGGTGGTGGATGCCGCGGACGGCACCGTGGGCATCCTCAAGCCGCAAGTGGCCTTCTTCGAACGGCACGGTTCGGCCGGTTTCGCGGCACTCGAGGATGTTCTCACCGCGGCGCGCGCAGCGAGCATGCTCGTGATCGGCGACGCCAAGCGCGGGGATATCGGCACGAGCGTCGAAGCGTATGGCCAGGCCTGGCTGACGCCCGGGAGTCCGCTCGAAGTCGACGCCGTCACGCTCGCCGCCTACCAGGGCGTCGGCTCGATCGCCGCCCCGATCGCTCTCGCTCAGGCGAACGGCAAGGGCGTCTTCGTGCTCGCCGCAACTTCGAATCCGGAGGCGGCTGAGGTGCAGACTGCGGTTCTTTCGCGCGGTCCTTTCGATGGCCGCACGGTGGCCGCCGGCATCATTGCCGAGGTGGATGCGATCAACGCTGAAGAACCCGGCCTCGGCTCGGTCGGCGTCGTGATCGGCGCCACGATCGAGCTCATCGACTACGGCATCAGTGTCGGCGAACTCCTCGACACTCCGATTCTCGGACCAGGGTTCGGCGAGCAAGGGGCGGCCTTTGCCGACCTGAGCAGCATCTATGGCCTCGCCGCCAAGAACGTCATCGTGACTGTCTCCCGTTCGGTGCTGCGCGCGGGCCCCGCGGGTATCGCCGCGGAAATCGAGAAGCAGGCTGCCGAACTCGCCGAGGCGACCGCGTGACTGAACGCCCCGCCCCACCCGCGGTCGACCGAGTCGCCGCCGCGAAAGCTGCCGTTGCCGCGCGCCGGGCGCGAGCAGCAATCAAGGGGGACGTAGCGGCGCAAACCCGCACCGCCCTCGACGTCGCGCAACGCGGCTGGGACGACCCGGCCAGCGCGGAAGCGGGCCTGCGCGTCACGGAGCTGCTCACGAGCATCCCGGGCCTCGGTCCCGCCAAGATGACCGCGATTCTCGAGATCGGAAGAGCACAC
>SCSV01000205.1 GCA_004297555.1 Salinibacterium sp.
GCCCTGAGCTAAAATTGGGTGTCCGCAAGCAGAACGGCCGGTTCGACGCCCATGCCTGGGTGGAGTTGCAGGGGCGGCCGTTGGCACAGGATAGACTGGACCATGTCGAGCTGATTGGCCCGGGCGATACCGCTGCGAGCCACGTCTGAACGCAATCGCTTCCGCTGCCGGCTTGATCCACGGCGTCGGTCTCCGCACACTCAAGCGATGTTCGATACCCCAACCAATGCTCTAGGTGCCGACCTGTTGTGGTGGCGCACCCGCGACGGCATGCGCACGGTCGCGACCCTGCTCTGGGGCCGCGATCAGCCGTTCGCCGATGCCGTGCACCTGCAAGCCTGCCTATTCGACGAGCAAGGCCAACCGCTGATCACGTGGCGAATCGACCTGTCGCCCGATCAGCCCGTGTTCATCGACAGCGCCGTCGATGGCCCCTGGCGGATTGCGCAGGGCACCGACGGGATGCTCGCGCTCTATGCCTGTACCGCCGCGCCGCCCACGCCGGAAGCGCTCGATCGCTACAACCGCTTGTTCCCTCTGCTCGAATGGCATCGCGCGAACGGCGGCATCGCCACCTTGCATAGCGACCAGACGATCCGACCCGGAAGGGAGCGCGTGCAACTGTTCACCGAAATCGTGGTGTTGGAATCGGACGAGGAAACCAATGCCATCGTATTGCTCAACGGCGAATCGCCGCAGATGGAAAACGCCCTCGAACTGACTTTCCGCAATGCGTTGGGCGAAGAACAATCCGCGTTCTATCCGCAGGCGATGGCGCCGTTCACCGTCCACCGCATCGCGTTCGCCGAGTTGATGTCTGGCCTGGCGAAATTTTCCGCCGGGCAGCCGCTGGTGGTGAGCGGTCGTTTCGCCTCACGCGGTCTGTTCTCGCGGCCCTACATCGAAACCACCGGCCAGCGTTGGGGCGTCTACCATGCCGGCGATGTCTACCGCTGGTCTGCATTGCCATACGTTGCTCACGCCCTTATCGGTGGCGAAGTCAATCCGGCGGCGGTGTTGCACGACGAGCACACGCGAACCTACGTCAACCTGTTGCACTCGCACGGAACGCTGGAAGCCGACTTGCCGATCGATGCTGTTCTGTTCGATTTCGACGGTCGCTGCGTCGCACGCCGGGCAGCCTGGTTGATCACTCGACGGCACGGCCTCGCGCGCGTGGACGTCGCCGACCTGTTGCCCGACCCGAATCTACCGTTCCGCGGCCATATAGCTCTTAGCTTTGCGCCCGCGCGCGGTGTGCCGGTGCCGGGGCACTTGCAGGCCCTGATGGAGTACCGCCGACCGAACAGCGTTGCGCGAGTGATGACTTGGAGTGACGAGTGGAATTCGCGCGTGCGGCTGGCCCGTCGCGATCGCAGTCTCGAACCCCCTCGCTACCGTTCCTATTTCCGCGTCGACGCCGGCGCAGACGTGGTCACCGAGCTGGCCATCACCAATGCGGGGCACAACGGGTACGACCGATCGGCCGAGGTGCGGGCGACGTATCGCAGCGCAGATGGCAGGGACTGGCACGCCGATTTCTCTTTGACTCCATTCGCGACTCGTACTGCAACTTCGGGCGAACTGTTCGACGGCAGCGCTGACCGGCCACCGATGGACCAGCCAGGCATAGTGTTGCTGGAGAGCAGCAGCGACTTGGCCTGCATCGCTTACACACATCAGTGCAGCACGGGCGCACTCGCCGCCGAACACTTCCTCTGGCTGCAGTCCGAGCACGAAGGCGAGCTGCTACTGCCGGCGGGGAGCTGAGTGATGAGCGGCATCGCTGGTATTGTCTATTTTGACGAGCGGCCGGCCGAGGCCGCACAGATCGAGGCCATGACTTCGGCGATGGACTACCGCGGTCCTGACGGCATTCGACATTGGGTCAAGGGCTCGGCTGCGTTCGGCCAATGCATGCTGTGCACCACTCCTGAGTCGCTCGACGAAATCCAGCCGTTGGCCAACGAGGACGAAAGTATCGTCCTGGTTATGGATGGCCGCGTAGACAACTGGGAGGAATTACGACGAAAGCTGTCGCAAGAAAACTGCCCGTTGCGTACGCGGGCGGATGCGGAGCTGGTTCTCAGGGCATTTGAGCGCTGGGGAAGCGATTGCTTGGCGCATATCGAGGGCGATTTC
>SCSV01000206.1 GCA_004297555.1 Salinibacterium sp.
GTACAACAGCCACCAGGTCGCCTTCTTCAAAGACATCACCGACCGCACGCAGGCCGAGTCGCTCATCAAGGCCATCCTCTGGATTGACGAAGACCTCGACGCCCCCTCCGACGAAGACGATGCCTGGTTCGACCACCAGCTGATCGGCCTCACCGTGCTGCGCGATGGTGTTGCCGTTGGCACTCTCACGGCGGTAGACCACTTCCCGGCCCAAGACCTGCTCACGGTCGCGACGGACTCCGGCGACGTCCTCGTGCCTTTCGTGAAGGCGATCGTCGCGTCCGTCGATATCGACGCCGGCACGATGACGGTCACCCCGCCGCTCGGCCTCTTCGAGGACCTCCCGGACGACGAGCCCGACGCCCCCACAACCATTCCGGAGGACGACGCGCCATAATCCGGCTCGTCGGTGCCTCCGCAGCGGCGCGTCCTCCTCCAAAAGGGTTAGCTGTCGAGCCCATGACGGCGGTGCGCCGTGCTCCACCGGTGCTCGCCGCGCGAAATCAGCGCGCGAATCGTCACCTCGACTCGCGGCCATCCCTCGATGACATGGTCGTAGCCAAGCCGGATGACGTGGTACCCCAAGCGGCTCAGGGCAAGGTCGCGACTCCGATCGGCGTGGAACGCTGTTGCCCCGTCATGCCACGGTCGCCCGTCTGCCTCGATGCTCAGACGGTCACCAATCAGTAGATCCACTCGGCCCACCCCCGCAATAGGAATTTGAGATCGGATGCCCGGGCCGAGGTTCGACAACCGCACGCGGCACAGCGTTTCCAACCCCGACTCGCTCGCGGCGTCCACCGCGTCGAGCACGGAAGCAAAGCGGGGCGGGAGAGCGCGAACAATGCGAGCCAAGCCCGACCCGGTCAACTTCCGCTGGTTAAGCGCTGAGTCGATGACGACGAGAGCCTCTTCGCGCGGTCGGCAAAGAAGCACTTGGCGCGTCAATTCATGGACTGACTCCACTACAGAATCCCTCACTCGCCAGGCGGCGGACTGCCAATGCTCGACCACGCCCTCACCTTCGCCATATGTCCGACCGGCGTGTTGAGGTCGCGCTAGATGCAGCCGCGGATCGTGATCCCATACCCACAGTCCGAGGTGTCTCGCGGCGGAGATGCACCCGACTCTGCCGCCAAGACTGGCAGCGAGTATTACCTCGGCTGGGGCATCCATTGTGCAGACCCAGCCGTTTCGAATGCGCCGTAGCTCGCCGCGATCGATTGCTCCCCGAATCGCGCCGCGACTTACGCCGCATGCCTTTAGCGCCGCGACACTAGCGACGCCGCCGCGACGTTGGGTTTCGGTGATCGGTGACTTCATGCCCGCAGCCTCGCGTTGATGCCGTCTTTATGGCGGCCCACCGCTCAGATTGTGGAATCCGGCGCCTACCGCGCCAATGTGGAGGACGACACGCCGCTGCAGGACTCGGGCTCTGACACCGGGCCGGCGCGTCGTCCTCCGAAATGGTTGGTCAGCGCGGAGGCGAGAGGCGGCGCCGGATGCCCGGGGCCCGGCGTCTACGCTGGGACCGTGCGCATCGACATCGTCACGATCTTCCCCGAGTTCTTCGGCGTGCTCGACGTGTCGCTGCTCGGCAAAGCGCGGCAATCCGGGCTTATCGATGTCGCCGTGCACGACCTGCGCGACTTCACCCACGATCGGCACCGCACCGTCGATGACACGCCCTACGGCGGCGGCCCCGGCATGGTGATGCGCCCCGAGCCATGGGGCGAAGCGCTCGATGCAGTGCTAGCGAGCGAGCGGATGCCCGGGGCCGGCACACTCGCGAGCGCAGCGATGCCCGCGCCCAGCCACGAGCGGATGCCCGGGGCCGGCGATCCCGTCGTCGTGTTTCCCTCCCCGGCCGGAACCCCCTTCACTCAGGCCACCGCGGCCGAGCTGGCCCAGGAGCAGCACCTCGTCTTCGCTTGCGGCCGCTACGAGGGCATCGACCAGCGCGTCGTCGAGTACGCGGCCACGAGGGGCCGAGTGCGCGAAATCAGTCTCGGCGACTACGTACTCAACGGGGGAGAGGTCGCCGCGATGGCGATGGTCGAGGCGATCACCCGGCTGGTTCCCGGCATGATCGGCAACCCCGACAGCCTCGACGAGGAGAGTCACGAGGGCGGGTTACTCGAATACCCGAGCTACACGAAGCCCGCCGAGTGGCGCGGCCTTGAGGTGCCGCCCGTTCTGCTGAGCGGAAACCATGCGGCAATCGCGGCCTGGCGGCGCGACCAGCAACTTGAGCGCACGCGGCGCGTGCGGCCCGACCTGCTGCCCGAGTAGAACGGAAGCGCGCCGGAAACCGCGCGACGAGAACTAGCGCGCCGTCAACACCAGCGGCCCGGCATCCGTCACCGCGACCGTGTGCTCGAAGTGCGCCGCGCGCGAGCCGTCGGCGCTGCGCAGGGTCCAGCCATCCGGATCAGTGAAGATCCGGTCAGTGCCAAGCATGAACCAGGGTTCGATCGCGAACACGAGCCCGGCGCGCAACTTCATGCCGCGTCCCGCACGGCCATCGTTCGGAATGTGCGGGTCGCCGTGCATGGTGCGCCCGACGCCGTGCCCGCCGAAGTCGGTGTTGACGCTGAGCCCCGCCGAATGGGCGACGTCGCCGATCGCCGCGGAGATGTCGCCGATCTTGTTGCCGACGACGGCAGCAGCGATGCCGGCATCCAGAGCACGCGACGTCACCTCCAACAGAGAAACGTCCTCGGGCCGAGGCGTGCCGACGATGATAGTCACCGCCGAGTCGGCGACCCAGCCGTCGACGGATGCGGCGAAGTCGAGACTCAGCACGTCGCCATCCCGAAGCACATAGTCGTGCGGCAGCCCGTGCAGGGCCGCGTCGTTCACCGAGGTGCAAATCACCTTTCCGAACGGCGAACCGCCGAACGAGGGGTGGTAGTCGATGTAGCAGCTCTCGGCGCCGCGCGCCCGGATCATGTCGTGCGCGAGTCGATCGAGTTCCAGCAGATTAACCCCCACCGCGGATGCGGCGACGGTCGCGCCGAGAACGCTCGCGACAAACCGGCCGGCTTCGTGCATCCGCTCAATCTCAGCAGGGGTGCGCAGTTCGATCATGGTGGCGAGGTCATTTCTCGGGGAGGGCCAGGGTCGAATGACGATACCGCGCCGGGAACAGAAAGCCGTAAGTGGCACCGCCCGCGGGTTTCATGCGAGAATTACCCGTTCGTGTTTCCTTCCGGCTCTGCCACAGGGGTTCCGGCGTGAGCGAAACACCATTCCTTTTCTTGATCCACTGATATTCGCGTTCGACCTGTGGCGGGCGCAGAGAGCGAAACAGCCATGCACATCCTCGACAGCGTCGACGCGGCATCCCTCAAAGACAACATTCCCGATTTTCGTGCAGGCGACAACGTCAAGGTGCACGTGAACATCATCGAAGGCACGCGCTCGCGTATTCAGGTGTTCCAGGGTGTCGTCATCGGTCGTTCGGGCGAGGGTGTTCGCGAGACCTTCACCGTGCGCAAGGTCAGCTTCCAGGTCGGCGTCGAGCGTACCTTCCCGGTGCACTCCCCAGTCATCGACCACATCGAAATCGTCACCCGCGGTGACGTTCGTCGCGCCAAGCTCTACTACCTGCGCAATCTTCGCGGCAAGAAGGCGAAGATCAAGGAGAAGCGCGACTTCTCGTAGACCACCCGGGTGTCCTCACCCGCGTTTCACGCTTTACCGAGCTCCCAGCCGAATACACTGTCTGGGAGCTCGGGAGTTTAATGACACACGATTTGGAGCACACGGCGTCCCACCGCGCCGAGGCTGACGAACCACGCACCGGTCGTGGCTGGAAGATTTTTATTCGGGATGTCCTGCTGATCTTTCTTGCGGCCCTCCTGATCTCGTTCCTGATCAAGACGTTCCTCATCCGGTCGTTCTACATCCCCTCGTCCTCGATGGAGCAGACGCTGCACATCGACGACCGCATCATCGTGAACGAGTTGGAGCCGGATGTCATGCCCGTCCAGCATGGCGACATCATCGTCTTCAAAGACCCGGGCGGGTGGCTCAGCCCCACGCCGGATGTTCCCGTCAACCCGGTCGCCGGTGCGATCGACTCGGCTCTCGCCTTCGTCGGGCTGAGTGCGCCCGACAGCAACGATCACTTGATCAAGCGCGTCATCGGTCTGCCGGGCGATCACGTGGTCTGTTGCAACGACTTCGGCCAGATGACGGTCAACGACGTGCCGCTTGAGGAGCCGTACATCACCCTCCCGCCGGATGTCACCAAGGTCACGCGCGACGACTTCGACGTCACTGTGCCGGCCGATAAGTACTGGGTCATGGGCGACAATCGCTACAACTCGGCAGACTCGGCCTACCACCGCAACGACCCGACGGGCGGCTTCGTGCCGAAGGACAACATCGTCGGCCGCGCCCTCCTCATCAGCTGGCCGGTAGACCGCTGGACCTGGCTCGACAACTACCCGGTGACATTCAACGACGTGAGTCGCAAAACGGGCAAGTAGCCATGCCTGTCGCCGACCCACACCTCGAGGTCGAGACCGACCTCCTGGGCGGCGCGCGATTTGTGATCGGATGCGACGAAGTCGGTCGCGGAGCGATCGCGGGCCCAGTCGGGGTCGGCCTGGTCGTCATCGATGGCACTGTGGGGAAGCATCCGCCGGGCTTGCGCGACTCAAAGATGCTGAGCGAGAAGCGCCGGGAGGAATTCGCTCCGCTCGCCCGGGCCTGGGTGTTGCACTCGGCGGTCGGGCTCGCCACAGCGGCGGAGATCGACTCGATCGGCATCATGGCCGCGCTCGGCCTGGCCGCGCGTCGAGCGCTCACCGACCTGCACGAGGCTGGGGCCCGAATCGACCAGAGCGTCGTGCTGCTCGATGGCTCCCACGACTGGTTGACGCCAGCCCTGTCGAAACCGCCGCGGGTTTACGCGAGGCCCAAGGCCGACCGCGATTGTGCATCGGTGGCTGCAGCATCCGTCATTGCAAAAGTGCACCGCGACCGACTGATGATCGAGGCGGATGCCCGCATTCCGGGTTATGGCTGGGCCGACAACAAGGGCTACGGCTCGGCCGAGCACCTCTCCGCGATCGATCGGCAGGGTGCGAGCGAATTACACCGGCACAGTTGGTTGAGGACGCCAGGTCTAGACTTGCTGGAGCATGGATGAGGACGAATTCGAAGACTACGACCGCGAGGTCGAGCTGGCCCTATACCGCGAATACCGCGATGTGGTGGGCCAGTTCCGCTACGTAGTCGAGACGGAGCGCCGGTTCTACCTGGCCAACGAAGTCGAGCTGGTGCGTCAAGACACCGAGCACGATTTCTACTTCGAACTCACCATGAACGACGTGTGGGTGTGGGATGTCTACCGCTCCGACCGCTTCGTCAAGGCGGTGCGAGTGCTCACCTTCAAAGACGTCAACGTGGAGGAGCTCAGCGCGAAAGAACTCGAGCTGCCCAAGGAACTTGCGCTCGACGAGTAACGATGAGCATTTTCGGGTTCGAGATTCCCAACGCGGGCCCGATCTTCTTTGCAGCCCTCGCGGTTCACGTGCTTGCTGCGCTCGGCGCGCTCGTCTCGGGCATCCTCGCGGCCACCGCTCGCAAGCGACCGGGGCGGCACCCGCGAGCCGGCCGGCTGTACCTCTGGTGCATCGGTTTCGTTGCCGCCTCGGCGACCGTGATGGCGATCGTGCGCTGGCAGCACAGCGCCTATCTGTTCGTGTTGGCTCTGCTGCTGGCGGGGCTTGCGACTCTCGGC
>SCSV01000207.1 GCA_004297555.1 Salinibacterium sp.
GAAGTCACCCGCACCGGCGAAGTGCTCTCGGTGCCCGTGGGCGACGCCTTCCTCGGCCGAGTGGTCGACCCGCTCGGCGCGCCGATCGACGGCCTCGGCGAGATCAAGACCACCGAGCGCCGCGCACTCGAGCTCCAGGCCCCCGGCGTCATGCACCGAAAGAGCGTGCACGAGCCGATGCAGACCGGCATCAAGGCGATCGACGCGATGATCCCGATCGGCCGTGGCCAGCGCCAGCTCATCATCGGCGACCGCCAGACCGGTAAGACGGCCATCGCGATCGACACGATCATCAACCAGAAGGCCAACTGGGAGTCCGGCGACGTCAACAAGCAGGTGCGCTGCATCTACGTCGCCATCGGCCAGAAGGGCTCCACGATCGCGGCCGTCAAGGGCGCGCTCGAAGATGCCGGTGCCATGGAGTACACGACGATCGTCGCGGCTCCCGCCTCGGACCCGGCCGGCTTCAAGTACCTCGCGCCGTACACCGGTTCGGCGATCGGCCAGCACTGGATGTACGCCGGGCAGCACGTGCTCATCATCTTCGATGACCTCTCCAAGCAGGCCGAGGCCTACCGCGCCGTTTCCCTTCTGCTGCGCCGCCCGCCGGGCCGCGAGGCGTACCCGGGTGACGTGTTCTACCTGCACTCCCGTCTGCTCGAGCGTTGCGCGAAGCTCTCCGACGAACTCGGTGCCGGTTCGATGACGGGCCTGCCGATCATCGAGACCAAGGCGAATGACGTCTCGGCCTACATTCCGACCAACGTGATCTCGATCACCGACGGCCAGATCTTCCTGCAGTCCGACCTCTTCAACGCCAACCAGCGCCCCGCTGTCGACGTGGGAATCTCGGTCTCCCGCGTGGGTGGTGACGCCCAGGTCAAGTCGATCAAGAAGGTCTCCGGGACGCTCAAGCTCGAACTCGCGCAGTACCGCTCGCTCGAGGCCTTCGCGATGTTCGCTTCTGACTTGGATGCCGCGAGCCAGCGCCAGCTCGCCCGGGGCGCGCGCCTCACCGAGCTGCTGCGCCAGCCGCAGTACTCGCCGTTCCCGGTCGAGAAGCAGGTCGTCTCGATCTGGGCCGGCACGAACGGCAAGCTCGACGAGGTGCCAGTTCAAGACATTCTGCGCTTCGAGAGCGAACTGCACGACTACCTGGGTCGCCACACCAAGGTGCTCGACACCCTGCGCGAGACCAACGTGCTCGACGACGCCACGGTCACCGCTCTCGACGAGGCGATCACCGCCTTCAAGATCGAGTTCCAGACGTCCGAAGGCAAGCCTCTGCTCTCGGTCGGCACCGAGGTCTTCGAGGACCTCCCCGCCGAAGAGATCGAGCAAGCGGTCATCGTCAAGCAAAAGCGCGGCAAGTAGCAGTCAGGAATAGGGCAAGCACATGGGAGCGCAACTTCGGGTCTACCGGCAGAAGATCAAGTCTGCCCAGACGACCAAGAAGATCACTCGGGCCATGGAGCTCATCTCGGCGTCGCGCATCCAGAAAGCGCAGCAGCGGGTCGTGGCTTCCGGCCCTTACGCGCGAGCGATCACGCGCGCCGTTTCTGCCGTCGCCACCTTCTCGAACGTCGACCACGTGCTGACGACCGAGCCGGAGACGATCGAGCGCGCCGCCATCGTGGTGTTCTCCTCTGACCGCGGCCTGGCGGGCGCGTTCAACTCGAACGTCTTGCGTGAAGCGAGTGAGCTTGCCGCCCGCCTCACCCACGAGGGCAAAGACGTCAAGTACTACCTCGTCGGTCGCAAGGCCGCGGCGTACTTCGCCTTCCGCAAGCGCGAGGCCGAGCGCATCTGGACCGGTGGCACGGATGCTCCCGAGTTCGCGACCGCGCAAGAGATCGGCGAGGCCCTCGTCTCCCGCTTCACCACCCCCACGAGCGAGGGCGGGGTGGACGAAATCCACATCGTCTACAACCGTTTCGTGAGCATGCTCGTGCAAGAACCCGAGGTGGTGCGTCT
>SCSV01000208.1 GCA_004297555.1 Salinibacterium sp.
CCTTGAGGAGCCGCGCGCCGTTTAACAAGAAGTCACCCATTCCGAAGGGATTTGGGTGGCCCGCGCTCCTCAAGGTGGACGGCGACGATCTCGAAACGCTCTACCGGCACATCCTCGAGGAGCTCGGCAAGCGACCCGGCATGCTCGGCATCATCTTCCGCAAGGCACAGAACAAAATCCAGGACCCGTCCAAGCTCCGCCGGCTCATCGTCGATCTCATCGACAAGGAGACATGGACGATGCTCGACGCCGATGTGAAGGGCGACGCCTACGAGGGCCTCCTCGAAAAGAACGCTGCCGACGTGAAAGGCGGAGCCGGCCAATACTTCACTCCCCGCGCGCTCATCTCCGCTATGGTCGAAGTCATGGCACCGAAACCGGGGCTGACGATCTGCGATCCTGCCTGCGGCACCGGTGGCTTCCTCCTCGCCGCGCACGACTACCTCGCGAAATTGCCCGGGCTCGACAAAGCCCAGAAGCGCGCCCTCAAGAGCGGGACGTTTTTCGGCATCGAGCTGGTCGACAGCGTCACGCGCCTTTGCGCGATGAACCTGCTCCTGCACGGCATCGGCGGCGAATCCGACACCACCGATCTCCCCGTCGTCACCAAGGACGCCCTCGCCGGCAAGCACGGCGAATACGACCTGGTGCTCGCCAATCCTCCCTTCGGGAAAAAGAGCAGCGTCACCATCACCAACGAGGAGGGGGAAGTCTCCAAGGAATCGCTCGTCATCAACCGCGACGATTTCTGGGCCACCACGAGCAACAAGCAGCTCAACTTCCTCCAGCACATCTTCACGATCCTTAAGCAGCACGGCCGCGCCGCCGTCGTCCTCCCCGACAACGTTCTCTTCGAAGGCGGCGCGGGCGAAACCATCCGCCGCCAGCTCCTCCAGCAGGCCGACGTCCACACGTTGCTTCGGTTGCCCACCGGCATCTTCTACGCGCAAGGCGTGAAGGCCAACGTGCTCTTCTTCGACCGCAAACCGGCAGCCGACAAGAAAGCCTGGACCGAGAAGCTCTGGATCTACGATCTCCGCACGAACCAGCATTTCACGCTGAAGGAAAACACTCTCAAGCGCAGCGACCTCGACGACTTTGTGGCGTGTTATTTTGGCAACATCGAAGGATCGAAAAAGGACGGCCCAGCGGTCCGTCCCTACTTCGATCGCCACCACAGGGTCGAATCCGAGCGCTTCAAGAGTTTCACCTACGACGAGCTCATCAAGCGCGACAAGGTGAACCTCGATATCTTCTGGCTGAAGGACGACGCCCTCGAAGACAGCGCCAACCTCCCGGCCCCGGGAATCATCGCCGCCGACATCGTCGCCGACCTCGAGGCCGCCTTGGAGCAATTCGCGGCGATCGAAGAAGACCTGAAGGAATGAACTACAGCGAAGCCCTCTCCGGCCTTATTGCCAGCAGCCTACTGATGCTCCTGTTCACTGTTGCGATGGGGTTTGGCTACCTCGGGCTATTTCTCAGCGCTCTCATCAGTTGTTTGCGGCACCAACAGGACAAAGACCGATTAACGTGGGTCCTGGTGATCATCTTGGTGCCACTCTTCGGCCCGCTGCTTTACTTCATGATGAGCCGACGGTCGTATGCTCCCGGCGTGGCAGCTCCGCCGGTCCTCAAGCCAAGCGGGTCGCAGCAGCAGCAGAGTATGCCTGAAGGAGCCCCTTTCGATCATGCTGCCGTTTTAGACGAAAAGCGGCGAGCTGCGTCGATCAATG
>SCSV01000209.1 GCA_004297555.1 Salinibacterium sp.
CAGCCGGCGCACGACGGCACCGTTCTTCTGCTCGACGAACGCCTGGTCGTTCTTCTTGTAGGCGCGCGAGCGCGTCACCTCGATCCTCTGCGCACGGCACCAAGGCACCACGACATCATTCATGAAGGCGCTGTCGTTGTCGAAGTCGGCACCGCACATGAGCCACGGGAACAGGCTCTGCGCCCGCGTCATCGCTTCGACAACCAGGCTGCCGTCGCGCGCCACCAGCGGCAGACATTCGGTCCAGCCGGTCGCAATGTCCGTCAGGGTCAGCGTCTGGATGAACGAGCCCGCCACGCTCGTGCCACCGTGCGCGACCATGTCGATCTCGCAGAAGCCGGGCGGCGGGTCGTTCCAGTCGTTGAATGTGCGGACAGGCACCTCGCGGCGGATAGCCGAGTAAAAGCCGGCACGACGTCGCCGGCCGCCCCCTGCCGCGACCTTCACGTCAACCAGCATCCGATCGATGGTCGCAGCACTCGCCGACAGTACCAGCGCGCGCTCACTGCGCGACAGCGTCAGCCGGCCGTGCCGCTCCAGCGCCGGCAGCAGCGCAGGGATCATCACCTCGAGCCGCTTGCCGCACACCCGATCGGACGCTTCCCACAGCGCCGTCACCGCATCCTGGATTGCGGCGTTGTATCGTCGCTTGCGCGGCACGGTCTCGGCCGCCTGCGTCGGCAGCTTGGCTCGCAGCGCCCGCACCGCGTGCTTGCGATGCCAGCCCGTCACAGCCGTAAGCTCGTCGAGAATCCGACCCTTCTCACGCCGCCCCGCCGATCGGTAGCGCTCCGCCACCGCCGACACCACCTCGCGCCGTGCGCCCATGCTGATGTTCCCCGCCATGCACGCCAGCGATCCGATTCGCCAGCGCCGCCCCAGTCATGACAGGACTTCTTCGGTAACATTCTCGATGAGGCAATGCGCCCTCGGTCGCGTGAGGTTGTCGCCGGCTAGTAATTGTATGTGCGGAACTTTCCAGCCTAGCGTGTCGTGCGCTGGCAGCACGGCGCGGATGGGTGCTGCGCGCAGTGTAGCGGGGTCAATCACCGGCGCCGCTGCACAGGTCAATGCGATGCACTAAAAAGTAAGTGCGCGGGTTGCAGATCTGCACCAAGTCCATCCTGGTGGGCCACGAAACGGGACGGTCTTCCCGCGCTTGCCATTGCCGTTCGGGCCAAACTGCCCGCGTCAATAAACTGTTGAGTTGGTTAGTAGTACTGAGTCACTTTGCCATGGGCCGCGTCCGCAGGGAATCAGCGATTGAGCTGGTTCCTTTGGCGGGAGGCAGCGATGGGCAGACATCAAGCTCGCGACGGCGAGGAACGGTTCTCCGCGTATCTCGACGAGCTTTCCGGCGTGATGGGCCGCGTGTCGCGTGTCGGCCCGATGCGTGACTACTGTACGGGGCTCTTGCTGCCGGGCGAGAGGAAGAGCGTCGAGCCGATCGCAGCCGTGACTGCGCCCGGGCGGGTCGCTGCTCAGCACCAGTCGCTATTGCATTTCGTGGCCCAAGGCGGCTGGTCGGACGATGCGGTGCTCGCCAAGGTTCGCGAGATGGTGCTGCCGAAGATCGAGCGGCATGGCACGATCGAGGCGTGGGTCATCGACGACACCGGCTTTCCCAAGCACGGCAAGCATTCGGTCGGCGTGTCGCATCAGTACTGCGGCCAGACCGGCAAGCAGGACAACTGCCAGGTGGCTGTGTCGCTGTCGCTCGCCAACCACTACGCGAGCCTGCCGGTGGCGTATCGGCTCTATCTTCCCAAGAGCTGGGCGGACGACTGGAAGCGTCGCGCGAAGGCCGGCGTGCCCGAGGACATCGCATTCCAGACCAAGCCCAAGATCGCGCTCGATCAACTCGCATGGGCGTGCTCGGCCGGTCTCCCGCGTGGCGTCGTTCTGATGGATTCGGCCTATGGCACGGACGCATCCTTGCGACGTGGCGCACGAGAGCTCGGCCTCGACTATTCGGCCGCCGTCCACGCCAGGACGCTTGTCGAGGCGTATAAGGACGATGCGATCAGGATGACGGCCGAAGCGCTGGCGCTCGGATTGCCGAAACGAGCGTGGCAGACGATCACGTGGCGCGAAGGTGCAGCCGAGCCCTTGCGCTCGCGTTTCGCACGTATCCGGGTTCATGCTCGCGGCGAGGGCTGCACGCCGGACGAGCCCGAGGAATGGCTGCTGATCGAGTGGCCGAAAGACGAGGAGAAGCCGACGAAGTTCTGGCTCTCCACATTGGAGCGCAACATCGCGTTCGACCGTCTCGTCGACATCACCATGATGCGCTGGCGTATCGAGCGCGACTATCTGGATCTGAAGCAGGAGGTCGGCCTCGGCCATTTCGAGGGGCGAGGATGGGTGGGCTTCCACCACCACGCCACGATGTGCATCGCAACCTATGGATTCCTGATCTCCGAGAGGGGAGCCTTTCCCCCCTCGCAAGCGCAATCCGCCCGGCATGTCCCGGCGATTACAGTTCCCGAGAGTTACCGACCCAGAGGCTCCCCCGCTTCGGCCTGAGCGTCACGTGCCGGATTCGATTGCCACCCTCAGGCGGCGCCTCATCGTTGGCATCGCCAAACGCTTGCCGCGCTGCCCTTGCTGTGCGACTCCAGCACAAGATCAAAAGTGGCGTCGGAAAACGTGACGCAGTACGA
>SCSV01000210.1 GCA_004297555.1 Salinibacterium sp.
GGGAAGTCCGGAGCGTTCCAGAAGAACCTCACCAACCGGCGAGGCGACCTGCTCGTGGAGGCCGTAACCCTTCACCGGCGGTTCCCCTATGCGGTGCTCGCCGGCTTTCTCTTTCTTGACCATCAGGCGGAACACGACCATACGATCCGGCGCAAGTCAACATTCCAAAACGCGTTTCCTCGTCTTCGGCTGTTCACGCGTCGACCGGATCCATTGGGCCGTGAGGAACAGTTCGAGCGCCTCTTTCTACTGCTCGTTGACAGCAATCCCTTTCAGCCCCTAATTCGAGCTTTCGAAGTCAATGACGAGAGTCAAGAAGTCGACTTGGATGCGGCATTCGGCAGCATTGTCGAGCTCTTGGGCGAACGCAATTTCGATCTGTATGACGGAACCGACGGAGTGATCACAAAGGTATAGACCACCCATGTCGACGCCCCGCTGTGTTGTACAACCTCACGCTGGATCCCGCCGAAATTGAGGAGTGATCGCTCGCGCGTTGTTCGCGCACGACCGTTCCACTATGTTCGGCTTACCCGCAGATTTGCAGGCACCGATCTCGAGCGGCCGGAAGGAACTGTGAAAAACCCTGAACCCCCGAGCGCAGCGCCTGTATTTCCATCGGCCGCTAAAGTCACGTCTAAGCCCAAAGACCCCGAGAGTTTGTTCGGAGATCTGCCTAGAAGTCGGACGGCTGTGGTCGGAGCGCTGTGGTCTCATCAGGCCGATCAGCTGCGCGTCTACACGGAGCAGCATGTCGGGACTCCGGACGTGGCTCTTGAACTCCCCACGGGCTCGGGCAAGACGATCGTTGGGCTCCTGGCCGGGGAGTGGCGCCGGCAGGCGTTAGGGCAGCGAGTCGTTTACGCCTGCCCCACGAGACAGTTGGCACGGCAGGTTGCACTCGTTGGAAGCCAACAAGGATTCGCGGTGCGGGAGCTCGTCGGCGAACATGCGAAGTGGGATGCACGGGAGGTGTTCGATTACACCCGTGCCGATGCGATGGCTGTCACAACGTACAGTCACGTGTTCAACAACTGGTCCAAGTTTGCCGACGCCAAGACCTTGATCTTTGACGACGCTCACGCCGCAGAAGGATATGTTGCCGAGGCCTGGGCAGTCGTCATCGACCGCAAGGACGATATCTACATGCACTTGTTCGATGCCCTTGCAGACGCACTTGACCCGCAACTCATTGCAAGGTTGGTGGGCAAGGGACCCGATACGTCGAACCCAACGGAAGTCCGGCTAATCCCCCTGCCGTTCATCGAGCAGAAGCTCGTCGACATCGACGCCGTCCTCGCAGCTGAGCTGACCGGCGACGCTAGCTGGCGGTTCAAAATGATCCGGGCCCACCTTGGATCTTGCCTGTTCTATGTTTCCCGTTCGGGCTGGTGCATCCGACCAATGATTCCTCCGACGTTCGACCACCAGCCATTCACTGCTCCGGAGCAGCGGATCTATTTGTCCGCCACCCTTGGAGATGCGGGCGAACTGGAGCGTGCCTTCGGGCGCTCACCGATTTCGCGCGTTCCAGTGCCGCCCGCTTGGGAACGCACCGGGAGCGGCCGACGCTTCTTTGTCTTCCCTGACCTTGCAGACGGCTCTTCAAAGGAGGATGCGTCTTCGCTTATGAAACGCGTGGTGGATCTGGATCCAAAACGTCTCATACTCACACCCGATGCAACGAGTGCGAAGAAGCTAGCAAGCGAGCTTGAAGCGGATCCAGCCGAATGGTTCCTCGCCACTGACGAGCATGGTGTCGGCAAGTTCCGTGAAGCAGACCGGGGCACTCTTTTGGCCGCGAGTCGATACGACGGGATGGATCTGGCAGGTGCCGACTGTCGCGTAACCGTTATGGAAGGGTTGCCGGGCGCCTCGCACCTTCAGGATCGTTTTCTGGAGTCCAAGCTGCGGGCTGGCGATGTGCTGGCTGAGAGAATCCGGACCCGGATAATCCAAGGCGTCGGTAGGTGCACGAGGGGGCCGCAGGATTGGGCCGTGATCGTGATTCGCGGTGAAGCTCTTCTCCGCTACTTTTCGGATCGGGACCACACTCGACCCATGCCAATTGAGTTGCAGGCGGAGATTGAATTCGGACTGCTCGCCAGCCGTTCGAGCCAGGACAATGTCGTCGCCCTCACGAACAGTGCTCTGCGGCAAGACAAGGCGTGGAGGGAAAATGGAGAACCCGCCCTCACCGAGGGAAGGCAGGCCGCAGTGCGAAACGTGCCTGAAATCGCGTCCGAGTTGGCGGCCAGCGCAGCGAAGGAAGTGAAGGCGTGGCAGTCCGCTTGGCTCGGCGATTGGGAGGAGGCGGGTGATCGCGCGGTGGAAGTTCTCGAGGGGCTAACCGGCGCCTCGACCCGACCCTACCGCGCGCTTTGGGCCTATCTCGCCAGTGCTTGGTACGGCCGCTCGACCAGCGCAGGCAACGCCGCGGGCGCGCTCCGTTCAATAGAGTTGCTCAAAAAGGCGCACAAGGCTGCCGCGGGGTCCACATGGCTACGCGAAGTGGCGCCCCTTCCGGCGGAATTCAAGATGATCGAGCCTGCGGACGAGAGCGCAGTACACAACATCCTGGAGCGCCTGAATCAGGGCGCCCTCAGCTCCGCAACGAAGTTTGCCGCGAGAGCGAGTGGGATGGAGATAGCCCTCGCGCAGGCACCGTCTTCCGCATATGAGCAGGCCCTAGTCGAGCTCGGACACTTTCTCGGGGCCGAGTCATGGAAGCCCGCGGGCCAAGGGAGAACCGATGCGGCCTGGGTATGGGACGAGCTCTGGATCACCGTGGAGGCGAAGAGTGAACAGACTGCAGAACTCTTGAGCATGGACTACGTCCGCAAGGCCAACACTCATCTCAGCTCGCTCGAAGCCGATCGCGGTGTGCCTGCTCCCGAGGCCTCGGTGAGCGTGATCGTCGCGCCGAGCCGGCTCGTTGACCCGGATGCGGTCCCCATTGCCAACCCGAACCTCTACATCGCCGCGAGCGAAATCCTCGTCACGCTCGGGTACGAGACGCATCGAGCGTGGAGTCGGCTACGGTCATCACTCACTGGTCTCGGCGAAGCCGCGGCACACGACACGGCGGCAAAAATCCTGTGGGAGCACAGACTCCTCCCCACGCAGGTACGCGAGCGATTGACGGAGGAGCCTATTCGCGGCGGCTAGCCCCGGAAAAGATCAACCAATGCTAGACGTGAGGACCAACGATGTACTTCTCTGAAGCCTTCTCGGTAGAACGCGGCCCCGATGACGATTGGTTCGATCGCCTTCTCGAATCCGACACTCAGCTCTTCGTCGATCCCTTCCTGGTGTTCGCCGAGACGGATGGTCTTTGGGCCGACGGGGGCGAACGCCTATCCGGGCACTTCCAACGGGGATTCGAGATACTGGCTGGCCACCAGGACAACCCAGAGAGTCTTCAATATCGAAAGACCGTAGACCTGATGGTGTTCCCAGAGCCCAAAGAGTTTGGGCTCGGATTTGTGGGCGTGGGAACTGACGGATCCGGCACGGGAAGGGGCTTTGCCAAGAGGATCGTCTCGGCCATGGCCATCGCCATCGAGAAAGGTCTTCAGGACCTACGTCGCTTCGAGGAGCTGGGTGTTCTCGTCGAGAAAATTGGACGCGATCGCATTTCGGACATCACCTGCAACATCCTCAAGTACAAGTTCATCGAGTACACGCAGGAGGTGTGTCGCCGACACAACATCCCCCTCGTCGATTTCAAAGTCGAAAGCGCGACGGTGGATCCGCTGCGCAAGCGCTGGGCATCGCAAACGGTCGGGCTGCCCGAGAACCCCAAGAACGGCAAACCGGTACTTCTTACGCCGGCGCGCTTCCTTCGGGAACTTCCCACGCTGAACGCCGACGACTGGTGGGACTTTGTTGAGCCCACCCTTCGGGACGATCTCAACCTGGAGCTAGTCGGCCGACTTCGAAAGGCAGACATTGTCTTCCTTGCTCGTCAACACACTGATCTGGTGCGCGCCTGGACCGAAAGCCGTGCGAACGATCCGGCCGAGCCGTACGACGTCGAGAAGGATCCAGCAGGGCTCCACCTCTGGCAAATGGAAACACGAGGGATAGCCTCAGAGTCCCCGCTGACGATGGGCGATGTCGGTCCGAATGAACTTGGTGTGTTCGTTGCAGAAGTAAACGAGCACTTCAAACACTTCGTCGAGGCCCGCGCTGGCTGGAGGCTGCTCCGGACGGAGGACACCTTTGCTCCTCGAAGGGAGGCTTCTGTGCAACTGCTCTATCGCGGAGTTGTCGAGTCTTACTGCCACGCACACGGCGTGCGACTGGATCGGGAGGTCGACGTCGGTAAGGGGCCAGTTGACTTCGTTTTTACGACTTCGACACAGCGCGTGCTTCTCGAAATCAAGAAGGTCGGGAACGGCAAATTTTGGAACGGACTCGAGCAACAGCTTGTGTCATACATCACGAGTGAACAGTGTGCCCAGGGCTGGTTGCTGGCCGTCCAGTTCTCAAGTACGCGAACTGAGACCGCTCGGGTTCGAGATCTTCCGGCTCGCGCTCGTGCGGCCAGCGCCTCGTCTGGGTTCGACCTACACACCCTGGTCGTGGATGCCCGTGTGAGGCTTTCGGCGAGCGAGATCACCGAAGACGAGTCGACCGCGGAGGGGGCCGACGATCCGGAGTTTGACGATGTCTAGTCCCTTTATCCAACTGCTAGATTCGCACCAAGGGGACCCATTCTGGCAATAGGTGCGCGAGTGGTGTGTCGAGCGCGCCGGCCAGGGCTGCGATTGTCCGCAAATGGGGATTTGCCGGTTCGCCGGGACGGGACTCCCCTTTCTCGAACTTCTGATACGTATATCGACTTAGCCCCGCGGCATAGGCAAGATCTTCCTGGCTCATTCCTTTGGCGATACGCAGACGATGAAGTTTGCGGCCCACCTCGGCGGAGTACTTCGCCCAGTCCTCATCAGCGATCGCATTCCTTGCCACACTTCCAAATGTGGTTGAGACGTCCCCCGGGTGTGGCCTAGTGCGTGTGGCATAATTCGTATGGCTAATACGAAACGCTTTCCTTCCCGCCGTTCGTCGGCGGGCTCGCACGTTGAGCCCCGCATCTTGCGGATGCGATACAAGGGAGGCGAATTGAGCAACCGACGAAATCCGGTTCTGTGTGTCGGCGAACTTCCGGACGAATTGAAAGCCCTCCTTCTGGAATTCTCGCTGGACGAGGCCATGGCTCTAGATGCGGCAGTGGCGGTGGCCCGGTTTCGGAAACGGAATCACTCCGGTCCGACTTTTGCCGAGTTGTTTGAAGTGGTCCTACCCCAGGACCGGACTGGCGACCTGGACTGGTCCGCCAATTTGCGCGCGACGTATGCGTTTCGTCACCACCTCGCCGTCCATTGGCGTCGAGAGGGATGGATTCGATGGGGCCGAGCGGAGCGATCGCTCGCGACTGGTGCCCAATTCCGGGAGGCCTCCCGCGCGCACGCTCGTCGGGCGGAGCGCGCCCTACCAGGCTGAACCGGGCCTGATTGCTGCTCTCGATAGGGTGAATAGTCGCCCCAAGGGTCCGCCGCGACCACGCAATTGCCAGATGTGAGCGACGAAGTGTCACGGAACACCTTCGTCGTTGTGGATAACTTCTGCGAGCTGTCGCTGCGTTGAGCGATCATGACTGACATGAACAACGTGATCGACCTCGGCTTTGAAGAGGTGTCTCCCGAGCCACTCCTGGGAACCGAAGAATGGCTCTCGGTTTGACAGACTAGTCCGGAGAAGCTTTCTGCAGCGAAACCGATTGATTGCGGCGTCGAGCCTTGCGACCATCGTGCTAGAAGCCGGCTGGCGATCAGGCTCGCTCAACACCGCGCATCACGCGACTGTCGCCGGCCGACCGGTCGGTGCCGTTCCAGGGCCGGTCACGAGCGCCGCATCCGCCGGCTGCCATCGGCTGATTCGGGAGGCGAACGCGGTGCTGGTCACCAACGCGGAGGAGATGGCGGAGTTGGCACCGTTGCCGAGCGCCAGGGTGCCCGCGCTGTTCGCGTCCTCCTCAGATCGACTGGATGCTGGATCAGTACGGCTCCTCGACGCACTCAGCTTTCGTGCGCCGCGCGCCGCGAATGACATCGCCGCGCGGTCAGGGCTCTCGGTGGTCGAGGTGGGTTCGCTGCTCGGCCAGCTGGAATTGGCGGGCCTAGTGGAAGAGCGCGAGCGCGGCTGGCTGAAATCGCGGCCGGCGACTTAGCGCTGGGGTGGCAATAGACCGAATAGTCTGAATCAGTGATTCAACTTGGCCAGTATCCGGCGGCATCCCACGTCATCGCTCACATCAGCGACACCCACCTGTTAGACGGGGGAGCGCCGCTCTACGGCTCGGTCAACACCATCGACCACGTGACACGGGCGCTCGCCCAACTGGAGCGATCGAGCGCCAAGCCGGAGGCGCTCGTCTTCACGGGCGACCTCGCCGACCTGGGCGAACCGGACGCCTACGAGCGACTGCTGAACATCGTGCAGCCTGTCGCCGATCGCATGGGTGCCCAGATCATTTGGGTGATGGGCAACCACGACGAGCGCCCCAACTACTCGCGCCTGCTGTTCGGTGTCGAATCGGATGCCCCACAAGACCGCGTCTACTCAATCAATGGCCTGCGCATCATCTCCCTCGACACGAGCGTTCCCGGCTACCACCACGGTGAACTCACTGACGAGCAACTCGTCTGGCTCTCCGACGAACTCTCCGAGGCAGCGCCGCACGGCACGCTCCTTGCCCTGCATCACCCTCCAATCCCGACACCACTGCTCGAAGCGATGGGGATGCTCGAACTGCGCGACCAACCCCGGCTTGCCGATGTGATTCGCGGCAGCGATGTGCGGGCGATCCTCGCCGGCCACCTGCACTACTCGACGCACAGCACGTTCGCGGGCATCCCGGTCTCCGTCGCTGCCGCGACCTGCTACACGCTCGACCTCAGTGCCAAGGATCGACTGCTCTCCGGTGTCGACTTCGGCCAGTCGGTCAATGTCGTCCACGTGTATCGCGACCAGGTCGTGCACTCAACGATCCCGATCGGGGACACGACCGAAGTCTCCGGGTTCGGCAACGAGGCCTGGGCGCAACTCGAGGCGATGACGCCCGAGCAGCGCACCGAGACCTTCTCCAAGAAGACGTCGTCGTTTGCCGAGACGCTCGGATCGTCGGACACGCCCTAGCCGGAGACTGCGCGGCGCGGGCGGGTCAGCCTGGCGCGGGCCGCCCAGCCCGGCCAGCGCCCCGGTGGTCGCGGACCGCGACGGGCATTGAGACACGCCCACCCACCCGGCCGCCCTGCCACGGCCCGGGGGCACGATGGTCTCGTGGACCTGCATCAGACCGTCGACGAGTTCGCGAGCTACCTCGCCCTCGAACGCGGATTCAGCGACCACACCGTGCGCTCCTACCGCTCGGATCTCGCGCAACTCGTTGATTTCGCCGAGACGCATGGCGCATCCGAACTCGACGATCTCGACCTCGAACTGCTGCGCGATTGGCTGTGGCGCGCATCCCAAGACGGTCTCGCCCGATCGACCCTCGCCCGCCGAGCGGCCGCGGTCCGCAGCCTCACTTCCTGGCTCGCGAGCACCAAGGCGACAGCGACAGATGCCGGCACTCGCCTGAAAGCGCCCAAATCGGAGCATCACCTCCCGCGAGTCCTCACCCGCGAACAAATCGAGGACATCCTCGGGCGCGTCTCGGAGCGAGCCGAAACCGGGGATGCCGTGGCCTTGCGCGACCTCGCCATCGTGGAACTGCTCTACGCCTCCGCGATGCGCGTGAGTGAACTGACCGGCCTCGGCATTGCCGACATCGACCTCGGCCGGCTCACGGTTCGGGTGCTGGGAAAGGGATCGAAGGAGCGCGTTGTGCCGTTCGGCATCCCCGCGAAACGCGCGGTCGAGGCGTACTTGGACACTGCGCGGCCGCAGCTTGTCGCCGAATACCCGACCGCTGCCTCGCCACTGTTCGTTGGGGCGCGCGGCAAACGGCTCTCCAGCCGCACCGTCTATGAACTGATCTCTCGGCTGCTCGCGACGGTTCCCGGTTCGGGGCCTGCCGGTCCGCACACCCTCAGGCATACCGCCGCGACCCACCTGCTCGACGGAGGGGCCGACCTTCGGGCCGTGCAAGAAATGCTCGGTCACGCGAGTCTCGGCACCACTCAGCTCTACACCCACGTCTCGACCGAGCGTCTCAAGGACAGCTACCGCACGGCTCACCCGCGGGCCTGATTGCGGCCGGCGTCAGCGGCGCCGCGGCAGCTACCAGCGCGTCGGCAGCAGCCGCGAGGGGGGCACATTGCCGATGAACAAGAGCGGCGACACGTACTCCCCGTCAACCCGCACCCCGAAGTGCAAGCACACGGTGCTGCAGTGGCCGGCAACCACCCTGCCGATCGGATCGCCGCGCGAGACGACATCCCCCGCATGCAGTTCGGTGACAACCGGTTCATAGCTCGAGATGACCCCACCCGGATGCTCGATCGAAAGCACCGGCCGGTCGACGACGGTCCCGGCGAAATGTACGACCCCGTCGGCCGGCGCAAAGACGACGTCGCCGGGAACTCGCACATCGATACCCCGGTGCCCGGCCGAGTACGGCGTGGCCGGGGCGATGTACGGCCGCACGATCGAGTGCGGTGCGGCGACCGGCCAATCCCAGGGCGGAGGGGATTGCACCGCGGCGATCGGCGAGTCCCAGGGCGTGGGGGATTGCACGGCAGCGAGAGTGGGCGCCGGCAACCACGATGCAGCTGATCAACAGAGAGAGGACGGCTCTGGGCATCCGCCCATGATTGTGGCCGACAGGAGCAAGGGTGCCGTCTGAGCCAGATCGGGGGAGAACCGCCGCAAACCAAAGCCGGTGGAGGAGCGGTGCTATCATTTTCGAAGCATCCCGATAACTCGGGGTGACTACGCGTGCCCACAGTGTTCTGATTCCACGAACACGGCACACTTCCATCAGTCCCAGCAATGGGCGGTCGTGTGCCGGGCACCAGGATTCGTGGCCAACCGGTCGCGATAACAACTGAGAAGGCGCGAGACAGTCGCGCCAAGAAGGAGTACGGCAATGGCCGTCGTCACCATCCGCCAGCTGCTCGACAGCGGCGTGCATTTTGGACACCAGACCCGCCGCTGGAACCCGAAGATGAAGCGTTTCATCCTCACCGAGCGCTCGGGCAGCCACATCATCGACCTGCAGCAGTCGCTCAAGCACATCGACGCGACCTACGACTACGTCAAGGAGACGGTCGCCCACGGCGGCACGATTCTCTTCGTCGGCACCAAGAAGCAGGCTCAGGGCGCCATCGCCGAGCAGGCTCAGCGCGTCGGCCAGCCCTACGTCAACCAGCGTTGGCTCGGAGGTCTGCTCACCAACTTCCAGACGGTCTCCAAGCGCCTCGCACGCATGAAGGAGCTCGAAGAGGTCGACTTCGACGACACGACGCGCGGCTACACCAAGAAAGAGCTGCTCATCCAGAAGCGCGAACTCACCAAACTGCAGAAGAGCCTCGGCGGTATCCGCAACCTCACCAAGACCCCGTCGGCCGTGTGGATCGTGGACACCAAGAAGGAGCACCTCGCCATCGATGAGGCGCACAAGCTGGGCATCCCGGTCATCGCGATTCTCGACACCAACTGCGACCCCGACGAGGTTCAGTACCCGATCCCGGGTAACGACGACGCGATCCGTTCGGTTGGCCTGCTGACCCGCATCATTGCGGATGCTGCTGCCGAGGGTCTCATCCAGCGCCACCAGAAGCCCGAAGCCGGTGAAGCGGTTGAGCCGCTCGCCGAGTGGGAAGCCGAGTTGCTCGGTCAGGCCGAGCCGGCCGTCGAGCTCCCGGTTGAGGAGAATGACGCAGACGCCGTTGTTGCCGAGAAGGAAGCCGCCGCAGACGCGACGATCGTTCCCGAGCACCACGTCGAGTCCGACGCCGAGACCGTCGCCGAGATCGAGGCCGAGGCCACCGAGGCCGAGAAGAAGCCAGCCGCAAAGGCAAAGAAGCCCGCAGCCAAGACTGCTGAGAAGTAAGGAAACCCCGATGGCAGATTTCAGCCTCGACGACCTCAAGACCCTGCGTGACCGTCTCGGTACCGGCATGGTCGACAGCAAGAACGCTCTGATCGAAGCGGGCGGTGACCTCGAGAAGGCCACCGAGATTCTTCGACTCAAGGGTGCCAAGGGCAACGCGAAGCGCGCCGACCGCTCCACGAGCGAGGGCCTTGTTGCCGCGACCGAGAGCAACGGCGTTGCAACCATGATCGAGCTCGCGTGCGAGACCGACTTTGTTGCGAAGAGCGACAAGTTCGTCGCGCTCGGCGACACTGTTCTCGCCGCTGTTGTGGCTGCCGGTGCGACCACTCTCGATGAGGCGCTCGCCGCTCCCGCCGGTTCGCAGATTGTTGCCGAGCTCATCGGCGACGAGGCCGCGATCCTCGGCGAGAAGTTCGAACTGCGCCGTGTCTTCGCGATCAAGGGCGACGCATTTGCGATCTACCTGCACCGCACCAACAAAGACCTGCCGCCCCAGGTCGGCGTGGTTGTGGCCTACTCGGGCGACGACGCCGAGACTGCTCGCAGCATCGCGCAACACATCTCCTTCGCCGACCCGGTGTACCTGAGCCGTGACGACGTTCCGGCCGAAGAGGTCGAGAAGGAGCGCCGCATCGTCGAGGAGATCAGCCGCGGCGAGGGCAAGCCCGAGGCTGCGCTTCCAAAGATCATCGAAGGTCGCATCAACGGCTACTTCAAGCAGGTCGCCCTGCTCGACCAGGACTACGCGCGCGACAACAAGCTCGTCGTGAGCAAGGTTCTTGCGGATGCCGGACTCACCGTCACCGGGTTCGCCCGCTTCAAGGTCGGCGCCTAACTTTTCACGAACGGATGCCCCCGCCGGCCTAGGCCGCGGGGCATCCATCGTTCGTGGCTCGCCGCTCAGCGCACCCCGGCTAGCGTCTGCAGCAGCTGAACCAGCGGCCGGGAATCCACCGCGGCGAAGAACTCCGCGTCCGCCGCCTCGACGATCTCGATCGCGCGCCGGGCGAGGGCGGCGCCCCCGGGTGTCACGGCGAGGATCTTCGCCCGGGCATCCGCCGGATCGATCGCGCGCGAGAGTAGCCCCTTGCTCTCGAGCCGGCCGATCACCTCCGAGGTCATCTTGATATCGGTGCCCGCTTGGGCAGCCAACTGCACCTGGTTGGGCGCCTCGTGCTGCGACATCCACCAGGCGGAGGCCAGCAGCACGAACTGCACGTGGGTGAGGCCGAGCGGCGCGAGGGAAGCGGCGATCGCCCGCTGCCAGCGCATGGTCGTGCGCCAAAGCAGAAAGCCTGGGCTTTCGACCGGACCCTCGGCAAATCGGGTCACTTCATGGCCAGTCGCGCTGCTTGCTCGAACAGGGCAGCCATCGACTCGTCGAAGTCGCCGCTGATCTGGGGGCCGAGTTCCGGGCCGACCGCATCGGCGGCATCCCCGCTGATCTCCAAACGGTGCGTCACTCGAGTGCCGCCGTCAAGAGCCTCGAGGGTGTGCCGGAACAGCAGAGTGAGTCCGTTGTACTCGGTGCGGTCGGCGTAGCGCTCGTTCTCCACGAGTTCGACGATCGTCGAGCGGAAGGTGCCCTGTCCGACCGGGGTGACATCGAGTTCGGTGCCGACGGCGAAGGGTCCGTGCAGTTCGAAGGTGTCAGCGCCGTCGTAGGTGAGCTCGCCGGTGTGCAGGGCACGAAGTGCTGCCCAGACTTGCTCGGGGGAAAGGTCGGTCGTTGCGGTGTAGTCGTGTGCCCACATCATGTGCTCCAATCGGAATGGTTGCGAATCCGGGAAGTGCGGATTCGCCGCTCGAATAATTACTGTGTGTACAGACTATCCGTGCACAGACAATAGCGCAAGTGCTCATTCCTGAAGGTCGCGACCGGGTAGCCTAGAGCGAGCAAACCTGGAGGAACAGCATGGCCGCACAGCGCAAACGACGGGTCCTTCTCAAACTATCCGGCGAAGCGTTCGGCGGCGGTTCCCTCGGGGTCAACCCCGATGTAGTGAGCAATCTGGCGAAAGAGATCGCCGCAGCGGCATCCGATGTCGAGATCGCGATCGTGGTCGGCGGCGGCAACTTCTTCCGGGGTGCCGAGCTGAGCCAGCGCGGCATGGATCGTGGTCGCGCCGACTACATGGGCATGCTTGGCACGGTCATGAATGCTCTCGCCCTGCAGGACTTCCTCGAGCAGGCCGGTGCGGCGACTCGTGTTCAGTCCGCCATTTCCATGACCCAGGTGGCGGAGCCGTACATCCCGCGCCGCGCCGAGCGGCACCTCGAAAAGGGTCGCGTCGTGATCTTCGGTGCGGGCGCCGGCCTTCCCTACTTCTCCACGGACACGGTTGCCGCACAGCGCGCCCTCGAGATCGACGCCCAAGTCGTGCTCGTCGCCAAGAATGGTGTCGACGGCGTGTACTCGGCCGACCCGCGCAAAGATGACTCCGCGGCGAAGATCGACCGCATCACCTATCAGGAGGCGCTCGTGCGGGGGCTCAAGGTGGTCGATTCCACGGCGTTCAGCCTGTGCATGGACAACTCGATGCCCATGGTTGTCTTCGGCATGGAACCCGCAGGCAACGTGACCAAAGCGCTTCGCGGCGAGGAAATCGGCACCTTGGTATCGAACTGATGACCCCTATGCTCGACAGAGACCTGCTTTACAGAACCAAACAGACCCAGCTCGACCCAGCCACAAAGGAGTACCGGTGATCAGCGACGTTTTGGCCGAAGCCAAAGAGAAGATGCAAAAAGCGGTTGAGGTCGCCAAAGACGACTTCGGCACCGTTCGCACCGGCCGCGCCAACCCCGCCCTGTTCCAGAAGCTGCTCGTCGACTACTACGGCACCGCGACTCCGCTCGGCCAACTCGCCTCGATGGTGAACCAAGAAGCGCGCACCCTCGTGATCACACCCTACGACAAGGCCGCACTCAAAGACATCGAGAAGGCCATCGTCGCGGCCGCGAACCTGGGGGCAAGCGTCGGCAACGACGGCAACGTTATCCGCGCCACCCTGCCCGAGCTGACCGAAGACCGGCGCAAGGAGTTCGTCAAGATCGTGCGCGACAAAGCCGAGCAGTCCCGGGTCGCGCTGCGAAACATCCGTCGCAAAGCCAAAGATGATCTGGATGCCCTCAAAGAGGTCGGTGAAGACGAGATCGCTCGCGCCGAGAAAGACCTTGAAGCTGCTACTAAGCAGCATGTGGACGCCATTGACGAAGCCCTCAAGCGCAAGGAAGCCGAGCTGCTCGAGGTCTGATGGTTTCTGACTTCGAGGCCCAAGTTCGCGCGACCGAAGCGAAGGTGCGCGCGACTAACGAGAAGATCAACGCGCGTACCGGCCGGCCCCTTGTGGTCGCAATCAGTGTCGGCGTGCTTCTCGGCGGCGCGCTGCTGCTGAGCCTCATCTTCAACAAGGCGTTGTTCATGATCTTCGTGGCGCCACTCATCGGGTTTGCCGCGCTCGAGCTCGCGAGCGCCCTGCGCTTCGCGGGCCGCAGCGTCCCGCGCATCCCGACGGTCATTGCCGCGGTAGCGGTCGTGCCAGCGGCCTTCTATTGGCTTGCGCCGGGGCACTGGCTCATAACCCTGGCCGGTGTGGCGTTCATCTCGCTTTGGCGACTGGTCGAGACGATCCGGCCGAGCCACCGGGCCAGTGCCATCGATCTGCTGAAGGATCTCGCCGCCGGTACCTTCATCATGGCGTACGTCGTCTTTATGGCCGCGTTTACGGTACTGCTCACCGCTCAGCCGAATGGCCAGTGGTGGACCTTGGCGTTCCTCATCATCGTGATCGCGATCGACACCGGCGCGCTCGCGAGTGGACTCGCATTCGGCAAGCATCCGATGGCTCCCACAATCAGCCCGAAGAAGACCTGGGAAGGCTTCGTCGGGTCGGCCCTTATCGCCGTGATCGCGGGCATCCTGCTGGGGCTCTTCATGCTTCATCAGGAATGGTGGGTCGGGCTAGTCCTCGGGCTCACGATGCTCGTCACCGCGACAATGGGGGATCTCGCGGAGTCTCTGATCAAACGCGACCTGGGCGTCAAGGACATCAGTACCTGGTTGCCCGGCCACGGCGGTTTTCTCGATCGGCTCGACTCGTCACTGTTCTCCGCCGCAGCGGCGTACGTGCTGTTCCTGATTTTCACGTGAACCCAGACACGGCGGGGCCCCATGCAGCCGTCTCGCAGTTGTGCCCCTCCAGCTAGGGCAGAATAGTCGCGTGAGTACAACGTTCCCCCGCAGCCGACGCTCCCAACCCGGGTACAACATCGACGAGGTAGAGGACTTCCTCGAAGAAGCCCGCCGCGCGTACACCGCCGACCGCGGCGCTGCCGGGGTTGTCAACTCCGAGAGTATCCGCCGCATGGCTTTCTCAATCAAGAAGGGCGGCTACGCCCCCGCCCAGGTGGATGCCGCGCTCGAGCGCCTCGAAGACGCTTTCGCCGCCCGAGAGCGCGAGCGGGCACTCGCCGAGGCCGGGGATGCGGCGTGGTACGCGAAAGCTCGCACCACCGCGCAAGTCATCCTCGATCGACTCGCCCGCAAGCGAGGCAAGCGCTTCCACCGGGTCGGTCCGTTCACGAACGGCTATCGCGCAAAAGACGTCGACGAGTTCGCCGATCGTCTGGTGGATTACTTCCAGCATGGCAAAGCAATGAGTATCGACGATGTGCGGACTGTGGTCTTCCGCAGTCAAAAGGGCGGCTACCGCGAAGCGCAAGTCGACCTGCTGCTCGATGCCGTCATCAACGTCATGCTCGCGGTGCGCCAAAGCGGTTAGCTGGCTCGCTGCACGACACGGGTGCATTCCAGCGTCAATGAGCTAACATCGACCAACTGTGGGCAATCATTGGCGGGTCAATGAGCTCCGCGCGCAGCTGAAGAGCGAGGGCGGGGATATCTCGGGGCGCCATAGCCGCCGCAGTTGGTCGCTGCCGGTTTTCGCCAGTTTCGTGACGTTCGCGTTTCTCCTCGTCACAGCGGCACCACCCACGTTCAGCCCTCCGGCGGACGCCGCAGTGGCCACGGCGGATGATTCGGATCTGCAATCTTTCAGCGTGAACGGCGACTATCAGCGGGAAGTTAAGCGCGATACGTTCACGGCAAGTGATGCGCGTCACCCGGCCCCCTCGTTTGACACCCCCGACCCTGGGTCGGCCAAGGCTATCGCCTGGGATATCTTGCAGCAGAAGGGCTTGGGCGAGAACGAGTTCGCTTGCCTGGTGTCGCTGTGGGACCGTGAATCGCACTGGAACGTGTACGCGAGTAACCCGACGAGCGGCGCATATGGCATTCCCCAGGCTCTGCCCGGAACCAAGATGGCCACGGTCGCCGCCGACTGGAAGACCAATCCGGCAACTCAGATCAAGTGGGGCCTGGGCTACATCAGCCAGCGCTACGGTACTCCCTGTCAGGCATGGGGCCACTCGGAAAGTGTCGGCTGGTACTGATCGCCGTCGGCGATTTTGATCGCAACGCTCAGCGGCATCCCCCGCGCTCCTAGACTGGAATCATGCCTCGATCACACCGTCGCCGGGGCGATGACTTCGAACCGACTGACCTCAGCCACGTGCTCATTGAACATCGGCACACCGAGTCTCGCCATGATGGACTCTGGAACGTGCAGCCGATTTCGCCGACCGGCGCGGTGAAGGTGTACCTCTGCCCGGGTTGCGGTCTCGAGATCGCTCCGGGCGTCGCGCACACGGTCACGTGGCGCGCCGACGGCATTCTCGGCGAGGCCGACGATCTCGCTGCCCGCCGGCACTGGCACCTGCACTGCTGGAAGATCAGGCCGTGACAGAAACCACGGGAATCGAGATCCGTGCAGCAGTAGAACTTCCGGCCCGCCGCGAGAACATCGAGTTGCACACGAGTGACGGGCTCACTCTCGTCGGCGAACTCGCGGTGCCCGAATCCACGGAGCCGGTCGCGACACTCGTGTGCCTGCACCCGCTGCCCACTGCGGGTGGCTTCATGGATTCGCACATTCTGCGCAAAGCCGCCGCTCGACTGCCAGCTCTCGCCGAACTCGCGGTTCTCAGGTTCAACTTTCGCGGGGTGACCTCGCCGCGCGG
>SCSV01000211.1 GCA_004297555.1 Salinibacterium sp.
GCCAGTTCAAGATGACCGCGGAGCTCTACGACAAGCTGAAGATCTTCCGCCCGGCGCCCGACCAGACCGTCGAGCAGAAGATGCACGACATCCACACCGACCTCACCGCCAACGTCCATCAGATCGGCGGTCGCGAGCCGCTCTCCATGGCCGTCGACCTCTGCTACCACTCGGTGCTGGGCTTTCGTTTCGACGGCAAGGACATCCAGAAAGGCTGGTGGGAGCTTCTGGTCTGCGGAGACTCGGCCGCGGGAAAATCAACCATCGCTAGCAGCCTGATGGGCTACTACGGCCTGGGTGAGATCACCGGCGGCGAGGTCGCCAGCCGCACGGGCCTCGTCTACGCCGCGGTGCAGTACCGGGGCGAGTGGTCCATTCAATGGGGGAAGATCCCCGCGGCGGACACCCGCCTGCTGTTCATCGACGAGTTCTCAGGCATCGACCAAAAGGAGGTCAAAAACATGACCCAGATCCGCTCCGAAGGCCGGGCCTACGGCGGCGGTACCGTCAAAGATCACGAAACCTGGGCGCGCACCCGCCTCATCCTGCTCACCAACCCCGCCAATGGCGGTCTCATGCAGGGCTTCCCCTATGGCGTCGTCGCCGTCAAGGATCTGTTCAAGGACCACGCCGACCTGCGCCGCGTCGACCTCGCGCTGATCGTCGACCGCAACGAGGTCAGTTCCGCGATGCTCAACAAGCGCTGGAGCCAGGTCGATGTCCCCAACATCTACACCGCGAACCTGTGCCAGAGCCTGATCTTGTGGGCGTGGAGCCGTAACCCCAGCCAGGTCAAGTTCCTGCCCGGGGCCGAGGAGCATATCCTCCTGCGCGCGACCGAGCTCGGCGATGTCTACGACTGCGACATCTTGCTCGCCGAGAAGGCTGATCTGCGGCTCAAGATCTCTAGGATCGCTTGCTCGGTCGCCGCCCGGATGTTCTCGAGCGATGACGAGGGCAAAAAGCTCTTGGTCAGCAAGGAGCACGTCGAGTTCGCCGCGGCGTTCATGGACCGCTGCTACCGGACCAAGGCGATGAACTACTTCGCCTACGCCAAGAAGTGGAAGCAGGACAACCGACCCAGCAAAGAGAAACGCGAAGAGATCACCAAAGCGCTCCGCAGCTTCTCCAACTACGACAACATCGTCGAGACCATGCTCGAGATCGGCAACTTCCAAAAGCGCAGCCTGACCGAGCAGCTCGACATGACCCCCGACGAGTTCAACCGGCTGTGGTGGAAGGTACTCATGCACTGGCGGCTCATCTACCGCCCCGCGAACAACCAGGGCTTCAAGCCCACCGATGCGTTCGTCGGCTTTCTCAAGGGCCTGGGCAATCGCGCCCTGGGCTTTGGCGATGACCCCGCACCAAGTGAGCCCAACCAAGCCCCGCCGGCGGAGCCGCCTCGGCACTGGACCGACCCCGAGGACGTCTTCGAAGGTAGTACCGACCCCGACGACGAAGGTGGCAGCGCGCCGCCGTTTGCCAGTTCACAAATGAAGGCCGACCCGAGGCCGATGGGCTACTGGAGGAGGGGCGGATGGCGCCGCGTGTGATTGATTGCGATCTAGCGACGTACGTGGAGGATCGCAGCATCCCGATCCCGGAGGGCCGCGGCTGTTGGTTGTGGCTCCTGTCCGCCGGAAGTCACGGCTACGGACAGGGGTCCATGTTGGGAAATCGAGTAACCACTGCGCATCGCATTTCGTATCGCGCTTTCAGGGGTGAAAT
>SCSV01000212.1 GCA_004297555.1 Salinibacterium sp.
CAAGGGAATCGTCATCGACACCCTCGGCGAAAAAGACGGCAGACGATTCATGCCGATTCTCATGACGATCTTCTTCACGGTGCTCGCCATGAATCTCACTGGCACGTTTCCCGGCCTCCAAATCGCCAGCACTGGCCTAATCGGCCAGGCGATCATCCTCGCGATCATCGCCTACGTGACCTTCATTTATGCGGGCATGAACCGGCATGGGATGAAGTTCTTCAAGAACTCGCTCGTGCTGCCCGGCGTGCCGGTCTTCATCGCCCCGATCATCATCCTGCTCGAGTTCCTGTCGACCTTCATCATCCGACCAATCACGCTCACTCTGCGACTCACCATGAACATGGTCGCCGGTCACGTGCTGCTCGTGCTGTGCTTCCTCGCCACTGACTTCTTCTTCAATATGCTGGTCAGCGGCAACGCCCTCGGACTGATCGGTGTTGGCACCTTCGGATTCGGCATCGTCTTCGTGGTGCTCGAAATTTTCATCGGCGCGCTGCAGGCCTTCGTCTTCACAATCCTCACGGCCATCTACATCCAGATGGCTTTGGCGGACGAGCACTAAAGCTCGCCGTCGATCTCCCGCACCACCCTTTTGAAAGGAAACACCCTGTGAACGTAGTTGGAGCACTCGCCCCACTCGCATTCGGCCTGGCCGTCATCGGCTCGGGTATCGGCGTAGGTCTCATCGTCGGCAAGACGATCGAGTCGGTCGCCCGCCAGCCTGAGCTCTCGGGTCGCCTGCAGACCCTGATGTGGATCGGTATCGCCCTTACCGAAGCTCTCTGCTTCATTGCCATCGGCGTTGCGTTCATCCCGTTCCCCGCACCGTAACCTCACGCCACGATCGAAGGAGACCGGATGCTGACAGCATTCGCCGCGGCCGCAGCCGACGACAAGACGCACTCGGTGCTGATTCCGGAGCTGCCTGACCTCATTTGGGGCAGCCTCGCGTTTCTCATCATCCTGGTGTTCTTCATCAAGAAGGGGCTCCCTCGTATCAACGCTGCGCTCGACGCGCGTGTCGAGGCGATCGAGGGTGGCATCAAGCGTGCAGAGGATGCCCAGGCCGCTGCCAACGCGGCGCTCGAGCGCTACAACGCGCAGCTCAAGGAGGCGCGCGTTGAAGCCGCCGCCATCCGCGATCAGGCTCGCGAAGACGCGAAGCAGATCCGCGCCGAACTCGTCGAGCAGGCGCAGGCGGATGCCGCGCGCATTATCAGCGCCGCCCAGGCACAGATCGATGTCGAGGTGCAGAGCGCGTTCGTCGCACTGCGCGCCGACGTTGGAGCGATCGCCATCGACCTCGCCTCGGGTGTGATCGGCCAGAGCCTCGCCGACGACAAGAAGGCCACCGCGCTCGTCGACCAGTTCCTCGCCGACCTCGAGGCCTCGAGCAAGGCCGCGAAGTAGCCATGGGATCAGCAACACGGGAAGGGCTTGCCGCTGCGCGGCAGGCACTCGGGACGGTCGGCGCCAAGAACGGTCTCGCGACCGGCGAAGACCTGTTCTCGGCCGCCCGCGTGATCGGCGACTCGGCGCAATTGCGTTCGGCGCTTGCCGACCCGTCGGCTGAGGCAAGCGACAAGGCGGCGCTCGTCAACTCCGTGTTCGCCTCGATCGGCGCTCCGGCTCGCGAGGTGCTCGTCGCCATCGCGAGCAACCGCTGGTCGGACCAGGACGATCTGCTCGCCGCCGTCGAAGAGACGGCGATTCGTGCCATTGCCCGGTCGGTTCCAGCGAGCGCCTCGATCGAGCATGAGATTTTCATGTTCGGCACGGCGGTCGCCTCCGACCCCGAGCTCGAGCTCGCGGTGAACGGCAAGCTCGGCTCGTCCGAAGCCAAGGCCGTGCTCATCTCGGCGCTGTTCGGCTCCAAGGCGAGCCCGCAGACGGTCACGATCGTCTCGAAGCTCGTGCAGCAGCCGCGCGGCCGCCGGATTGGCGAATTGCTCGCGACTGCGGCATCCATCGTCGCCGACGAAGCGGGATTCGCGATCGCCACCGTCACCTCGGCAGCGCCCATCAACACGGCTCAGCGCGAACGCTTGCGTTCCGCTCTCGCCGCAAACTACGGCCGCGACCTCAAGCTCAACGTGGTCGTCGATCCCTCGATCATCGGCGGACTTCGCGTGCAGATCGGCGATGACGTCATCGACGGCAGCGTCTCCACCCGACTCTCAGAACTTAAGCTCCAGCTCGCCGGCTAAGCAGAACTTTCCACGGAATAGGAAGAACAATGGCAGAACTGACCATCAGCCCGGACGAGATCCGCAGCGCCCTCAAAGAATTCGCCAAGGCGTACGAGCCCGGCAAGGCTTCGACCTCCGAGGTCGGACATGTTGTGGATGCCGCTGACGGCATCGCTCACGTCGAGGGCCTCCCCGGCGTCATGGCCAACGAGCTGATCCGTTTCGCGGACGGCACCCTCGGCCTCGCGCAGAACCTCGACGAGAACGAGATTGGTGTGGTCGTGCTCGGTGAGTTCGGCGGCATCGTCGAGGGCATGGAAGTCACCCGCACCGGCGAAGTG
>SCSV01000213.1 GCA_004297555.1 Salinibacterium sp.
GACTTCTTCCAGCAGGTGCACGGAACACTGAAGCTCGTTCGCTGTCCAGAGTGCAAGATCGTGGGCGCCTTGATTCTCCATGGACAGTTGTACGGCTACAACGAGCACGAGGACAACCGGAAGTCCTGCCGGGGCCGGCGTGTCTTCTGCAACAACCGTAAAATTTGCAACAACGGGTGCGGACATACTTTCAGTATCTGGCTCGCCAGCACGCTCAAGCGCCTGCGCGTGAGCGCCGCGACGCTCTGGTCCTTCGTCGATCTCGTGCTCACACTGCGCAACACAGCGCAGGCCCTGCGGGATCTCCGCTCGCCATTCAGCATCTCCTCGGCCTACCGGCTGTGGCAACGCTTCAAAGAACGCCAAAGCGCCCTGCGTACAATCCTTTCCAAATGCTGCGCCGCGCCCGTATTGCCACACTCTCGCTGCGACGAGGACCTCACCGCCGCCCACCTCAAGGCCGCCTGCGCCGGCGCGTCCTGCCCGGCCACCGAGTTCCAGATACGGTTCCAGACGGCCTTCCTATAGCCTGGAGTCCCGTGCCCCTGGTGTGGACAGTTGCACCGGTCCATCCAGTTCCGTGGTTTCGCACCGCCTGCACCCCTTTGAACCTTTGGCCACCGACCACCGATGGGCGCTCTTTCGACCAGGCTCCCGTCGCATGATCCCATGCCGGCCGGTTCGAAAACCGTCAACAACACGGCATAACTCTGTGCCCGCCCCAACCCCGTGTTTAAAGTGCCGCCCCTCACATCAGCCGCATCGTCTATGTGGCAACTTTGGAGGAACGCACGATGAAAGTATCGTCGCCCTACCTGAAAATGCGCGTGCTCGGCGCCATCGACATGGCCGAGGGCCGCTCCCGGCAGGAACGCATTCGCCGCGTTGCCGACATGAGCTTCACCGACGAGGAAGGCCATCCCAGAAAGTTCACCTGGCGCACCATCCAGACCTGGTACTCCCGCTACAAAAAGCACGGCATCACCGGCATGACCGGTGGCCCGCGCAAAGATAAAGGGCAGACCCGCAAGATCACGCCAGAGGAACTGCTTGAAGCCATCAACGCCGCCAAACCCCACTTCCACGAAAAGCGTTGCACGCGCATGGCCATCTACCGCTTCTGCATCGAGAAGGGCCTGCTCCAGAAAAGCCAGCTCGCGCAGACCACCTTCTTCCGCTTCGTGCGGGAATTCGAGCTAATGAAGCCCGAGAGCGACAACAAGCGCCGGCTGGCCTTCTCCATGCAATATGCCAACCAGCTCTGGCAGGCCGACACGCTCTACGGGCCCCACGTGCCCGACGGCCAATCCCACCGCCAGACCTACCTGATCGCTTTTCTCGACGACGCCAGCCGCGTGCTTTGCCACGGCGAGTTCTTCTTCGAGGAGAACGCCGGCACGCTGATCAGAGCGCTTCGCGCGGCGTTCTACAAGAGGGGTGTCCCGGAGCAGCTCTACGTTGACAACGGCTCCATCTATGCCTCTCAGGAAATCACCCTGATCTGTTCCCGCGTCGGTTGCATCCTGCGCCACACCGCCGTGCGTGACGCCGCCGCCAAGGGAAAGGTCGAAAGGTTTTTTAAGCGGGTGCGCGACCAGTTCCTTTGCCGGCAACTGGATCTCTCCTCGCTGGAAGCCCTGAACCGACAGTTCACCGCCTGGGTCGAGGACGAGTACAACGCCGCCGAACACTCCGGCATCGGCATGAAACCCATCGACCGCTTCGGCCTCGACCTGCGGCGCATACGCTTCCTGCCGCCTTCCGACGCCAACGACGAACTGTTCTACGCCGAGACTGAGCGGAAAGTGAAAAAGGACAATACCTTCAGTTTCCGCAACACCCGCTACGAGACTCCCGTCGATCTGGCCGGGAAGGAGATCCAGATCCGCTACGAACGCCACACGAACGGACCCGTCGTCATCTTCTACAAAGGCCAACGCATGGGCGTGGCCAAACCCCTCGACGCCATCGCCAATGGCCTGCTCCGCAGAAAGGAATCTGAACTATGATCCGTGCCTTCTATGGCCTCGCCGAGAATCCCTTTTCCACCCGCCGTGTCAAACTCCTGCCTCAGCAGCAGGAGATCCACGACACCCTGCGCGTCCACTGCCAGCAGGGCGGGCTGTGCCTAATCGTCGGCAACCCCGGCACGGGCAAGTCGGTCATCAAAGAGGCTCTCGAAGAGGGAGCCGACAAAAGACAGTTGGTTGCGTCGGTCGCCCGCACCCTGCACACCTACACCAACACCGTCAAGATTCTGTGCGAAGCCTTCAGGATTGAATTCGAGGGTTCCTCGCTGAAGTGCGAGCGGCGCCTGATCGAGGAGGCGCTCAACCTCAACCGCACCAGCAAGATGCTGGCCACGATCATCGACGACGCCCACCTGATGGAGATGGACACACTCCGGAAGCTGCGGTTGCTCTTTGAGGATTTCCCCAAGAACCACAATCTCATCCTGATCGGGCAGCCGGGTCTATTGAGCAACCTGGCGCTCAACGTCAACCAGGACATCAAAAGCCGTGTCACCTACTCGGTCATCACGCGGCGCTTGAACCCCGATGACATGCAGCGGTTCATCCTGAGTGAACTCGACCGCGTGGGCCTGGGACATAACACCTTCTCGCAGCCAGCGCTCGACCTGATTGTCCGTTCCGCCGACGGCGTCCTGCGCCGGACACGCAACCTGTGCCTGGGCGGCATGCTGGAAGCCGTCCGCGCCAACGAAAAAATCATTGACCTCGAGGCGGTCAACCGCGTCCTGATCCAGCCGCACTGGCGCAAGGAATGCGACCTGACCGAGTTTTGATGAGGAGAGCCCGGCATGAAAATCACCCGTGAACTGCTCTGGTCCTTGCGTAACGACCTGCCCATGGCCGTCGCACTCCGTCAACTCGCCACAAAAGCTCCGCCGCACAAGTTCGACGGTGAGCGCTTGCGGTTTGTCTGCCCCCATTGCGGCGAAATGCTCGCCGTGGTCAACCCCAGGAACAACCTTGCGCACTGCTTCTGGTGTCGCAAAAACACGAATAACATCGATCTGCTGATGAAGAGCGGCTACGCCTTCCTCGACGCCGTGGCGCTCCTGCGCGAGTGGTTGCGGCTCTACCGGGCCGGACAGCTTGAGCCGGTCCGGCAAGAGGATGTCCATCGTGCCGCCGCCGTCGTAACGCCCGGCACCGGAAGTGACACCGTCGGCGCGATCTTGCGACGAGATCGGAAGAGC
>SCSV01000214.1 GCA_004297555.1 Salinibacterium sp.
GGGGCGATGCCTAGCCTGGGGCAATGACCACTCTCACCCCCACCCCGGCGTCCATTTCTGAGCGCACACTGACGTCCCGCCGACTAGCGTCCCTCCGGTCACGGCTTGAGCACGAGCTAGCCCAGGCGCACGAGCTCGAAAGCGAGCTCCGGGAGGAGGTGCTGTCCTCGCTGGAATCACGGCGCGACACCCGAACTGACGACGCGGGCGACCCCGAAAACGCAACGCTCGCCTTCGAAGGTGCGCAAACGAGCGCCATGCTTGCGCAGACTACGGGTCACGCTGCCGAAATCCGTGCGGCGCTGGAGCGCATTGAACTCGGCACATTCGGCGCGTGTACCAACTGCGGCGGTCAAATCGGTGCGGCAAGATTGGATGCCCGACCGGCGAGCGCGCTCTGCATCGACTGTGCGAATTCGCGTTGGGACCGTTAGCCGCTTCTCACTCGGGGTAGTTGCGCACGAACTCGCGTTCTGCGGCCGTTAGGCGCACGACGTTGTACCCGTCGAGGGTGCTGTCTTCTAAGCCTCGCGCCCGAAGCACTTCGTCAATGACTAGAGGGTCGAGTGGTTCATCGAGTTTGGCGAGCACTCTTGACTGCAGGTGTTCTGGCAAGCCCGGCCACCAGTCGTCAATTGGGGGGAGAGTGTGCATCGTGCGGTCAGCGTCCATTCGATGGGTCGTTCTTTCAAAATTGGCACTGTCCAGGGGCAAAATCAAGGGGACTTGGATCCTACTTGGCGGTTCGCTTTGACAGCCTCAACTGCAGAGGTACCATCAACAAAGCTCGTCTTCTACCGAAACAGCCCCGTTTTCGGCGGCAAAGTGGGCGTGATGTCGCGTGCCCGAACGTGCGTGGATGGAGGAATCATGGGTTCACTCATCTACGGCACCCAGCCCGTCGAATTCAAGTTCGAAGATCGAGTCCTCGCCCACTTGCAAGTCGTGATCAGCGCGAAACTCAGGCGCGGGGAATCCTTCTTCCTCAGTTGGTTTGAAGAGCCCGCGGTCGGCTCCGGGCGCAACGCGATCTGGGTCAACGCCTCCATCCCACTGGTGTTCTGTTTCAGCGGCAGTCGCGTCCCAACGCTCAACAAAGCGTGGCTTGAAGAAATGGCGATCGCTGCGGGCAGCAATCAGGGCCTGATTCTGCTCGAAGAGCCCCCAGCCGACGGGGCAATTCGCTCGGAAGAAACCGCCAAGCGACGGACCGCCTCCTAGCCAGTGAGCATCCCCTCCACTCTTTCCCTGCTTCAGGATGCCCTCGGCGAGGCGGTTTCCGTCGACCCCGATCGCCTTCGCGCAGCTCGATCGGATAAGTCGGGGCACCTCGCGCCGGGCACACCCCTCGCCGTCATTACGGCCCGGAGCGTCGACGACGTGCGCGAGGTCATGCGCATCGCGAGCCGAACCCACACGCCGGTCGTCACCCGCGGGGGCGGCACGGGACTCGCGGGTGGCGCAATAGCCTCCGACGGCGAGATCGTGCTCTCCACTCTCGCCATGAACCGCGTGCTCGAGGTCTCGCCCGACGACGCCGTCGCGGTCGTCGAGCCGGGCATCATCAATGCCGAACTCAACGCCCAACTGGAAGCCGCCGGGCTCTGGTTTGCGCCCGACCCTGCCAGCCGTGACACCTGCACGGTCGGCGGCAACATCGCCACCAACGCCGGCGGTCTGCTGTGCGCGAAGTATGGGGTCACTCGCGATGCGGTGCTCGGACTCAAGGTCGTGCTGGCCGACGGCACCCTGCTCGAACTCGGGCATCGCACCATCAAGGGCGTCACCGGCCTCGATCTGACCGCACTCATGATCGGTTCCGAGGGCACTCTGGGCGTGATTGTCCAAGCGACCCTGCGGCTGCGGCCGCGCGTTGCCGGACCGGTGCCGACGATCAGCGCGAGCTTTCTCAGCGTGCAGACCGCCGCCGCGTGCTCTGCGGCGATCGGCTCCAGGTTCACCCCGGCAATCATGGAGTTGATCGGCGAGAGCGCCATGGCAGGGATCGCCGAACACCTCGGCATCGGGCATCCGGGCGGCTCGCAGCTCATCCTGCAGTTCGATGGTGCCGGCGCCCAGGCACAGGCGGAGGAAGCCCTTGCGCTGGTTCGTGCCGGCGGGGGAGAGGCCTTGCTGTCGATCGACCCGATCGAGAGCGAGCGGCTGTTCGCGACTCGGCGTGCGTTCCACCCCGCCATGGCGGTGCGCGGAACGGTGCTGATCGAAGACGTGTGCGTTCCGCGAAGCAAACTGGCCCCGATGTTCGCCGAGATCGCCGCCATCGAGCAGAGATTCGGCATCGAGATTCCCACCGTGGCACACGCTGGCGACGGCAACCTCCATCCGAATTTCGTGTTCGAGGGGCCCGACGTTCCGGAGCAGATCTGGCAGGCCGCGGATGAATTGTTCCTCGCGGCCCTGCGTCTGGGCGGCACGCTCACTGGCGAGCACGGCATCGGGCTGCTCAAGCGGCGTTGGCTGAAGCAGGAACTCGGTGAGGACCAGTTCGAACTGCAGAAGCGCATCAAGGCCGTG
>SCSV01000215.1 GCA_004297555.1 Salinibacterium sp.
TCGGCCTTGTCGCCCGCGCCGACGTCTAGGAACTTGCCCCACACCTTCGGCGCGTGCTGCATGATGAACGTCGCGTCCCGCGTGCCCAGCACCTGCCAGGCCAGCTCGGCAGCGGCGACGCCGGGGAACGTGCGCCTGTTGCCCGGCTCGGGCACGGTGCCCGAGGATAGGTCCAGCTTGAACGACGCGCCACCGGGCAGCGCCTTGATGCGGACGCCGGTCCGCTCGTTCAGCTCGACGACGCCGTAGTGCATCGTCTCCAGCAGCACGGCGCGGTAGGCGTTCTGGAAGTTGACGACGCCGGTGGTGGCGTCGTCGTCGACCTGCGTGGGGAACATCCTGTCTCTCCTGTCCTAGTAGTCGTGGTTCTGCATCATCAGCTCGACGCGGGCGAGCGCATTCCATGCCTCCTGGAAGGCGTGGACCAGCCGCGGCGTCGCGTCGGGGAACTGCTGCCTGACCAGCTCCATCAGCCGGGCGTCGGCCTCGGGGAGCGGGTCGCCGATCGCCTCGTCCAGCTGGTGGCGGACCAGGGCGTCGGAGTAGCGGGGCACTGCGTTCTCCACGGAGACGAAGCCGCCCCACTCCTTGTACTTCTCGGCGCCGAAGGCGCTGATCCACGCCACGCCGTACAGGCCGCGGGGGAAGTAGTTGATGACGCCGCGCCACACGGGCGCCTTCGCGCTGTCCAGCTTGATCGTGCCGACGCCCTTGCCGTAGGGCGCCGCGAGCGCGGGGTCCTTGCCGACCTTCCGCTCCGGCTCCGTGAACCGGACCTCTATGCCCGCCTCGCGGAGCTTCTCGACCGGCGTCTGCGGCGCGTCGCGTAGGATGACCGCGCGGAGCAGGTCCTCGCGGGTCAGGCCCAGGTAGGGCTCCAGGTCCGGGGCCCGCCAACCCGGCGGCTTGACCGCGTCCCACCCCTCGTTGGGGCGCTTGGCCACCCGGCCGCGCTGCTTCCTCATGTTCGCGTCGTGGACCTCGTCGAAGGCCGGGCCGGGGCATATCCCCATGCGTATCAGGCGGCCGAGGCAGATGTAGACCGTGTCGAGGAGCGCGTCGGCCTGCTCGGACACCGTGTCGGCGGTCCACAGCTCGGTGACCTCCTCGTGGATGTGGTCGCGCAGCGCGTCGACCTCCTTGGCGTCCAGCCTCGTCACCGTACGGGGCACCGGGAATCCGAGCACCTCGACCTGGAACCTCTCGACCTGCGCGAGCATCTTGTCCACGACCGTCATCCCCTCATCCTCTCCATGTACCAGTTGAGCTTGCCGTCGTCCGGCCTCACGTCGAGACGCCGCTCCACGAATATGGACCAGCTGTCCGACGCGTACTTACCGCATCCGGGCAGGCCCGCGACCTGCTCCCGGCTCCACCGTTTCAAAGCGACGGGGCTGGCCGCGACCGCCAGCGCCATGGCCCTCAGGTTCCGGCTCCTCCGCCTGCGGAGGCCGAGGCGCGCGACCATCGGGCCGAGCGTCCTCAGGTCTGCCCGCGCGAGGCGGCCGGGGTCCGGGTACCTCGCTCGGATGCGCCAGAACACGTCCTCCGCCGTCTCCCACTGGGTCCTGTTGACCAGCTGGCAGGCGACGAGCATCCAGAACGGCTGCTTGCGCAGT
>SCSV01000216.1 GCA_004297555.1 Salinibacterium sp.
GCCGGAGCGGTCACCGTCTTTCGCCGCCGCACCGCCACAACGTTGCCGTTCGAGTCCTCCGCGGCAACCGGGTAGCGCGCGTGGCTGAGCGCCCAGTACACGGTTTCGGCGTCGGAACGACTCGCGATGTGATTGCTGTGCGCGTGCGCGCCGGTTTCGGGGCCGCCCCAGCGCGAGAAGCCGAGACCTGCGAGACCCTGGTCGACGAGTAGCGTGCGCAACAGAGTCGCATCCGTCGATCGCACGTAGCTGCGTAAAGGCCCGTCACCGATCGTGCCGATCCGGAGAGCGCCGTATCTCGCACTCGTTTCGCTCACCAGATAGGCAAGCGGTTGCGGGATGCCCGTGAGAGAAATCCGCGCCAGAAACTCGCCGATCGACTCCTCCGTTTCGCCACCCGCCAGAGCCCGGTTGAGGCTCGCGGTCGAGACGCGGTAGGTGGAGGCGAGAGCGCGGCCTTCGGCATCCGCCATCGTGCGCAAGCGCGAGTCGAGGCTTGGCGCGAGTGGACCGGGGGAGACGATCGACAGGTCGTGCTGCAGATACACCTGTCGCACCTCGGGCGGGAAGAGGGCGGTTATCGCCGTGGCTGCCGCGTCGATCCCGATCTCGAGCAACGCCGTGCCGGGGCTGCTCGGCACATGTTGGGCGCTGATTCCGAGCAACTCAGCGTCACGCAGGTAGGGATCGAGACGCTCGCGCATCCACGCCCCGCCGGCGGGGTAGAGCCAGGCGAGAAACGGTTCGAGGCCTTCGCCCCAGACTGAGTGAGACCCGGCGCTGAAGATGGAGCGGATCTCGTCGGGCAGCCGGTCGAGCCAAGCCCCGGCGAGCAGCGACCAGCGTTCGCCCCAGGAATCGACGAGCCAATCGGTTGCCGAATCCGTGATTGTCCAACGCGCGTTCTCCAGCAGGACGAGTCCCGCGCGGTCGGCGACTTCAACGAGGTGCGCGACGCTCGCGACGGGCACGTTCATCGCCTGTGCCAGTCGCTTCTCGTCGGGCAGGGCCATTCCGCCACGCACGAGTTCGCGGGCGCCCTCGTGCTGCAACTCGGTGACCAGTTCGACGAGGGCAGTGGTCGTCGTGAACGCCTGCTCGGCAGCGAGCCGATCGGTCTCCGCCCGACTCTCGCCCGGAGCCCCGAACGATGGGGCAGGTCTCACGGCCAGTTCCTCGAGGCTTGGAAGGTCCGCCGTGCTGAGCGCGTATCGCACAGACCCGGGCACCGTGTAGACGCCATCGCGCTGCGTGACGAGGGCGAGTCGAAGCGTTCGGGCGAGTCGCGAGCCGAGCGCGCTGGTGTCGGCCCCCAGTTCTGCGAGCCGGGCCGCGGCATCCGCTTCGGTTGCCCGCCCCACCTCGCTGAGCACCATGAGTGTGGCGAGAGTGGGCCGGTCGAGGATGCCCAGAGCATGCTGAATCGATGCCGGGTCGAGCAGCGCCTCGGCGAGGTCGAAGAAATCGCGGATGCCCGACTCGCGAATCTCCCGTGCGCCGAGCATCTCGATCAGCTCGGCGTCGGGCAGCGATCGCAGTTGGCCTGCGACCGCGAGAGCGGAGTCGTTACTTGCGGGCATCCTTCGCTTCACGACCCCGGCGGCGGGCGCTCACGATCAGCAAGATGATCATCATGATGAGACCAATCGGTAGACCAATCGCCGGGAGGAAGAACACCGTGGGCCACGGCGGCGAGTTGAAGTTCCTCACGCCGAGAAGCGTGGCGACGATCACCGCAAGAATGCAGAGGATCGAGAGGATCACGGCCGAGGCGGTCATGAAGGCGAGGATGCGCTCGCCGCGGTGTTCGATCACTGGAGTGTCTTTGGTCACGCTCAAGGATAACGTGAACCGCCAGTCCTCTAGTCTTGGTGTACAAGCAATGAGGAGTACCGCGATGCCAACCGGCAAGGTCAAGTTCTACGACGACGAGAAGGGCTTCGGCTTCATCAGCTCTGATGACGGCCAAGAAGTCTTTCTGCACGCATCCGCCCTTCCGGCAGGCACGACCGGCGTGAAGGCCGGCACCAAGCTCGAGTTCGGCATTGCCGATGGCAAGAAGGGCGCCCAGGCACTCTCGGTGCGCGTGCTTGATTCGCCGCCGAGTCTCGCCAAGCTCAATCGCAAGCCCGCGGATGACATGGCCGTCATCATCGAAGACCTCGTCAAGTTGATGGACGGCATCGGCAGCAACCTCAAGCGCGGTCACTACCCCGATAAGAGCCATAGCGCGAAGATTGCTGCAATGCTGCGCAAGGTGGCGGACGAGCTGGATGCCTAACCCGTACGAAGACCTTGCTCGTGAGGCTCTGCTGGAGATCACGACCGCTGACACCATCGGTGACTACGTCGGCCAGACCGATGAGGGTGGGGGCGCCGTCTCGGTGCTGTTCGCCTCGAAACAACCCGGCTACCCGGGCTGGATCTGGACGGTCAGCGTCGCCGACGTCGAAGGCTCGGAGCCGACCGTGCTCGAGGCCGAGCTCATGCCCGGCGAAGACGCCCTGCTCGCGCCCGACTGGGTGCCGTGGTCGGACCGGCTCGCCGAGTACGAGGCGGCGCAAGAACTGCTCGGCGAGGCAAGCGACGGCGACGAAGATGATGCAGACGAGTCCGATGCCGACGAAGACGATGACGAGGATGTCGTCGGCAGCGACGTACTGCACGGCGGTGACCTCGACGGTGTCGACATCGACGACCTCGACGACGAGGATGACGACGACGACGGCGAAGAGGACGAGGACGACCTCGACGAAGACGAGTCCGACGAGTTCGACGATAACGACGACGAACCAGATCGCGACCGCTCGTACTAGCTAGTCCGCTGGTCCGCCTCTCGCGACCGCTGTGCCGCGAATCGCGCCACTCGCACGCGGTTGCCGCACGTCGCGGAGCACCAGGCTCGATGGCCGCTCGCGGAGAAGAACATCATGCTGCAGCGCTCGGATTCGCAATGCCGGATGCACGCCCGAAAGTCGGCCACGGTCTCGATCGCTGACCGCGCGACAGCACCCAGCAGCGCATCGCCGCCTCCGGTGACTGTTTCGCGTGAATGACCGGTCGCGTCCAGTTGCGGCACGCTCGCGGCTCGGAGGGCGAAACCGTTCACCACGTCAAGGCTCGACCGATCCAGAGCGGAGGCGTTTAGGGCATCCTCGAATAGCGTTCGAATGGCAAAACGCAATTGCTTGGCCTGTTCGCGATCTGGAGCGACGCCCTCGGATACCGCGCCGGCGGGCAGCACTGGGCGCTGGATTCTCCAGAATTCCCGATACAGCTCCTCGTTGTCGAAGTAGTCGAGTACCGGATTCGCCTTGAGCTTGATCGTGTCGACGAAGTCGATCGCGAGAGTTTCGCCACCCATGTAGAAACCGGCGGCGAGCGCGCTGGCGCGGATTTCATCGCGGAGCTTGCGTTCGGTCACAATCTGATGCTAATGCTTAACCCATGAAAAAGCCATTAGTCCCCGCAGGCCAGTCCAGGGTGTCAACCCGACTGCCGCTGAACCTGTTCGCCGTTCCCTTCGGCCTGGCCGGCCTGGCCAGTTCCTGGGATGCCGCCAGGCAGGTCACCGGCGGGCCCGTCGAAGTCGGTTTCGCGTTCTGGTTGATCGCCCTCGTTGTGTGGCTCGTGATCGTTGGCCTCTTCGCCTGGCGTGCGCACCGCTCGACGACGGGCTCGATTGCCAGCGATCTGCGAAACCCGGTCACCGGGCCCTTTGCCGCGCTCGCTCCTCTGGTCGGCATCATGCTCGCCGCCCATTTCGGGCCCCTCCTGCCGGGCGCTGCAATTCCCGCGGCCCTAGCGTTCCTGGCAGTGTGCGCTGCGATCGCCGCAATGCTCGGCGCGTTCTGGTTGCGCGGCGAGGCCAACCCC
>SCSV01000217.1 GCA_004297555.1 Salinibacterium sp.
GGCGCAAGCGGATTCGAGAAGCCGAAGTTCGGGCCGCGCATGACCATCCAAGATCACCGCGCGCACTGAAGACTAGGCGGACTCCTCGTCGCGGCAATCCGCCGGCCCGAGGGTGTCGAGCACGCACGCGGAGATCGCGCTGATCGCGTCAAGCTGCTCGTCAGTGAGCGCGTCGAAGAAGTACTCGCGCACTGCGGCAGTGCGGTGCCGAATCGCCCCCAGGACCGCGCGGCTGCCGTCAGGCTTCAACACGATCCAGGTGCCGCGCGCGTCGTCTCCGCATTCCTCGCGGCCGACCAGCCCGCGCGACTCCATGCGGGTGATCTGGTGCGAGACGCGGCTCTTCTCCCAGTCGATCAACTCGGCGATCCGCCCGGTGCGCAACCGCTTGTCGCTCGCGTTGAACAGCGCCATGAGCACTTCGTAGTCGGCTGTGGAGATCCCGGCATCCGATTGAAGTCGGCGCTCAAGCGAGAGGTCGAGCTGCTTGCGCATCACCAGGAATGCCCGCCAGACCTCGTGTTCGCGCTGGGTCATCGGCTCGGTCATCCGTCCATCGTATCGGGTAGTTGACACGTCATCAATAGGGCGATAAGGTGACGTGTCAACTGTTTTAGGAGAAGCAATGTCTCAGCTCAGAATCGGCATCATTCTCGGCAGCACGCGCCCGGGCCGTAAGGGCGAGCAGGTTGCCCGCTGGGTACTAGAGCAGGCCTCGAAACGGGATTCCGCGAGCTACGAACTCATCGATCTGCTCGATTTCGATCTCCCGCTGCTCGACGAATCAATCAGCGCCTCGCGCGGCAACTACGCCAATGCGCACACCAAGGCATGGGCGGCCAAGATCGCCCAATTCGACGGCTTCGTGTTCGTGACGCCGGAATACAACCATTCCATCTCGGGTGCCCTCAAGAACGCGATTGACTATCTCTATGCCGAGTGGAACAACAAGGCCGCCGGCTTCGTGAGCTACGGCGGACCCTCCGGTGGCACGCGAGCGGTGGAGCACCTGCGCCAAATCGTCGGCGAACTGCAGATTGCGGATGTCCGTCAGCAAGTCGCTCTCTCGCTCGTGCACGACTTCGAGAACTTCCAGACGCTCAAGCCCAGCCCGCGCCAGGAAACCCTGCTCGCGACGCTCTTCGACCAGGTGGAAGCCTGGTCGGGGGCACTGCGCACGATTCGGGTGGGCGATCTCGCGGCCGTCGCGTAACTCGGCGGGAACGCTCGCGCGGACACTCAGTCAGCGGGCTGGGAATAGCATGGCCTCATGGTCTTGTCGGCACCCGAATCCGATTCTCGCCTGACCGAACTCGCTGACGAAGCGGTCGCGACCGCGCGGCGCTGGGTGGCGGAAAGCGCCGAGACCGAGCCCGATCCGCACGCGCAGCGTCTTGCCGGACTGCTGAAAGACCCGCATGGACTCGAGTTCACGATCGGGTTCGTCGACCGGGTGATCCGGCCGGAAAGCCTTCGCGTGGCCGGTCGGAACCTTGAGCGACTGAGCCGGCACGTGCCCACGTTTTTGCCGGCGTTCTTGCGAATCGTGATCGTGCTCGGCGGTGGTTTCGCCCTGCTCTTCCCCTGGCCGATCGTTCCCATCGCCCGGCGCGTCTTCCGCAGCATGGTGAGTCACCTGGTGATCGATGCCACCCCCGCGAAACTCGCGAAGAGTCTCTCCCAGTTGCGCGAAGAGGGCGTTCGGCTGAATCTCAATCTGCTCGGCGAGGCGGTGCTCGGCGATGACGAAGCTGCCCGGCGACTCAATGGCACGAGAGAGTTGCTCTCCCGCGACGACGTGGACTACGTCTCGATCAAGGTCTCCTCGGTAGCCAGCCAACTGTCGATGTGGGCGTTCGAGGAAATGGCCGACCTGGTCGTGACCAGGCTGACGCCGCTCTATGAACTCGCCGCCGCATCCGACACCCCCAAGTTCATCAATCTGGACATGGAGGAGTATCGCGACCTGGATCTCACCGTGGCGGTCTTCCAGCGGCTTCTCGATCAACCCACGCTCGCAAACCTCGAAGCGGGGATTGCGATTCAGGCCTACCTGCCCGACGCGCTGTCGGCGCTTCAGGGCCTGAGCGACTGGGCTACGCGGCGGCGGGCATCCGGTGGCGCTCCTATCAAGGTGCGGGTCGTCAAGGGCGCCAACCTCGCGATGGAACGAGTGGATGCCATGATGCACGGCTGGCCGCTCGCCCCGTTCTCCACGAAGCTCGACACTGACGCGAACTACAAGCGGCTGCTCAACTGGGCGCTCACGCCCGAGCGCACCGACGCTGTGCGCATCGGAGTCGCCGGCCACAATCTGTTCGACATCGCCTTCGCCTGGTTGCTCGCCAAGCAACGTGGAGTTGGGCCGCAGGTCGAGTTCGAGATGCTGCTCGGCATGGCCAGCAGCCAAGCGGCCGCGGTGAAAAAGGATGTCGGCGGGCTGCTGCTCTACACGCCCGTTGTGCACCCCGACGAGTTCGACTCCGCGATCAACTACCTCGTTCGCCGCCTTGAGGAGAACGCGAGCAGCGAGAACTTCATGAGCAGCATCTTCGAGCTGGGCGCCGAGGCGGTCTTCGAGCGCGAGGCCGAGCGCTTTATCGCAGCGGTCACCGAAATGAACTCGCCTGCACCAACGCCCAATCGCATCCAGAACCGCGAAAGCGAACCGGCGCCCGCGTCGTCAGACTCCTTCAACAATGAGCCGGACACGGATCCCTCGATCGCTGCGAACCGGGAGTGGGGCACGCGGATTCTTGCTCGCAGTGCCGATTCGTCGCTCGGTACCACGACCATCCAGACCGCGCGTGTCGAGACTGCGGATGCCGTCGACGCCGTGCTTGAAAGCGCTGTTCGCGCGGGTGCAGACTGGGCGGCCCGATCAGCCGATGACCGCGAGCGCCTGCTCCAATCTGCAGGAGACGCCCTCGCGGCAAACCGCGCGAGCCTCATTGAAGTGATGGCGAGTGAGGCCGGCAAGACCATCGGTGAAGGCGACATTGAAGTGAGCGAAGCAGTCGATTTCGCCCACTACTACGCCGAGCGCATCGCCGAACTCGACGCCGTCGAGGGCGCGCGCTACCGGCCGCCGCGAGTGACAGTGGTCACTCCGCCGTGGAACTTTCCCCTTGCGATTCCGGCAGGCTCGGTGTTGGCCGCGCTGGCCGCGGGCAGCGCCGTGATCCTCAAGCCGGCGCGACTGGCCCGGCGCACGGGTGCGGTGCTCGCCGAGACACTGTGGACGGCGGGCATCCCGCGCGAACTCCTCACGCTCATCGATGTGGAATCGAGTGACCTGCGCCGCCAGTTGGTTATGGACGAGAGAGTCGACCGGGTGATTCTCACCGGTTCCTGGGAGACCGCGAAAGCACTGCGATCGTGGCGGGCGGACCTGCCGTTGCTCGGCGAGACGAGCGGCAAGAACGCCATCACCGTCACACCGAGCGCGGATCTCGACCTGGCCGTGGCCGACATCGTGCGTAGTGCGTTCAGTCATGCCGGGCAGAAGTGCTCTGCCGCCTCCCTGGTGATTCTCGTCGGCTCGGTCGCGACGAGCGAACGCTTCGAGCGGCAACTCGTTGATGCGGTGCGCACTCTTCGCGTGGGCTACCCGCAGAACCCGGCGAGTCAGATGGGCCCGATCATCGAACCCGCGCAAGGCAAGCTCCGTATCGGCCTCACCACGCTCGGGCCCGATGAGCGTTGGCTCATTGAGCCGCGCGAACTCGACGAGTCCGGCCGGCTCTGGTCGCCCGGCGTGCGCACCGGCGTTCTTCCGGGGAGTGACTTTCACCGCACCGAGTACTTCGGTCCCGTGCTGGGTGTGATGACGGCGGCGACGCTCGACGAGGCGATCGAGCTGCAAAACGCCGTGGATTACGGACTGACGGCGGGCATCCATTCGCTCGACCCGCACGAGGTCTCGGTCTGGTTGAACAGCGTGCAAGCCGGAAACCTCTACGTGAACCGGGGCATCACCGGCGCGATCGTGCGCCGGCAGCCGTTTGGCGGCTGGAAGCGATCGAGCGTCGGACCCAACGCGAAGGCCGGCGGCCCCAACTACGTGATGGCGCTCGGCTCGTGGGAGCCGGTCGAGACCGAGCCCGCCAGCACCATCAAGATCAAGGGCCTCTCACGCGATGTCGCGAGCGTCATCAAGCGGGCGCAGGTGGCGATGGACTTCGCCGAATTCGACCGCGTGCGCCGAGCTGCCGTGAGCGATCAGGATGCCTGGGCGAGCGAGTTCGGCATCAGTCGCGACATCTCCCAACTTGGCATCGAGCGCAACGTGCTGCGCTACCGGCCGGTGCCCGTCACGATTCGACTCTCGGAGGGCGAGCCGATCGGCCACCTCGTGCGAGTCATCGCTGCCGCAGCCCTTGCCAGGGCACCGCTATCCCTCAGTTCGCCCGTGCCCTTGCCCACGACGCTTGTGCAGTCCTTTGCCGAGCCGATTCCGAGTGCGATCGTGCACGACATCGTGATCGAGTCGGATGCCGCGTGGTTGGCGAGGATCGGCGAGTTGCGCACCCCGCGCATCCGCCTGATCGGCGGCGACGCCCGCGCCCTCGCGAAAGCGCTCTATGCCTCGGAGTCGGGTGATGTCGAGCCGACGGACGTCGCGATCTGGTCGGGGCCGGTCACCACCGCGGGCCGCGTCGAGCTGCTGCCGTTCCTGCACGAGCAATCGGTGAGCATCACCGCACACCGGTTCGGCAACCCCGACCCGGATATGGCCTCGATTCCGGTCTAGCTTCGCAAGGCCGACCGGATGTAGCGCTCGGCATCGTCCGCCCCGATGCCGAGTTCGCGCGCTCTGGCCGAATACTCACTCGCAGCCCGTTGCAGGATCGATTCGGCGGTGTCCGCCTGGGCGCTCACGACGGTGCCATTGCGGCCCCGGGTCTCGAGGAACCCATCGTTCTCCAGCACTCGGTACACCCGTGCCACGGTGTAGGGGGCAACGCCGAGATCAGTGGCGAGTTGCCGCACGGTGGGCAGCTTCGTGCCGACAATGAGCTCGCCATTCTTCACGCGCTCGACGATCTGCGTGCGCAGCTGCTCGTAGAGAGTGACGGCGGATTCTGGATCAACACTGAAGTCAGGCATGGTCACGGCTCACTAATCGGGAGAGCACAATCGTGCTTCGCGTGTGGTCAACGTTCGGCGCGAGCCGAACCTTCTCGAGTGCGATCTCCAGGGAGGCGATATCACGCGCCCGCATGTGCACGATGGCATCCGCGGAACCGGTGACGGTTCCGGCATCCACGACTTCGGGCACGCTCGCAAGCATGCGCTGAAGCTCCCGTGGGGCAACAGTTCCGCGGCAGAAGAGCTCCACATAGGCCTCGGTATCGAGGCCATCCGCCGCCGGGTCGACCAGGATCGTGAAGCTGCGGATGACCCCTTCGGCGACGAGTTTGTCGACCCGGCGCTTCACCGCGGAGGCGGAGAGACCGACGATTTCGCCTATCTCGCCATGGCTCACGCGCGAATTCAACCGCAAGCGGTCGATGATCGAGCGATCGAGAGTGTCCACGCCCCCACCTTATGACGAGTTGCGCCAAAGTTGGGGCATCCCGCGCACAATCTGTGCGCATGACGGCTGGATCATACGCATCAGTGCGTGGAACACTTAAGGCGTGACACTCACGCACGCCTCCCCGCTCGCTCGCGAGCGCGTAGCGAGTGTGCGCACAGTATTGATGTGCCGACCGGAATTCTTCACGGTCAGGTATCGCATCAATCCCTGGATGCACCCGGACCAGCCGACTGACACGGCACTGGCGATCCGGCAGTGGGACATGCTTCACCACACCTACTTACGTCTCGGATTTCACGTTGAACTGATCGACCCCATCCCAGGGCTTCCCGACATGGTCTTCGCCGCGAATGGCGCTTTCGTGCTCGACAACATCGCTTATGGGTCGAGCTTCGCCTACCCCCAGCGCCAGCCCGAAGCCCCGGCCTACCTCGACTGGCTCGAGGCCCAGGGATTCGAGGTTCGCGCGCCCGACAGTGTCAACGAAGGCGAGGGCGACTTTCTGCTCGCCGGCGACATCATCCTGGCTGGCACCGGTTTTCGCAGCGCCCCAGAAAGTCACGCCGAGGTGGCACGAGTCTTCGGTCGCGAGGTGATCTCGCTCCGGCTCGTCGACGCGAACTTCTACCACCTCGACACGGCGCTCGCGGTGCTCGACAACAGCACGATCGCCTATCTGCCCAGCGCCTTCGATCGCATTTCGCAGCGCAAGCTCGAATTGCTGTTTCCGGATGCCCTCATCGTGAGTCAAGCGGACGCCGACGTTCTCGGCCTCAACGCCTTCAGCGACGGGCTCCACGTCGTCATCGCCGAGCAGGCCGAGGACTTCGCCGAGCAGTTGCGCGAGGCCGGCTTCAGCCCCGTGGGGGTGGACCTCTCGGAGTTGCGCCGAGGCGGCGGCGGAGTGAAGTGCTGCACCTTGGAGCTACGTCGATGAGTGACCCGGCCGTCGCGATCGCGCTCGAGGAGCAGTATCTCGCGCGCAACTACCATCCCCTGCCTGTCGTGGTGGCTAGTGCGTCCGGCGCCTGGGTCACGGATGTGACCGGCGTCAGCTACCTGGACTGTCTCGCCGCGTACTCGGCGCTGAACTTCGGCCACGGTCATCCGGCGCTCATCAAGGTGGCGAAAGACCAGATCGACCGGGTCACGCTCACGAGCCGTGCCGTGCACAACGACCGGCTCGGACCCTTCGCCGAGGCACTCGCGACTCTTGCCGGCAAGGAAGCGATTCTGCCAATGAACACGGGAGCCGAGGCCGTCGAGACCGGCATCAAGGTCGCGCGCGCCTGGGGATATCGCGTCAAGCGAGTCGCGCCGGGCAAGGCGACGATCATCGTGATGTCAGGAAATTTCCACGGTCGCACGACGACGATCGTGGGCTTCTCCGACGACGAGCAAGCGCACACCGATTTCGGGCCATTCGGCCCCGGCTTCATCACGGTGCCGTATGGGGATGCCGCGGCGGTCGAGAACGCGATCGACAAGAACACCGTCGCGGTGCTCGTCGAGCCGATCCAGGGCGAGGCCGGAATCATTGTTCCTCCGCCGGAGTTCTTGCCACGAGTGCGCGAGATCACCTCGGGTAGCAACGTGCTCCTCATCGCGGATGAAGTGCAGTCCGGCCTCGGTCGCACCGGCTCGACGTTCGCCTGCGACCTCGTCGGGGTGGTGCCTGACCTGTACCTGCTGGGCAAGGCGCTCGGCGGCGGGATTGTGCCGGTGAGCGCTGTGGTCGGGAACCGGGACGTGCTCGGGGTGCTTCGCCCCGGCGACCACGGTTCGACCTTCGGCGGAAACCCGCTGGCCGCCGCGATCGCTCTCGCGGTTGTGGAGTTGCTCGCGACCGGCGAGATGCAGAGCCGGGCGAGCATGCTTGGTGAGCAACTCCTGGCGGCATTGCGCGGGTTGATTGGACATGGCGTGACCGCCGTGAGAGGCGCGGGGCTGTGGGCCGGGGTCGACATCGATCCGCGACTGGCGACCGGTCGCGAGGTGTGCGAACTCATGCTCGAGCGCCGCGTCATTGTCAAAGACACACACGGTTCGACCATCCGATTCGCGCCGCCCATCGTCGCGAGCGAGCAGGACCTCGAATGGGCCGTAGACCAGTTGACCGCCGTGCTCGACGAGCTTTCGCATCGCCGAAGCGCGCTATAATTCTGTACATGACAACGCTTTCGATTGCGGATGCACGTGCAGCGTTTTCGAGGATCGTGGAGTCTGCCGAGACCACGCACGAGCGGTTCGAGGTCACCCGAAACGGCGCACGGGTGGCAGTGCTCCTCGGAGCGGATGACTTCGACGCCCTCGTGGAAACCGTGGAGATTCTCGGCAGCAACGAGACCATGGACGAGATTCGCCAGGGTCTGGCCGATCTCAAGGCAGGCAACGTTCACACTGTGGATGACGTGCGCGCCGCGATGGCGAAATCCAACAGAATCGCTCAGTGAGCCCGCGCTACGAAATCCGACTTTCCGCCGGGGCAAAACGAGCCTTGACCGAGAGCCTCCCCGAAAAGGTCGCTACCGCAGCATTCGAGTTCATCGCGGGCGCGCTCGCCGACAACCCGCACCGAGTGGGCAAGCAATTGGCGCCTCCGCTGTATCCGCTCTATTCGGCCCGTCGCGGCGAGTATCGCGTGATCTATCGAATACTCGAACAGATCGTCGTCGTTGAGGTCGTCGCCATCGCGCATCGGCGGGACGCATATCGCTGAGGGTTTCGTCAGCGCGGCATGCGCGAGAGGATGAAGTCATGGTCTTGACCGGCGAGTACGCGCCTGGCACTTCGGAGCGCACGAGGCAGCAAGTCGAGTTGTTCGAGGCATCCCACGGCACCGAGGGTGCCGAGATGATGGGCCACCCGATCATCGTGTTGACCTCGGTCGGTGCCAAGACCGGCAAGCTTCGCAAGACCGCTCTCATGCGCGTCGAGCACGACGGCGAGTACGCGGTCGTCGCATCGCTCGGGGGTGCACCGCAGAACCCACGTTGGTATTACAACCTCAAGAAGAACCCGCACGTGGAGCTTCAAGATCGCGCCACCAAGCGGGACTATCGCGCGCGCGAGGTCACTAGTGAGGAAAAGGCGCTGTGGTGGTCGCGCGCGGTCGAGGCTTGGCCCGATTACGCGAAATACCAGCAGCGAACCTCGCGCGAGATCCCGGTCTTCGTGCTCGCGCCACTCTGAGGCAGCGCTCGAAACACTTCGGCAACATCCCGGCCCTAGGCTCGGAGTATGGCTGACCTGTTCGATGGCTATGGCGCCACTGCCACGAAGAGTGCCGGCCTGCCCGCCTTCGACGAGATGTTCGCCGCCCCCGGTTCTGCCCGCGCCTCGTACAAAGAAATTCACTCGACGCTCGCGCGCATGACGCAAGAAGAACTGCGCGGACGAACGGATGCCCTCGCAAGCTCGTATCTCGCCCAGGGCGTGACTTTCGACTTCGCGGGGGAGGAACGCCCTTTCCCGCTCGACGCGGTGCCGCGCGTCATCGACGAGGTGGAATGGCGCCAAGTCGAGGCGGGGATCAAGCAGCGCGTCCTCGCGCTCGAAGCCTTCCTCGCCGACATCTACGGCGACCAGGCCGCGGTCAAAGACGGAGTCATTCCGGCCCGATTGGTGACCTCCTCGAGTCACTTCCACCGCGAGGCCGCGGGCATCGACCCTGCGAATGGTGTGCGTATCCAGGTCTCCGGCATCGACCTGATCCGCGACGAGTCGGGAACCTGGCGGGTGCTCGAAGACAACGTGCGTGTGCCAAGCGGCGTGAGCTACGTGATCTCGAATCGGCGGGTCATGGCGCAGACCCTGCCCGAACTGTTCGTGTCGATGCGGGTGCGGCCGGTGGGGGAATACCCGCACAAGCTGTTGCAGGCGCTGCGGGCATCCGCCCCCGGAGGCGTCGAAGAACCGACCGTCGTCGTGCTGACGCCCGGTGTCTACAACTCCGCCTACTTCGAGCACACCCTGCTCGCGCGGCTTATGGGCGTCGAACTCGTTGAGGGCCGGGACCTGTTCTGTTCGGGCGGGCGCGTGTGGATGCGCACGACCGCGGGCCCGACGCGCGTTGACGTGATCTACCGCCGCGTCGACGACGAGTTTCTCGACCCGCTGCAGTTCCGCGCCGACTCGATGCTCGGCTCGCCCGGCCTGCTCATGGCCGCCCGGCTCGGCAACGTCACGATCGCCAACGCGGTCGGCAACGGGGTCGCCGATGACAAGCTCGTCTACACCTACCTGCCCGAACTCATCCGCTACTACCTGGGCGAAGAAGCCCTGCTGTCCAACGTGCAAACCTGGCGGCTCGAAGACCCAGGATCGCTCGAGGAGGTGCTCGACCGGCTCGACGAACTCGTGGTCAAGCCTGTCGACGGGTCCGGCGGCAAGGGCCTCGTCATCGGTCCGAGTGCTTCGCGCGACGAACTCGACGAACTGCGCGGTCGCCTGCAGCGCGACCCCCGCGGGTGGATCGCCCAACCCGTCGTGCAACTGTCGACAATCCCCACCCTGGTCGAATCCGGGATGCGCCCGCGGCACGCCGACCTGAGGCCCTTCGCGGTCAACGACGGTCACGACGTGTGGGTGCTTCCCGGCGGTCTCACGCGCGTGGCGCTCCCCGAAGGCGAGCTGGTCGTGAACAGCTCCCAGGGCGGCGGCTCGAAAGACACCTGGGTGGTCGGCCACGACTCGGTGGAGATCTCCCGACACAGCATCCAGGGGCTCGTCGCCGGTCAGGCTTCGGCGACTCAGGCCATCCCGATCATCAACCCGGAGCACGACGGCCACCAAGACCATGGCCCTCGCGATCGCCCGCAAGACCACGGCCAGCAAGAGCAGCAGCAGCAGTCGGCGGTCGAACCATGCTGAGCCGCATCGCTGAGAGCCTGTTCTGGATCGGTCGTTACATCGAGCGCTCCGACGGAACCGCGCGCATCCTCGACGTTCACCTGCAGCTATTGCTCGAGGACCCCTGGATCGAGGAAGACCTCGCCTGCCGCTCACTGCTGAGCGTCATGGGCAGCGAGGCTCCCGAAGATGTCACGCTCACGCGGCAGGACGTGCTCGCGATTCTCGCCGTGGACCGCTCGGAACCGGCATCCATCGCCTACTCGCTCGGGGCGGCCCGCGAAAACGCGAGGCGCGCGCGAGAGATCGTCTCGACCGAGTTGTGGGAGTGTCTCAACACGACGAGGGCCCGGATGCCCCGCAAAGTGTCAAGCGACAAGGTGCACGAATTCTTCGCCTGGGTTCGGGAGCGGTCAGCGCTAGCGGTGGGGATCATCGAATCGGCGACGAGCCGGGACGAGGCCTGGCAGTTCTTCACCCTGGGGCGCAGTATCGAGCGCGCCGACATGACCGCGCGGTTGCTCGCGACACGGTCGCTCACCGAGGCGAGCGGCCCCTCGTGGACGACGATTCTGCGGTCGTGCGGCGCCTATGAGGCGTACCTGCGCACCTACCGGGGCGTGCCGAGCGCGCGCAACGCGGCCGAGTTTCTGCTGCTCGACCGGCTCTTCCCGCGCAGCATTTTGTTCTCGGTGACTCGGGCCGAGAATTGCATGCGCGAGATCGAGCCGCGCAGCGATCGTGTCGGAGTCTCCGACCAGGCGCAGCGCCTGCTCGGCCAGATTCGCAGCGAGCTCGAGTATCGGCCGATTGCTGAGATCATCGACGACCTCACCGTGCACATGGACAACGTGCAAGCGGCGACGAGCGCGGCATCCGAGGCGATTCGTCAACGCTACTTCCCCACCAATGCGGCTCCGAGCTGGGTTGGCGAGACGACGTGAACCGACTACGCATCAAGCACATGACGGGGTTCCACTACGGGGGAGACGTCACCGCGTCCTACAACGAGGCGCGGATGCTTCCGGTCAGCGCTGAGGGACAGCTCGTGCTCTTCTCCAACCTCGAGATCCTGCCAATCTCCAGCCATCACAACTACGTGGACTACTGGGGTTCGCGCGTCTCATCGTTCGAGATCCTCACCCCGCACAAAGAGCTAGCCCTGACCGCGACCAGCCTGGTCGAGGTGCGCGCTCGCGTGCACAGCGACAGCAAGATCGGCTGGGAAGAGCTCGCCGGGGCAGTCGAGCGCACCACCGAGACGGTCGAGCAGCTCAAACAGACCCGGCGCACCGCTCCGCCGGCCGAACTCGTCGAGCTGGCCCGGCGCATCGCCTCGGATACCGACGACGCCTGCGCGGCAGCTCTCGAAATCTGTACCGAGATCGGTCGATCGGTCGAATACATGCAGGGCGTCACCGGGGTGCATTCGACGGCGGCCGAAGCCTGGGCGGTGCGCAAGGGCGTGTGCCAAGACATCACCCATTTGGCGCTCGGAGCACTGCGGTCCGCGGGCATCCCGGCCCGATATGTTTCGGGTTACTTGCACCCACGCCCTAACGCCGTGCTCGGTGAAACGGTCAAGGGCGAATCGCACGCCTGGGTGGAGTGGTTCTGCGGTGACGATTGGCGCGGGTTTGACCCGACCAACCAGATTGAGATCGGCGACCGGCATGTTCTGGTGGCTCGCGGCCGCGACTACAACGACGTGCCGCCCCTGCGCGGGGTCTATGCCGGGCCCTTCGGTTCCACCCTTTTCGTCACGGTCGAAATCACGCGCGAGGCCTAACCAGAACAGGGCGCCACGAGCTCTACTATTGCCTCAACGAGGAGGCTGCTTGGGCAAGTCATCGGTGACCCGAAGCAATCACTCGTATGTTGACGCGCATGGGGTGCGTATCCACTATTACGTGTGGGAGGCCCCTGAGCCGAAGGGGATGCTGCAACTCACGCACGGGCTCGGTGACCACGCGCTGCGCTATGAGCGCTTCGCCCAGAAGCTTGTCGCTGCCGGCTACACCGTTTACGCCGACGACCATCGCGGTCACGGCGCGACCGGCATGGAACAGTACGACGACGACACAAGCAAGCTCGGACGGCTCGGTAATGGCGGACTCCGTGCGGCGACGAACGATGTGCGCCACCTCTCCGCGATCATCCATGCCGAGCATCCTGATTCACCGCTAGTGCTGCTTGGGCATTCCTGGGGCTCGCTCATGGTGCAGACCGTCATCAACAAGTTCTCGGTGGATTACGACGCCGTCGTGCTCACCGGCACCGCCTATCGATCACTGCGGCACATGAACGCGGGCCACCTGAATGCCAAGCACAAACACCTCGGCACCACCGGATTCGAGTGGCTCAGTCGCGACGAAGCGGTTGCCGAGGAGTTCGTGAAAGACCCCCTGACCTTCTATGCCGATGCCCGCAAACTCTTCGGCATCATCGACGGCCTGCGACTGCTTGGCCGGCCCGCGCGCAATCTTGAGCGCAACATCCCGCTCCTCATCATGATCGGCAGTGAGGACTCGCTCGGCGGAGAGGCCAGTGTCTCGAAGCTCGCCTCGACCTATGTGTCGCGCTCGGGCCTAACCGATGTCGAGGCGGTTGTGTACCGGCAGGCCCGGCACGAGATCTTCAACGAGACCAATCGCGACGAGGTGATCAAAGACCTCGTCGCCTGGTTGGACGCCCACCTGGTGAAGGAACCCCAAGAAGAGCCCTAGCGGCTCAGCAGATCCTGATACTCGGGATGCTTCGCCACCCACGCCGCCATGAACGGGCAGCGGGTCACCACGCGGTAATCGGTTTCGGCCCGCACCAAGTTCAGAGCGCCGCGAGCGAGTTCGCTTCCCAGCCCGTGCTCGCGATGCTCGGGGTCGATCTCGGTGTGCAGAAAGACGATCGTGTCATCGCGAATTTGATAGTCGGTGGCTCCGATGCGCTCGCCGTCCATCAACAACTCGTAGCGATTCATGCTCGGGTCGTTGAGAACTTCGGTGCTCACGCCCCCAAGCCTAGCCAGGCGCCTGGTTTCAGCGGGAGTCAGACGCGTCAGGCGCGACCGGTGAGCCCGTCTCGTTGGCGGCCTTCTGTGCCATGACGGCAGCGTCGGCGGCCGCGTTCTCCTGCAGCGCCGACTTGGTGCGCAGCGGGGTCGCCTTCAAGAACAGGCTCAGCACGACAGCGATCAGCACCACGCACAGAGCCACCCAGAAGACGGTGACCGCCGCATTCGAGAACCCCTCCAAGAACGGCGCGGCGAGCCGCGGGTCGGAATGGTTCAGAAACGAGGTATCGCCATCGAGCGCAGTGCCGACCGTGCCGCCGCCGCCCTGCCCCTGCTGAAGGAGGTCGATGATGTGCTTGTTATTCGGATCGGCGAGCACCCGAGGGTCATTGAACGCTGCGCGAATGCCCTTGATCACGCTCGAATCGGCGAAGGCCTCGCGAATCGTGTCTGGGATGCGCGTGAACAGCACCGAGAACAGCACCGCGGTACCGAGCGTGCCGCCGATCTGCCGGAAGAACGTGGACGAGCTCGTGGCGACCCCGATGTCCCGCGGGCCGACAGAGTTCTGGCTCGCGATGGTGAGGGTCTGCATGAGCTGGCCGAGACCGAGCCCCACCAGCAGCATCCCGATCATCACGAACCAGAGCGGCTTGTCGGCGGTTACGAAGGTGAACCAGAAGAAACCGGCCGACATGAACAGCGTGCCGATTGTGGGGAACACGCGGTAGCGGCCGGTGCGCGCGATGACCTGGCCGCTGACGATCGAGGAGATCATGAGGCCCAGAATCATCGGAATCATCAGGAACCCGCTCTGGGTCGGTGTCACCCCGTCGACGAGTTGCAAGTAGAGCGGAATCGTCATCATCGCGCCGAACATGCCGAACCCGACGAGCACGCCGAGCACGGTCGCCATAGAGAAGGTTGCGTTCTTGAACAATTTGAGCGGGATGAGAGCATCGTCTCCCATGAGCTTCTCGCTCAGCACGAACGCGGCGGCCCCGAGTCCGCCGATCACGTAACACGCGAGCGAGCCGGCCGAGGCCCAACCCCACTCGCGGCCCTTCTCAGCCACGAGCAGCAACGGCACGAGGGTGATGACGACGGTTGCTGCCCCCCACCAGTCGATCCGCACCGAGCGTCGAGTGTGCGGGATGTGCAAGAAGCGCAGCACGATCGCCAGCGCTGCGGCACCGACGGGCAAGTTCACGAGGAAGACCCAGCGCCATCCGGTGATAAAGAGGATCTCGGGTGAGCCGGCGAAAAGGCCGCCGATGAGCGGACCGATAACGCTGGAAATGCCGAATGTGGCAAGAAAGTAGCCCTGGTACTTGGCGCGCTCGCGGGGCGCGAGGATGTCGCCCATGATCGCGAGCGGCAGAGCCATGAGACCACCGGCACCGAGGCCCTGTATTGCGCGGAACACGGCGAGTTCGTACATCGACGTCGAGAATCCTCCGGCGACCGAGCCGACCAGGAAGATCACGATGGCAATGATGAAGAGCGGCCGCCGCCCGAAGATGTCGCTGAGCTTGCCGTAAATGGGCGTCGCGATCGTCGAGGTAATGAGGTACGCCGTGGTCACCCAGGCCTGCAGGCTCAGGCCGTCGAGGTCGTCGGCGATTGTGCGCATCGAGGTGCCGACGATGGTCTGATCGAGCGCGGAGAGGAACATCCCCGCCATCAGCCCGAAGATTACGAACAGAATTTGCCGGTGCGTCATCACCCCGCCAGCGTCGGCGATGGCTTGTGCTTGCTGTTTACCTTTGGATTCGACGCGTGACATTGGTTCCTCTTCGAGCAAGCGGTTGCGACAAAAACTTTGCGTGAAGTGCAAAGTTACACCCACCGCAGCGGGGATGCCAGCCAGCGCGGCATCGTCGGAGCGTCGGCCCCTAAGATCGATGCGTGTCTGAACTCCGCCCGCGCAATCGGGCCGCGAAAACCGCCCGTCGCCGCCGCAACGCCATCCTGTTGTCTGCCCTGGCTCTGGTCGTCGTCGCCGCAGTCGTCGCCGCGTTCATAATTCTCGAGCCACACGCGCCAGCGCCAACCCCAAGCCCCACGTTCACCCCGACCCCGACGCCCACGCCAACCTCGACCCCGACGTCGACCTTTAACACGGCCGAGCACTCGATCGACGAC
>SCSV01000218.1 GCA_004297555.1 Salinibacterium sp.
CGCTCGTCCAGCCGCCACTCGTACTGATTGCTCCTAGCGAGCGGGCCTGACGCCAGGCCCCTCTCGTTGTCGCGCGTACTCTAGGCCTGGTCCTTCGGGCAGTAGTACAGCCGCCGCCCGGCCATGGTCTCCATCACGATGAGCGTTCCACACAGGCGGCAGGGTTTGCCGAGCCGGTGGTAGACCCAGTGCCGGTCATCCCGACTCGCGAGCGCAGCGTTGTATTGCTCCTCGCTGAGATCGTCCATCGTCATCATCTGACCGGTTTGCACACCAATGGTGAGCAACTTCTTCCAGTCGCGCCAGAGGGCCCGAACGGTTTGCTCCGACAACGAGCGCCCCGGCGTGTGTGGCTCAAGTTTCGCCCGGAACAACAACTCGGCGCGATACACATTGCCGATGCCGCTCACGACGGACGGGTCCATCAGCAACAGAGCGATTGGTGTCCTGGATTTGTGAACGTTCGCCACGAACCGGTCCTCGGCCTCTGGCTCGGGATCGACGATGGGGTCTGGCCCGAGCGAATCAACGATCGCCTGAACCTCGTCGGGCCGCAACACCTCGCAGGCGGTCGGGCCGCGCAGATCGGCACACGTCGCATCCGTCAGAAGACGCACTCGTACTGCCCCCACCGGCTCGGGAGGAAAGGTGGTCACCGGCTCTTCGAGCTTCTCCTGCTCGGCCATACGCAACCGGGTGCGGCGGGGCGCTCCGATGCTGCTGAGCGAATCCTCGTGCGCGCCGACGACGGTGCCGCGCTGGTTAGTCTGGCCGATTCGGCCGTTCGCCGAGGCCATCGTGGCGTCGGCCGTGATGTCGCCCGCGAAATCCCACGCGCCGTACATGCCAAGGTGCACCCGCAGCCAGAGCCCGTTGTCGAACTCGAGGAAGAGCTGCTTGCCGACCGCTTTCGACGCGGTGATGGTGTGGCCGTCCAGCTTCTTGGCCCCCGCGGCGAACCGACCTTGCGGGGAAGACGCGCTGACCTTCTTGCCGACGAAATGCAGCGCGAACTGCCGCGAGATGCGGTGGACGGAGTGACCCTCAGGCATCGATCGTGTGGCCCGCGATCGAGCCCGTGGTCTCATACTCCGCCAGTTGCGCGATGCGACGAACATGGCGCTCGTCGCCCGAGAACGGTTCGGCGATGAACAGATCGATGAAGTGCTTCGCCTCCTCCGTCGTGTGCTGGCGCGCTCCGATCGAGATGACGTTCGCATCGTTGTGCTGTCGCGCGAGCACCGCGGTGTCTTCGCTCCAGACGAGTGCGGACCGTGCGCCGAGCACTTTGTTGGCCGCGATCTGCTCGCCGTTGCCCGATCCGCCGAACACAACACCGAGGCACGGGATGCCCGCGGCTTGGTCTGCCACAACGGCGAGCGCCGCGCTGATGCAGAACGCGGGGTAGTCGTCGAGCGGGTCGTAGGAGGCCGGGCCGTGGTCGACAACCTCGTGCCCCGCCTCGCTCAGGTGCTGCTGCAGTTCTTTGCTGAGCTCAAGTCCGGCATGATCCGTGGCGATATGGATGCGCATGCGCCCAGTCTAGAAGCCGCTGATCCCCGGGCCATTAGGCTGGCATTCCGACCCCGCCGACGGACCGCAGGAGAGCGCTGTGCCAGGAGAGAACCTCACGAGGGCTGAGGCCCAGGAGCGCAAGTCGCTCATCGATGTCAGCTCGTATGAGGTCTCGCTCGACCTGACGACTGGCCCGGAGACCTTCGCGACGTCGACCACGGTGCGCTTCGCGGCGACGCCCGGGGCATCCTCGTTCATCGACGCGATCACGAGTGCCGTGCACTCGGTCACGCTCAATGGCGTCGCGCTCGACCCGGCGGAAGTGAGCGATGGCGTGCGCATCCAGTTGGATGGCCTGGCGGCTGACAACGTTCTGACTGTTGCCGCCGACGCCGCGTACACGAACACCGGCGAAGGGCTACACCGCTTCGTCGACCCCGTCGATGACGAGGTCTACCTCTATTCACAATTCGAGGTGCCGGACTCGCGCCGCGTCTTCGCCGTGTTCGAGCAGCCCGACCTCAAGGCGACGTTCCAGTTCACCGTCACGGCCCCTGCCGGGTGGCAGGTGGTGAGCAATTCGCCGACGCCTGATCCCCTGGTCGACGGGGAACGCGCCACCTGGCGGTTCGCTGCCACGCCTGTGCTCTCCAGCTACGTAACCGCGCTGGTGGCGGGGCCGTATGACGTGGTGCGCGACCAGTTGACGTCGAGCGATGGCCGGGTCATCCCGCTCGCCATTTTTGCCCGCAAATCGCTCAACCAGTTCCTCGACGCCGAGTACATCTTCGAGAAGACGCGGCAGGGTTTCGAGTTCTACGAGAAGCACTTTCAGTACCCCTACCCGTTCGAGAAGTACGACCAGCTCTTCGTGCCCGAGTTCAATGCCGGGGCGATGGAGAATGCCGGTGCAGTGACCTTCACCGAGACCTACGTCTTCCGCTCGAAGGTGACGGATGCCGTGCGCGAGCGCCGCGTCGTGACGATCTTGCACGAGCTCGCACACATGTGGTTCGGCGACCTGGTCACGATGAAGTGGTGGAACGACCTGTGGCTCAACGAGAGTTTCGCCGAGTGGGCGTCGACGCTCGCCACCGCCGAGGCGACCGAATGGCACGAGGCGTGGACGACGTTCCAGGCGATGGAGAAGAGCTGGGCCTACAAGCAAGACCAGCTGCCCTCGACCCACCCCGTGGTTGCCACGATCAACGACCTCGAAGACGTGCAGGTCAACTTCGACGGCATCACCTATGCCAAAGGCGCCTCGGTGCTCAAGCAACTCGTCGCCTGGGTGGGCCTGGATGCGTTCATGGCCGGGGTTGCTGCCTACTTCGACAAACATCAGTTCGGCAACACTGAGCTGAGCGATCTGCTCACCGAACTCGAGGCCACGAGCGGCCGCGACCTCGCCTCGTGGAGCAAACTCTGGCTCGAGACCGCGGGCGTGAACACCCTCCGGCCGGAGATCACCGTGGACGACGACGGCACGATCGCGGGCTTCGCGGTGCTTCAAGAAGCCGAGCAGGAGCATCCCACGATTCGGCCGCATCGCCTCGCGATCGGCTTCTACAACGTTCGCAGCGGCAAACTGCGCCGCGATCACCGCGTCGAGATCGACGTCGACGGCCCGCGCACTGACGTCGCCGAACTCGTGGGACTCGACCGGCCTGATCTGGTGCTCGTCAACGATGAGGACCTCACCTACGCGAAGATCCGGCTCGACGAGCACTCGCTCGTTATCGCCATGGAGCACCTCGACGACATTGATGACCCGCTAGCGCGGTCGATCGTGTGGGGCGCGGCGTGGGATGCGACGCGCGACGCCGAGATTGCGGCCTCCGACTACGTGCGGCTCGTGCTCGGCAACATCGCGGCTGAGACCGAGTCGACCACGATTCGCAGCACCCTCTCACAACTCTCTTTGGTCGCCAAGCAGTACGTGGATCCTGCGGGCCGGGCTCAGACCATCGAGCTGGTCGGCGACGAGCTGTGGCAACTCTCCCTCGGTGCGGACTCGGGTTCCGACGCGCAGTTCCAGTTCGTGAAATTCTTCGCGCACCTCGCCTCGACCCCTTCGCATGTCGCGACCCTCAACGGCTTGCTCGACGGCTCAATCGGCCTCAAGGGTTTGGAGATCGACACCGACCTTCGCTGGGAACTGCTCGAAGGCCTTGCTCTAAACGGGGCGACGACCGAGGCCGCTGTGGATGCGGCGCTCGCCAACGACAACACGGCGAACGGTCAGCAGGCTGCGGCCCGAGCGCGCGCCACGTTCCCGCGCCTGAAGCGACAGGCGTTCGATTCACTCATCGGCGATGGCACTCTGCCCAATGCGATCGTGCGCAACGTCACGATGGGCTACTTGCACGTCAACGATCCTTCGAGCCTGGATGTCCTCGTCGAGCCGTACTTCGCGGCAATCAACGACGTCTGGGCTCACCGCAGCTACAAGATCGCTGAGTACATCGTGCCGGGCCTGTATCCGGCACCACTCGCATCCGCCTCTCTTGCAGATGCCACGCGATCCTGGCTCGACGCCAACGCCGCGGCACCCGCTGCTCTACGACGCATGGTGATCGAGAACCTCGCGGGTGTGGAGCGAGCGCTCAAGGCGCAGGCGCGCGATCGGGGCTAGCACGAGTTCGCGAGTCTAGGCTTGAAGGGCTATGGACTGGAATGCCTTTTGGCTGATACTCGCGCCCTACTCGACCCTGATCACCGTGGTCGGGGTGATCGTCGGTGCGATCCTGTTCCGGGCCATCCTGCTCGCAGTGATTCGGCGCGTCGTTGAGCGCATTGTCAACGGAGCGACGCGAATTCAATCGGCGGATGCCCCAGCTGCACCTACCTCGCCGCTCGCCACCGCTCGAGTCGTACAGCGCACGCGCACCCTCGGTAGCGTTCTCAGCAACACACTCACCGCCGCGATCATCATCGTTGCAGTGCTTTTGATGTTCAACGAGCTCGTGCCCAATGCGACCGGTGCCTTCGCCCTGATCACGGCCGCAGTCGGCGCCGGCCTTGGCTTCGGCGCTCAGAACGTCGTCAAAGACGTGCTCAACGGATTGTTCATGGTCGCCGAAGACCAGCTCGGCGTCGGTGACGTTGTCGACCTCGGGTTCGCTACCGGAACCGTCGAAGCGGTCGGCATTCAAGTGACGCGCCTTCGCGACGACGAGGGCACGCTGTGGTTCGTGCGAAATGGCGAGATTCTGCGCATCGGCAATCGCTCGCAAGGCGCGCCCAGCCCGAAACCGCGCGGTCGCACACGGAGCAACGAGGCCAAGCCATGAGCGGGCACGAACCGAACCCGGTAACCCTGCGGCTCAGCGCCGGAGGCGAAGCCGCACAGGGTAACTTCTGGGAAGAGATCGGCGGGCGCGCGACCTTCGAGAAGCTCGTGCGGGCGTTCTACGAGGGCATCAAAACCGATGAAGTGCTGCTCCCCCTGTATCCAGAAGAAGACCTTGAGGGCGCCATCCAGCGCCTCACCGGGTTTCTCGAGCAGTACTGGGGCGGGCCGGTCACCTACAGCGAGGAGCGCGGCCACCCGCGATTGCGCATCCGCCACCAGCCGTTCAAGGTCAACCCCGACGCGCGCGACCGCTGGCTCAAGCACATGCGCGCCGCGCTCGACACCCTCGAGCTTTCGCCGCTTCAGGATGCGACGCTCTGGGCCTATCTGGACCGCGCCGCCCACGCAATGGTGAACACCTTCGACGAGTGAGTTAGGTGGTCACGCGCCGATAGGATCGTGGCATCCCGAACCCGGCCGGTCGAAAGGACCCGACGTGACCAACGCCACCACCCCCTCCGTTCCACCCGGCTGGTACCTCGACCCTGCGGGCAGCCAGCGCAATCGCTGGTGGGACGGCTTCAACTGGACCGACCATTTTCAGGATTCGTATTCGGTCACCGAAGTGCTCAAGGCGCCCGAGGGCACCAAAGTCGGCACGGCGTGGATCTGGATTATCGCACTGGCACCGCTGGTCTCGATGTTGTCGCTGCTACTCGTTGACTGGGGGTCCTATTTCAACGGCTTGATGGCCGATCCATCGAGTTCGATGCGAGCTGAGATGGCCTTCCTGACGTCCCCTGGATACTTGACCGCCGTTTTGGGCGGATGGGCACTCTGGGGCCTGACCATCTGGTTCGCCTACCTCGACTGGCGAGCGCTGAAACTTGCGGGAGTTCCGCGACCGTTCCACTTCGCATGGGTCATCCTGGCAAATTCGGTTTACGTCATCGGGCGAGCCGTGGTCGCCAACCGCAGAACGGGCCGCGGCCTAGGCATGATGTGGGTTGCCATCGCAGTCATAGTCACGATCTTCATCTTTGAATTCGTCTGGGTGGGCTGGATGATGACCGAGATGATGAGCTCGTTCTCGCAGAACTACTCGAGCTACTAGCGGGCGATCGCCCAGGCGCGGCGCTTCACCAGTACGTGGCCGCGCTTTGTCGTGAGACGCGTCCACGGGCCGGACTCGTAGATCGACACATCATCGCCCTCACCGAGGAATCCGAGGCTCAACGCCGCGAAGGCAGCACCGGCTGGCACGAAGTCGAGTCCGCGAATGGGCCGGCCCCAAATCTCGGAACGCACCTTCTGCACGATCTGCTCGCCAGTGCCGCTGGGGATCGCTGTCGCGACCTCATCGATGCCGGCGCGGGCCGCGGCATCCAGAACATTCCATTCAGTGGACTGCATGGCAAGCCAGCCGCCCTTGGGTGGCGAAATCGCCGTCCAACTCACCGTGTTCACCTCCATCGGGAGGTTCACGACGATCGGCTCTCCGACCTCGTCGCCAGCGCCGGCAAGTTGCCCCTCCACACGGGCCAGCAGCGAGCGCACCGGAACGACCGCGTCGAACTCGTCGTCGCCAACCAGGGCGAAGGTGCGTAAGCCCAGCACCGTCGGGCTGTCGTCGAGCAGACCAGCCGGATGCAGCACCGACACATAGACCGCGAGCACGCCGTTGCCCGCGATGAGGCGCACAGAGCCGTCCTCCACGCGCACGGCGCGCCCGAGAAACACGTGCAAATCGCCGAGGGCGAGAGAGTCCACAAGGGTGAATGTTCGGCTCATAGGTCTTCTAAACTACAGGGCATGAGCGACCCGCTGTCTGGCCTTCTCGCAGCGCTCGATCTCACCGACACCGGCGCACGAACCTCGGAAGACATTTTCACCGGGCCGAGTCAACCGACGCCCCTCGGGCGGGTCTTCGGCGGACAAGTGATGGCCCAGGCACTCGTCGCCGCCCAGCGCACGATCGGCGACGATCGCTTCGTCCACTCAACCCACGGCTACTTCCTTCGTCCCGGGGATGCGACGCTGCCGATCACCTTCTCGGTCGATCGAATCCATGACGGGCGCTCGTTCTCGACCCGACGCACGCAGGCCTATCAGAACGGGCTGCCCATCCTGTCGATGATCGCCTCGTTCCAGGATGTTGACGAGGGACTCGAGCACCAGGCCGAGATGCCGAGCGATCTGCCTGAACCGGAGAGCCTGCCGAGCGCTGCCGAGGC
>SCSV01000219.1 GCA_004297555.1 Salinibacterium sp.
CCCTATGAGTACGCGCACCCGATGGAGTTGCTCGACAAGACGGTCTCGCGCGGGCAGGTGCCGCTGCTCGTGGCGCTCGACGGCGTGACCGACCCGCGCAACCTGGGCGCGATCATCCGCTCGGTGGCTGCTTTCGGTGGCCACGGGGTGATCGTGCCGCAACGGCGCTCGGTCGGACTCACTGCCTCGGCGTGGAAGACCTCGGCAGGCGCCGCGGCACGCACCCCGGTGGCGATGGCCTCGAACCTCACCCAGATGATCAAGGCCTTCAAGGATCGCGGCGTCTTCGTGCTCGGCCTCGACGGCGACGGCGACGTGTCGCTACCCGACCTCAAGCTCGCGCGCGAACCAGTGCTCGTCGTCGTCGGCAGCGAGGGAAAGGGCCTCTCGCGGCTCGTCACAGAGAATTGCGACGCGGTCGTCTCGATCCCGATCAGCGCGGCGACCGAGTCGCTCAACGCCGGCATCGCGGCGAGCGTGACCCTGTACGAGATCGCTCGCCTGAGAGCATCCCGCTAAATCAGTCGGCGCCGGATGCCCGGGCCGCCGCGCTCACGAGTGCGAGAGTCAAGCGCTCGCAGGAACCGTTCTCGAACTCAAGCGAAGACCCGACTCGGTGTCGAACACATGGATGTGGTCGGGCTGCGGGGTGATCAGGATGCGGTCGCCGGGCAGGGGGTGGGATCGACCGTCGACGCGAACGACGATGTCGACGCGCTTGTCGTCGACGATGCTGTGCCCGTAGAGGTAGCCGTCTGCGCCGAGCTCTTCGACGACATCGACGGTGACGGGGAGTCCTTCGCCGTTGGTCGAGACGATGACGTCTTCGGGACGCACGCCGATGGTGACCTTCGGACCAGCTGAGGCGAGCGTTGCGCGGTCGACGCGGGCCACTGCGGTGCCGAACTTCAGGCCGTCTTCGACGACATCCGCGTCGAACAAGTTCATCGCCGGGCTGCCGATGAAGCCTGCGACGAACACGTTCTGTGGGTCTTCGTAGAGATCGCGCGGGGTGCCGACTTGCTGCAGAACGCCGTCCTTGAGCACTGCGATACGGTCGCCCATCGTGAGTGCCTCGGTCTGGTCGTGCGTGACATACACGGTCGTGACGCCGAGCCGCCGCTGCAAGGAGGCGATCTGGGTGCGGGTCTGCACGCGCAGCTTGGCGTCGAGGTTCGAGAGCGGTTCGTCCATCAAGAACACTTGCGGTTGGCGCACGATCGCGCGACCCATTGCGACGCGTTGCCGCTGCCCGCCAGAAAGGGCCTTGGGCTTGCGGTCGAGGTAGGGCTCGAGGTCGAGCAATTTGGCCGCTTCGAGCACACGGGCGGCACGATCGTCTTTGTGCACGCCGGCGATCTTGAGGGCGAAGCCCATGTTCTCGGCGACCGTCATGTGCGGGTAGAGCGCGTAGTTCTGAAAGACCATGGCGATGTCGCGATCTTTGGGCGCGACATCCGTCACGTCGGTGTCGCCGATCAGGATGCGACCTTCGTCAACTTCTTCGAGGCCGGCGAGCATGCGCAGGCTGGTCGACTTGCCGCAACCCGATGGTCCGACGAGCACGAGGAACTCGCCATCGTCGACCTCGAGGTCGAGCCTGTCCACTGCGGGACGGTTCGAACCGGGGTAGAGGCGTGTCGCCTGATCGAACGTAACAGTGGCCATGACGAATAGCGCTCCTTCACCGGCGGTACGTGCCGGACGATCCTTTGTGAATGGAAGATGGTCGAGACCACCTGTTGTCATTATGGCACTCGTCTGGGGGGCGCGATTCCGCGAGGCCGATCCCGGGCGTTCAGCGGGGCGTTAGACGTTTCGCAGCCAACCCTTCTAGAATTCCCAGGCGCCCCGTTGTTCGACGGGGCACAACGACGTGAAGAGGTTCCATTGAGCTACGGCAGTGATGGTCGGGTGACCAAGAACGCACGACGCGAAGCGGCCCGCGAGAAGGCTCGCGAACTGCGCGAGGAGCAGAAGAAGAAGGACCGTCGGTCCAAGCTCTACCTGCAGGGCGGAATCATCCTCGGAGTGCTTGCCTTCGTCGCAATCGTAGCCATTGTCGTGGTCACCACCGTTACCCCTCCGGGACCGGGCCCGCTCAACATGCGCAGCGACGGCATCCGTCTCCAGCAGGGCGCGGTCGCCATTCAGACGCCGGCTCGCGCCAGTGGTGAGGCCCCGATCCCGAGCAAACGAGACACCACGCCAGGTGCTATTGACATGCAGATCTACGTCGATTACATGTGCCCGTTCTGCGGCCAGTTCGAGGCGACCAACGGCGCCTACATCACGGGCATGCTGGAGAATGGCGGTGCTACGGTCGAGATTCACCCCATCGCGATCCTCGACCCGAACTCGCAAGGCACCAAGTACTCCACGCGAGCCGCGAACGCGGCCGCCTGTATCGCGAACTATTCGCCCAATGAGTTCTACGCGTTCCACAACTTGCTCTTCGCAAACCAACCGCAAGAGCAGACGCCAGGTTTGACGGATGACCAGCTGATCGCCCTGACCAAGCAAGCGCAAGTGAAAAAGGCGGGCACAATCGCCACGTGCATCCGCAACCAGCAATTCAAAGCATGGGTCAAGGACGCGACGGCGCGTGTGCGCGCCGACGGCATTCCAAACTCCGACATCAGGGAGTTCAAAGGCACCCCGACAGTCGTGGTCAACGGGATCAAGTACACCGGCCCGGGTAACGACGCCGAGGCGTTCAAGACCTTCGTGATCCACACGGCTGGACTGACGTTCAACGAGAACACGACGCCGACCCCCACACCGACGCCCACGAATTAAAGGTCGAGCACCAGCTCGGCGGAACGTGCCCGCGACACACACGGGTACATGACTCCGAGCTGGTCTTTCTCCTGGTCGCTCAGCACTGAGTCGAGGTGCTCCGGCGTGCCGTCGAGCACCCGCACTTCGCAAGTTCCGCACACGCCCTTGCGGCATGACCCGAGCACGGGCATCCCGCCCGCCTCCAGTACATCGAGCATGTTCTCTTCGGCGCCCACCGTCAGCTCGCGTTTGTTGCGGCTGAATCGAACGCGAAATTCATGATTCGGGATGCCCGCCTCCCGAGTCACCGGAACGAACCGCTCCACGTGCAGCCGCCCGACCGGCACCGCCTCGCTCACGGATGCCAGCAGGGACTCCGGTCCGCAGCAATACACCTCGGTTGTGTCCGAGACCTTCAGTTGGTCGAACGCCAACCGTGCGTGGTGCTCGTCGCTCGCATGGATCAGAACTCGAGCCGGGTAGCGCTTCTCAAGCTCTTTCGCGAACGCCATGGTTCGGCGGCTTCGCCCGACATAGATGAGTCGCCAGCTGCGCGCTGCGGGCAGCGACTCGATCATCGCCTTGATCGGAGTGATGCCGATTCCGCCCGCGATGAAGAGGTAGTCCCGCGCGGGTTCCAACTCGAAGTGGTTGAGCGGGCTGGAGACCGTGAGCTTGCTGCCCTGCACAACGCTTTCGTGAATGAGCAGGCTGCCGCCCGCCGAGTTCTCGGTCAGCAGCACGGCAATGTCGTAGTGCCCTCGATCGCCAGGGTCGCCGCACAGTGAGTACTGCCGTTCGAGGCCACTCGGCAGGTTCAGCGTGATGTGGGCTCCGGGGTACCACACCGGCAGATCGCGCCGATCCAGTGGTGCGAGTCGCAAGTGCAACACGTTCTCGGCGACAAATCCGGTCGAGGTCACGATCATCCTTCGCGCGTCGATCTCGGGCGGAGAGACGCGAGGGCTTCGATCTCGCGGCGGCACCCAGACCTCAGCCTTCGTCGCGGCGCGCGCGCGATTGCTTACCGCGATGCGCACAACGGTGGCAGCGGCGGTGAGACCGATGAGTGTGTACGCAAGAATTCGGTATCCGGGCGAGCCGACATCGGTCCCGGCGAGCCCGGCGTGGAACGACACGAGCACGACGGTGGCATAGCTGGCGTAGTGAACGGCCTTCCAGAACTTGCGCGGCAACCGGTGCATGATCATCGACGATCCCTGCACCGCGATCAGAAGATAGAAGGCGATCACACCGAGGGCCACCGGCAACGGCCGGTAGCTGCTGCCCCACGGCAGTAGCACTTGGGCGAAACTGAGGTGCAACCAGCCGTCGAGCATGAGCGTCACCATGTGCAGCAGCACCATGATGATGCCGAGGCCGCTCACGAATCGGTGGATGTCTTGCAGCCAACTCGGGTTGTCCACGCGGCGAAGAAGGCGAGTGGAGAGCAGGATGCCCCACACCACGCTGAGCGTGAGCAGGGCCCAGGCGAGCAGCGCGCTCGCGCGGGAGATGTACCACCAGAGGTGCGGATCGCTGAGCGTCATGAGTAGCGCTCCCAGTTGGCGCTGACATACTGCGCGCCGTCGGCATCGATGAGTAGTGCTGCGCCACCGACCGTCGGCAACCAGGCGAGAAACTCGGCGGGCTCGCGGAGAAAGCCCGATTTCGCGAGGGCCTCGGCGCGGGCTCCAGTGGCCGCAATGACCGTGACGGTCTGGATGCTCGTGGCAGCGCTTGTCGAGCTGCGCGGGTCGATCAGGTGGTGCTGTTCACCGAAGCGGCGCTTGCGCTGGCTCGACGTGACAATCGCGCCACGCACGACACACACTGTTGTCAGGTGCTCGGTCGTCTCGAACGGGTCCTCAATGCCGAGCAGCCATGCCCGGTTGTCGGGCGCGCGACCGGCGACAACGATGTCCCCCCCCAGTTCCGCCATCACCCCCGCCGCACCGTGCGCCATGGCGAACTCGCACACCAAGTCGGCCGCGAGTCCCTTGCCGATGCCCCCGGCGTCGAGGGTCGTGCCGACGGGCATCCGCACCGTCATTCCCTCGATCGCGATGTCGTCCAGGCGACCTGGCGAAGTTGCCGACGCAGGCAGGGTCGTCTCGAGAGACGGTGAAACTCGGGAGGCGCGATAGCCCGCAGTGAGGAGGTCAGGAAGGAGTGTGGGGTCGAAGTCTCCGCCGGTGAGCGCAGCTCCTTCGCGCATCGCTTCGATCAGTCGAATGGTGAGTGGGTCGACCTCGACGGGAGCGCCTTCGGCCCAGTTCAACCGGGTCACATCGCTGGCGGGCAGGAATCGGCTCCACAGGGCCTCGCAGGTTTCGATGAGTACGAAGGCCTCGTCGACCAGGGCGGCCGAACCGCCGATGACGGTTACCGTGCCGTGCCCACCCATGAGAGGTCGACGCGCTGTGATCTCCTCACGCGACGTGGCGAACACTACTGCCCCCCCGCTGTGGCTTGCGGCGGCATTTCAGCCGCCGGATCCGCCCGTGGTGCCGCTCGGCCGCGCTGGCCTTGGCGCAGGCGGCTTTGTATTCACCACGGGCGCCGGGTGGTGGACGACCGACTTCGGCGTTGGTTTGGGTGGAGCCGTGGCGGTGGGAACCGTCGTGGGAGTTGCCGTGGTCGTTGGGGCAGCTGGCCTTTGCGCTTCAAGCTGGGCAGCAGCCGTGTTCTGAAATCCCACCACTCCGCCTACTAGGGCGAACGTCGACATGATGCCGATAAGGATGCGCGAGCCCCCAGCGGGATGGGACTTAGTCATCAACCCCGGTGTCGGACCCGCCGTCATCGCCCCCGCTAGTGCCACTTCCGTCATCAGTTGAGCCGTCGCTCGAGTCGCCGGAGTTCGAGGTGGAATCATCCGACTCGTTGTGCGATCCGCTGGTTGAGGACTGGTCGCCCGAACCGTTGTCGTCGCCGGGCTCAGGGGTCTCAGTCGGTTCTGGAGTCTCAGTTGCGTCGTCGCCGGACGTGCTTTCGTTCGATCCTGGCGTCAGGACATCTGTCGCCTGTCCGATGGGAGCCTGTGTAAACGATTCGAGGATGGTGCCGTTCACGGCCATGGCGGCGCCGGCGGTGCCAAGCACCCCGGCGATAGACAGTGCAACTATTGCTGAAGTTTTCATGCCGCAAACCTATGAGGTTGTCATCAAAGGGGCGTCCGATGGATATCCAAGATTTGTCGAAGATTCCGGGCATGCTGTGCGGCTGCCGCCGGCCCGGCCACAATTGACGCATGCGAGTGCTGGTGATCGAGGACGACGCGTCGGTCGCCGACGGTATTCTCGATGGCCTTACGCAAGCCAACATCGATTCGCTGCATGTGAGCACGGGTGCCGCGGGCCTGGATGCCATGGCTTCCTTTTCGCCCGACCTGGTCTTGCTCGACCTCGGCCTGCCCGACATGGATGGCACTGATGTCTGCCGTTCCATTCGCGCCGCCTCGCACACGCCCATCATTGTGGTGAGCGCGCGCGACGACGAGATCGACCGGGTCGTGGCGCTCGAGATGGGAGCCGACGACTACGTCGTGAAGCCGTTCGGGATGCGCGAACTGGTGGCACGCATCCGGGCCGTTGTGCGCCGCACCAGTTCCACCGTCGCGGAGCCGGGCACACCACGTACCTTCGGCGCTCTCGTGATCGACATCCGTGCCCAGAAGGTCATGCTCGCCGGGGCTCCCATACACCTCACCGCCAAGGAATTCGACCTACTGGTGTATTTGAGTGCCGAGCCTGGCGCAGTCTTTCGCCGTTCCGACATCCTCCACGACGTGTGGGAAACGACCTGGTACGGCACGACCAAGACTTTGGATGCCCATGTCGCGGCGATTCGCAAGAAGCTCGGGCATCCCGACTGGATCGAATCGGTGCGCGGTGTCGGCTTTCGGTTCGGCGAACCGGCATGAAATGGCGGCTCGTGGCGGCGCTCATCGCCACCACGCTCCTGGTTGTCTTGGTGCAAGACGTGCCGTTGAGCTTCTACCTGCAACGAGTGCAGCACGATCGGATCGTCGCTCAACTGGAACGTGACGCGTTCGTGATCGCCGGCACGAGCGAGGAGGCCTTGGAAACGCCGGGTGACACCTCATCGTCTCTCATCGCCAGCGTTGCTCGCCGGTATCAGGTTGCGAGCGGTGCGAGGGTCATCGTTGTCGACTCACGCGGCACCGCGATCGTGACGAGCGATGCCGATGACTCGAAGGTCGGGGCTCCCTACTCATCGCGGCCGGAGATCCGTTCGGCCCTCGGAGGGAAAGTCGCCTCGGGAACGCGCTACTCGAGCACCCTGCACGAGAACCTGCTCTATGTGGCCGTGCCGGTGTTGAACGGCAACAAGATTTTGGGCGCCGTGCGCATTACCTACCCGGCGCGCGTGGTCGACAGCGCGGTTACCGATCAGCTTCGCCAGCTGTGGATCGTTGCGCTGACGACGGCACTGCTCGCGGGGGTGGTGGGCTACATCGTCGCCGCGGGAGTGACGCGCAGGCTTGGGCGACTGCGGGCATCCACCGAACGTCTCGCCGATGGACACCTGGACGAGCGGTCAGACGAGAAGTCGGGCGCCCCGGAACTCCGTTCACTCGCGCGTTCCTTCAATGTGATGGCCGAACGCCTCGAGGGGCTGATCGACCAGCAGCGCGCCTTTGCATCGGATGCTTCGCACCAGCTGCGCACACCCCTCACCGCGCTGCGCCTCAAGCTCGAACTCGCGCGCGACCTGATCGAGACGGACCCCTCTGGCGCTCGGGAACGTCTCGCCGCGGCCGAGAGCGAGGCGGACCGCTTGGGCACGATCATCGAGGGCCTCCTGGTCTTGAGTCGTCTCGAAGCCACGACATCGATCGCGGGGCCAGTCGATGTTGCCGCTGCCGCGCGCGCACGGCTTGAGCATTGGTTGCCCCTGCTCGAAGAGTCGGAAGTTCGCATCCGGTTCGAGGGGCCGGCCGAGGCGTTCGCCCAGACCGTGCCGATGGCGACCGAGCAGATCGTCGACAACTTCGTCGACAACGCGCTGTCGGTGAGCCCGAGTGGCAGCACGATCCTGGTTCGAGTCGATCTCGACGGTGACCACGTGGTCGTGCACGTGCTCGATGAGGGACCTGGCATGTCGCTCAAGGATTGCGCCCGGGCCTTCGATCGATTCTGGCGCGGGAGCTCGCGACCAGGCGGCAGCGGTCTCGGCCTCGCCATCGTGGCCCAACTCGCAACCGCGAGCGGCGGCACTGCAAAGCTCGAACCGCGGCCTGGTGGAGGTCTGGATGCTTCGGTTCGGTTCTCGGTCGCGGCAACCTCAGTGAGGGGTTGACCTCCAAGAATGATTCTGAAACGACAGTGGCGATTCACGTACCGGTTGTTGTCGCGGTATCGCATTGTGACCCTCACTCTCGCCGCAGGGGCGATCGGCGGTGGGTTCTGGCTACTCGGCTTCGGCGATGTTGGGCGCTGGCTTTTCGCAGTCTTCGCGCTTCTGATCGCTGGAGTTGAAAGCGTCGGGATGCTGCGCCAGCTGCGCCAGGGACGATTGGGCATCGATCTTCTGGCAATTGTCGCGATAGTTGCTACGGTCGCGGTGGGCGAAGTCATCGCGAGCATGATCATCGTTCTTATGGTGTCGGGTGGCAAGGCAATCGAAGACTTTGCGCAAGGGCGTGCCGAGCGAGAGATCAGCACTCTCCTCGACACGGAGCCCCGGACGGCGCACCGATTGGTCGCTAGTTCCTCGGTGGTGGAAGACATCCCCGTTGGGCAAGTCGCGGTCGGAGACACGATCCTTGTCCGCTCAGGGGAGGTCGTTCCTGTTGATGCGGCTCTCGTGTCTGATACCGCGGAATTCGACGAGTCATCGCTGACTGGGGAAAGCCTTCCACGCACTCGGCTCGCAGGGGAGCGGGTACTCAGCGGGTCAATCAACGGCAACACCTCGGCAACCTTGGTCGCCACGGCGTTGGCAGTGAACAGTCAGTACCAGGCGATCGTCGGGCTTGTTCGGCAGGCATCAGCAAATCGGGCACCGGTCGTGCGACTCGCTGACCGATATGCGGTCCCATTCACGGCCGCTTCGCTGCTGCTTGCAGCTGCTGCCTGGGCTTTGTCGGGGGACGCTGTGCGCTTCGCCGAGGTCTTGGTGCTCGCGACGCCGTGCCCTCTTGTCTTGGCCGCACCCGTGGCATTCATGGGCGGAATGAGCCGTGCCGCTCGAACCGGCGTCATCATGAAAGGTGGCGGCGTGCTCGAGCTGCTCGCGAGAGTCCGAGCCGCGGTCTTCGACAAGACCGGGACACTCACGCACGGCACACCGACAATCTCTCGAGTCGTCGCCGTCGCGCCGGGTGACGAGTTGGCCTTCCTCACCCTCGTCGCGTCTGCCGAGCAGGCCTCTTCGCATGTGTTAGCAGCTTCGGTGGTTGCCGCGGCACGGGAGCGAGGCATCACTCTCCTGCCAGTCGCCGCGTCGATTGAGGTGGCCGCGCGCGGAATCGAGTCGATTGTTGACGGGCACACCGTCGCCGTCGGAACCCTTGCTTTCATTAGAGAAGTCGCGCCGGACGTTATCGAGGTCTCACAAGAAGGCGGGGAACTTGCCATTTACGTGGCAGTCGATCGCAGGTTCGCAGGTTGCATCATCGCGAAAGATGCGGTTCGTGCCAACGCCGGCAAGATGATCCGCTCGCTTCAGGACCGGGGAGTAACCCGCATTCTCATGCTCACGGGCGATGCACAGCAGGTCGCCGAAGAGGTAGCCCGTTCCCTGGGCATTACGGATGTGCAGGCGAATTGTCTTCCTATCGATAAAGTCAATGCCGTCCGGGGTATCCAAGCACGGCCCGTACTTATGGTCGGGGACGGTGTTAACGATTCGCCAGCGCTTGCGTCAGCTGACGTGGGGATTGCTATGGGCGCGCGCGGGGCGACCGCTGCCAGTGAAGCGGCCTCGGCCGTCATCCTTGTCGACGATATCTCCCTTGTCTCGCGAGCAGTGGAGATCGGTCAGGACACCCTCAGGATCGCCCTGCAAAGCATTTGGCTCGGGATCGCCCTGAGCGTGTGTCTTATGGGAGTCGCGGCTTTCGGGTTGATCCCGGCGACCGTTGGTGCGGGGATCCAAGAGTTGGTGGACCTCGTGTCGATCTTCAACGCTCTGCGTGCCCTGCGCGAGCGCAGTGAAGGCGACGGGGCTCGTTGAAAAGAGGTACTCGTGCCTGTGTGCGCTTTCTCGCGGGGTGCGCGCGATACGTCGGCCTATTCGAGCGTGACCACGTACCCGCTGAACAAGTAGTCAGGGTGTGCTGGGTCATCTGATTCCGACTCCCACCCATTGGCCGAGCTGAGATCGGTTGCCAAGACCGCGCCGGCGACGGGTACGAGAACCTTGTCGTCCGGCGATAGAGGTCCGAACTCTTGCCTGATTGCGCGAATGCTCACAACCATGCCTCCAACCCTTTCCACTTGAGTGCCTGGTTCTTGGTGATGTTCTTCATACCAAGCGATATCGGCTCCCTCGATGGACCCGAAATCCTCAACGAAATGGGAACCGGCCGGGATTGCGGTCCACGACACAGAGTCGCCAACGCTGAATGGCGTACCGCAGCATTGCATCTGCCACTCTTCGTAAAAGACGCGGGTAGTCATCCCGAAAGTCTAGGTTCGAGCCTGGTACCCGATGCTCAGAGACTCTGGATTTGAAGGACACCTGATGTCGCCTCGCGTGTCCTGCAAATCCAGAGTCTCGAGCGGGTGCCGGCCGCGGCCCGGGCGGCGCGCCGGGGCAGAAGTGGCGACGGACAGATCAGGAGCCGCTCCGAGCGCTCGCGTCGTTGTTACCCGAGCCCGAGTGAAAGAGACGGGCTCGCAAGAAAAGAGCCGAATCGTCGGCTCTCTTCTTACGAGCCCCCTGTCGGATTCGAACCGACGACCCCCGCTTTACAAGAGCGGTGCTCTGGCCAACTGAGCTAAGGAGGCGTGGACCTCGTCAATAGTAGCGAGGCGAGCGCCATGGCGAGTCGGCTGACGAATGCAAAAGGCGCGGCAGCCGAAGGGCCGCCGCGCCGAAGCGATCGCTACTCGCTCTCAGGCTCGAATTCGAGCGAGAGCGAGTTCATGCAATACCGGTCTCCGGTGGGGGTCTGGTACGCATCATCGAAGAGGTGCCCGAGGTGCGAACCGCACGTCGCACACAAGACCTCAGTGCGCTTCATGCCGTGCGAGAGGTCGGTCTTGAGCTCAACGGCATCCGGATTCACCGACTCGAAAAAGCTCGGCCAACCGGAACCCGAGTCGAACTTCGCGCCGCTCTTGAATAACTCTGCGCCACACGCCCCACACAAGTAGGTGCCGGGCCGCTTCTCGTTGAGCAGTGCGCCAGTCCAGGCGCCCTCAGTGCCCGCCTCCCGCAGAATGCGGTAGCGGTGCCCCAACTCCTCGCGCCACTCATCTTCGGTCTTCGTCACTGGGTAGTTCATGTCACTCTCCTTGGTTGGGAAGAAGGCTTCCGCAACTTTAAACTCGCGCCTTCGGTGGAATGTTCCCGGCTTTCCCCAAAGTTGTGTCATCTCAAACGCCACACTCCGAGGGGTTACCCAGCAAGCAGTGGGACCGAACCCTAGTATTGGCTCAGCGCGAGGAGGAACCGTGGCCGCTCAGCCGGAGCCAGACCGCGAACCGGCGTTTGGGCTGCCAGTTCGCGACGCACGCATCCTCGATTTCGAGCGCCGTTGGTGGCGTCACGCCGGGCCGAAAGAAGAAGCCATTCGGGCGGAGTTCGGTCTGACTGCTGCCCGCTATTATCAGTTGCTGAATGCCGTGATCGAATCGCCCAGCGCTCTGCGCCACGATCCGATCTTGGTCAGGCGGTTGCAGCGAGCACGAGACACTCGCGCCACTGCCATAGCGCAACGAGTATTCATGACGAGCCGACCAATTCACGAAACGAACGATTGAGCTAAATGGCGTCCCATCCGAAAGACATGTTCGACCAGTTGCCGGCTGACCTTGAGCGCGTCGGCGCGCATCGGGCCCCCCGCGGGCGCGGCGGCGCCTGGCTGACCCTGCTCTCTGTTCTGGTCGCAACGGCGCTGGTCACCGCGGGAGGCATTCTCGCGCTCAACTACGTCTTTCACATCGACCTCGGGGTTCCGTTCCTGAACCCGCCGCCGACTCCGACCCCAACGCCGACGCCGACTCCGACGATGGACCCGATCCTCGATCCGACCACGATCGACAAGAACCGACACATCAAGATCGACGTGCTGAACGCGACCCCGATCGTGGGCTTGGAGCAGACTGTCGGCAAGCAGCTAGCGGCTGCCCATTGGCCCATTCAGGGCCAGAATATCGCGGCCGAGAGAGACCTCGATGAGACAGTGGTCTACTTCAGCAACCCTCTCGACGAGGATGTCGCTCGTGGACTCGCAGTGGCGATGGGCATCGGCGACATTCGTCTTGTTCCGGAATCGGTCTACCCCGGCGCACCGATCACGATCGTGTTGGGTGCGGACTTCCCGGTGCCCACTCCAACTGCGACGTCCACCTCCACTCCCGCGCCGTAGCCGGTTCGGCGTCACCCACCCTTGATCCAAGAGCTTGGCTGCGCGGCCGCGCGCTGCCTGCCGCGCTCACTTGCACTCGCAGGGGCAGAGTGCCAAGATTGTGTCTGGCACTCGCAGAGTTCGAGTGCTAACGAATTCGCTTGTACAACGTCCGGGAGGGACGAGAAACACACATGGCAAAGATCATTGCTTTCAACGAAGAAGCCCGCCGCGGCCTCGAGCGCGGTTTGAACATTCTCGCCGACGCCGTCAAGGTGACGCTCGGCCCCCGCGGTCGCAACGTTGTGCTGGAGAAGAAGTGGGGCGCTCCCACCATTACGAACGACGGTGTGTCGATCGCCAAGGAGATCGAGCTGGATGACCCGTTCGAGAAGATCGGCGCCGAGCTCGTCAAAGAGGTAGCCAAGAAGACGGATGACGTCGCCGGCGATGGAACCACGACCTCGGTCGTGCTCGCCCAGGCGCTCGTCCGCGAGGGCCTCCGCAACGTCGCCGCTGGCGCAGACCCGATCAGCCTCAAGCGCGGTATCGAGAAGGCCGTCGCCGCCGTGATCGAGGCGCTCGTAGCCGGTGCGAAGGAGATCGAGACCAAGGAAGAGATCGCCGCGACGGCATCCATTTCCGCGGGAGACAACGAGATCGGTGCACTCATCGCCGAGGCGATCGACAAGGTCGGCAAGGAAGGTGTTGTCACGGTCGAGGAGTCGAACACGTTCGGCACCGAGCTCGAGCTCACGGAGGGTATGCGTTTCGACAAGGGTTACCTGTCGGCGTACTTCGTGACCGACCCGGAGCGCCAGGAAGCGGTCTTCGAAGACCCGTACATCCTGATCGTCAACGGCAAGGTCTCCAACATCAAGGACCTCCTGCCGATCGTCGACAAGGTGATCCAGACCGGCAAGCAGCTGCTCATCATTGCTGAGGACGTCGATGGCGAAGCGCTCGCGACTCTTGTCGTGAACAAGATCCGCGGCATCTTCAAGTCGGTCGCCGTCAAGGCTCCCGGGTTTGGCGACCGTCGCAAGAACCAGCTCGCGGACATCGCCATCCTCACCGGTGGCCAGGTCATTTCCGAAGAGGTCGGCCTCAAGCTGGAGAACGCGACGCTCGACCTGCTCGGTCGCGCACGCAAGGTCGTCATTACCAAGGACGAGACCACGATCATCGAAGGCACTGGCGACACCGAGGCCATCGCGGGTCGCGTGAAGCAGATCCGCAGCGAGATCGAGAACTCGGACAGCGACTACGACCGCGAGAAGCTGCAGGAGCGTCTCGCCAAGCTCGCCGGTGGCGTCGCGGTCATCAAGGCGGGTGCTGCAACCGAGGTCGAGCTCAAGGAGCGCAAGCACCGCATCGAAGACGCCGTTCGCAACGCGAAGGCTGCTGTCGAAGAGGGCATCGTCGCCGGTGGTGG
>SCSV01000220.1 GCA_004297555.1 Salinibacterium sp.
ACGTCGCCGCCGGCATCGCCCTTGTCGCCGAAGCGCTGCTCGCCGGCCTGGAGAAGATTCCCACCGTTCATCTCACCAGCGGCGTCGGGACGACCCTCGGCACCGCCGCTTTGCTCGCGCACGAGATTGCCACCCGCGCCGGCCGTCCGACTAAGATCGCCCGCGCTTATGCCGACAAACACGAGGTCTCCAGCTTCATCGGGAACCCCAAGCGCGCGGCTCAAAAGCTCGGATGGTCAGCCAAGATTTCGTTCGACGTCGGCTTTCGCAGGCTCGTCAAGAGCCTTGAGGATGCAGCCAACGCCGCCCAGCTACCCCCCTAACGCCTTTTTCACTCGCGCTCGCATCCCGCGCGACCACTCCCCATACCCGCGACTGTCGTGCATCTGCAGCTCGTGCAACAACGTCCGCAATCCGAGCGCCCGCCGCCCCCACCAAAACCCCATCGCGAACGCGCCCCCAGCTACCAGGGCGACGCTCACCAGCCGCCACACGGGGAACATCACATCACTCCTCTTTCTTCGGGGCTCCCCCTTCGGGCGGGCGGCCCTTGATGTCGAAAACCAGGCTCTCCGTGAAGACAAACGGCCCCTGTACCACCCCGCCCGTGTCCTCCTCCGCGTACCGGCGAAAACGCTCGGCCGCGTCTTCCATCCCGTCGTACGTCTGAGCCGACGCCTCGTCGAGCGGCGCCAGCTTCTCCTCGAACTCGGCCGGCAACTTCGGCCGGTTGGGGTCGGGGGTCACCCGCCGCGGGCGCGACGACACCCCACCCGATGTCCCGGTCGGCACCGCTACTGGAATCGCCGAATCGTTGGCGTCAACCACCGGCTCCGGAATCGCGTCTTTTTCAGTCATGGCTGCTGAGCCTGCTGCTTGCTGCTGCGTTTGGCGAGGGCCTCCGTGACCGCCAAGAAGCGATCGAAGGCGCTGTTGAACCGCACCGTCATCTCGGCGCCCTGGGCGACCCAGGTCTCCGCCTTGGTCGAGTGCCGCTCCAGGAAGACCTGCATCTCTTCCCGGTGCGACTTTACCGTCTCGCGCATCTCCTCGTCGTACGCGTCGCGAGCGTTCTTCAGCTCGTCGGCGTGCTCTTTGTTGAGCCGCTTCAGCTCTTCGGCGTGCTCCTTGCCTTCCGCTCGCAGTGCCTTGAACAGGTGCACCGCAACGTAAATCAGGAAAAGGCAGAATATGCCGAGGACCCCTTTGTCGAAGAGGTCACCCACCCCGCGCGTGAGTGCGGTGGTGGCTCCTGCTACCTGAGTCTCCATCGATTCACCCCTGTCGAGTTTACGCGACTTGGGCGAAGCAAGGAAAAACCCCAGTGGCCAGCAAACAAGCGCAGCAGGCGATCGTAGTCGAAACCAGGGACGCCCCGGCGAACGACCCGTCGGGCCCGGTGCGTCTCATCATAAACGACGGCCAGAAGGTCCCGCACCTGCTCGAATGGCAACCCGACGAGGGCTTCTCGCACCTGGCAACCGTGTGGGGCCTCATGATGGTGCTCCGGCGGGGCAACTACGTCGAAGGGCTCCGCCTCACGTCCTGGAAGAAGGCCGACGCCAAGGGCAAGGCCGTCGCCATGGGTGTGTGCTCGTTGCTCACGCGCACCGACCAGGGACCACGTCTGGCCCCTGGTGAGACGTTGACCTTCGGGGCGGTGCTCAAAGGCAGCCCGGCCAGCCGGGCGGCGAACGACGCCTAGCCAGGGGCGATCACCATACGTCTTCGCTGAACAGCTCGCGCAGGCGCGAGGCCCGCGGCAGAAGCTGGCCTGACGCCTCGGCGACCACCTTGGCAGCCTTCCGAGAGGCGAACCGCCCGTCCGAAAGAACGAACCCCTGACAGTCGAGCGACGGGCATTCGCGACCCTTTTCGAACATCATTCGAATCACGTCGTGATGACGCCCCGGCGGGGGCACGGTGAAGACTTCGCCGTCAATGTCTCTGATCGCAGCCGCAGCAACCCTCAGCGCGCCCGGCTCGGGGCTCTCGGTCATCCCACCACGCCTGTCGGGCCAGACTTGCCGACCGCCAACATCGAAGCAACCTTCAGCTCGGCACCTGACGGAATCCTCGGCTCTTCGGAAAAAGCGCAGGCCGACATCAGCTCAGCCCGAGCCCGCGCCTCTTTCGAGCCCAGCTCGGAGAGCGCCATGTCTCGCAAGAGACGCCCGACGGCGACGGCCACGACGAGCCCGGGCAGGCGTTCTTTGACGAGGCCCTTGAGCTGAACCGCCTTCACCTCGACCATCAGCTTGACCGTATCGCGCAGCAGAGCCCTCGACAGCATCGCCGTCACTTTACGCCTCCACCCTCAGCCGCAACAACGTTGCGGTCGAGGAAAAATTCCCGGTGCCGCTGGCACGAAAAAGCGTTGTGGCGAATCTGGTAGGTCCAGCGGTCGTGCTCGCAGTGGGGGCAGACCGGCGGCAAGTCGTGCGCACGGCGCATTTCTTCGATCTGAGCCGCGGTGTAGGTCGCCGAGCGGACGTAGCTGAGCGCCTTGCGGAAACGAGCCATGTAGCGGCACGCCTCGTTCCGGCTATCAAAACGTCGTCGGGCCCGGCCGACGGGGGTAAGAAGCGACCACAGACCGTCCACGTCGCTGCGAACGACGTCCCAGTACCTGCCCCCGAAGTGAAAGCAAAGGTCGTTCATGGTGC
>SCSV01000221.1 GCA_004297555.1 Salinibacterium sp.
CCCGAAGGCCCGATGACGCTGTCGAACGACGACATCCTCGACGTGGTCAAGATCCTGGTCGAGCTGCGCAACGGCCGCGGCCAGGTCGACGACATCGACCACTTGGGCAACCGGCGCGTGCGTTGCGTGGGCGAGCTGGCCGAAAACCAGTACCGCTCAGGCCTGGCGCGCATCGAGAAGGCTGTGAAGGAGCGTTTGGGCCAGGCTGAGACCGAAGCCCTGATGCCGCACGACCTGATCAACTCCAAGCCGATTTCTGCGGCGCTGAAAGAGTTTTTCGGCGCCTCGCAGCTGTCGCAGTTCATGGACCAGACCAACCCGCTGTCCGAGATCACGCACAAGCGTCGCGTCTCGGCCCTGGGCCCGGGTGGTTTGACGCGCGAGCGTGCCGGCTTCGAAGTGCGCGACGTGCACGTCACCCACTACGGCCGCGTCTGCCCGATCGAAACCCCGGAAGGCCCGAACATCGGCCTGATCAACTCGCTCGCCCTCTACGCCCAGCTCAACGAATACGGCTTTCTTGAAACGCCGTACCGCCGGGTGGCCGACGGCAAGGTGACGAAGCAGATCGACTACCTCTCGGCCATCGAAGAAGGCAAGTACGTGATCGCGCAGGCTTCGGCCACGCTAGACGCCGAAGGCAAGCTGATCGACGAGCTGGTGAGCGCGCGCGACAACGGCGAGTCGATTCTGACCTCGGCCGAGCGCATCCAGTACATGGACGTGGCGCCGACGCAGATCGTCTCGGTGGCCGCATCGCTGGTGCCCTTCCTGGAGCACGACGACGCCAACCGCGCGTTGATGGGCGCCAACATGCAGCGCCAGGCGGTGCCTACTCTGCGCCCTGAAAAGGCGCTGGTGGGTACCGGCGTGGAGCGCGTGGCCGCGAAGGACAGCGGCACCGTGGTCGCGGCTCGCCGCGGCGGCGTGGTCGATTACGTCGACACCAACCGCATCGTGATCCGCGTCAATGACAAGGAAACGGTGGCGGGTGAAGTCGGCGTCGACATCTACAACTTGATCAAGTACCAGCGTTCCAATCAGAACACCAACATCCACCAGCGGCCTATCGTCAAGCGCGGTGACAAGGTGGAGGTCGAAGACATCATCGCCGACGGCGCCTCGACCGACATCGGCGAGCTGGCCCTGGGCCAGAACATGCTGGTCGCGTTCATGCCCTGGAACGGCTACAACTTCGAAGACTCGATTCTGATCAGCGAACGCGTGATCGCCGAAGACCGCTACACCTCGATCCACATCGAGGAGTTGGTGGTGATGGCGCGCGACACCAAGCTGGGCTCGGAAGAAATCACGCGCGACATCCCGAACTTGAGCGAGCAGCAGCTGGCGCGCCTCGATGAATCGGGCATCGTCTACGTGGGCGCCGAGGTGAACCCGGGCGACACGCTGGTCGGCAAGGTCACGCCCAAGGGCGAGACCACGCTGACGCCGGAAGAGAAGCTGCTGCGCGCGATCTTCGGCGAGAAGGCCTCGGATGTGAAGGACACCTCGCTGCGGGTCGATCAGGGTACCAACGGCACCGTGATCGACGTGCAGGTCTTCACCCGCGAGGGCATCCCGCGCGACAAGCGCGCCCAGCAGATCATCGACGACGAGCTGAAGCGCTACCGCCTGGACCTGAACGACCAGCTGCGCATCGTCGAGAGCGACGCCTTCGACCGTATCGAGAAGCTGCTGGTCGGCCGCGTTGCCAACGGCGGCCCGCAGAAGATCGCCAAGGGCACCGTCATCACCAAGGACTACCTCGCCTCCGTCGAGAAGTTCCACTGGTTCGACGTGCGTCCGGCCGAGGAAGAGGTCGCCAACCAGCTCGAGTCCATCAAGAACGCGCTGGACCAGACCCGCCACAGCTTCGACCTGTCCTTCGAAGAGAAGCGCAAGAAGCTGACGCAGGGCGACGAGCTGCCCGCCGGCGTGCTGAAGATGGTCAAGGTCTACCTGGCCGTCAAGCGTCGCCTGCAGCCTGGCGACAAGATGGCCGGCCGTCACGGCAACAAGGGTGTGGTGTCCAAGGTCACGCCGATCGAAGACATGCCCTACATGGCCGACGGCACGCCCGCCGACATCGTGCTGAACCCGCTGGGCGTCCCGTCGCGGATGAACGTGGGCCAGGTGCTGGAAGTGCACTTGGGCTGGG
>SCSV01000222.1 GCA_004297555.1 Salinibacterium sp.
CGAACGAACACCAAGACGGCCGGTGAGAAGTTCAACTTCTCCAAGCTCGCCGAACGCTGCCGCAAGGCCGCCGACGCGACGCCCGAGGAGCAGACCAACTCCGACCGCCACAACCTCGCCGAGAAGACCGCCCAGGTCGAGATCATCCGCCACACCATGGCAGAGATCGGATCAATCTTGGGCGAGCCCGCTGCCCACACCAAGACCGCCGCCGCACGCCAGGCGCCGGTATCGACCCCTCACGGCATCGCCGTCGAGGAGTTCATCAAGGCTGCGCTCGACCAGGGCCACTCTCCCGAGGCGATCGCGGGGTTTCTCCAGAAGGAGGGCGGCCTGCTCAGCCGAATCGGCGGACGCCTGCAGGAGTTCCGCGGCACCAACGCGATGAAGCGGTCGCTCAAGATGGAGCAGCGCGCCGCCGACATCGGCGGACACGCAACTCGCCTATGGGAAGATCGCCTACGTAAGGCGTCCGCACTCGGCGACGACCACCGCAACGCCGTCATCTCCCGCATGCGCGTCGCGCTCGGCGACGAGAACGCGGCCAAGCTCGTCCATGGCCACCCCGCGTTCAAGGGTCTCGAGGCCGCCAAGGGGCTCAAGAAGCCTGTCGAGGAAGCAGCAGAGGGACTCCGCGACAAGGCCATCGGCGGCAACATCGGTGGCCTGAAGGCTGGGCTCAGCGCCGAGCAAATCAAGAAGCTCAAGACGCCGGCGCTCGCGCTGGGCGCGGGCTACCTCGGCCACAAGGCGCTCACGCGCTCGGACGAGGGCGGCGGCAAGAAAAAGGGCGTCGTCATCATCAACAGCTGAGCGCGGCGAGCACAATCGTCAGCGCGAAGTTGACGTATTGGCGTTTGCCCTTAGCATCGGAGAGTACCCAATGGCAGCCGCCGACAAGATCGACGACAAGGACAGCCTCCTCAAGGAGGCCGCCGACGCACTCGACCTGGCCCAGCGCCGCGAGGACGCGATCAAGCTCGCGTTTGGAATGGTCGAGCGGGGTAAAATCCCGGCGTTCGAGTCCTATGGCCTCTTCCAGGAGAAGGTGGCCATGTTGCTGGAGAAAGATCTGCGGGTGGTGGAGCAAGCCCTCGAGCTCGACGTCGACGTTCCGTCGATGGGCAAGGTGGCGAGCGAAAGCCGGCCCACAGATCTGACTGCAGCGTTCTTCCATCGGCTGACCGAAGACTGACCCCCAAGAGGAGATCGACATGACGTTCCCTGTTCCCCCGGATGTGCGCGCAAGCCGAGACTTCGAGTTGGTCTTCGGTCAGGACGAAATCCTGCGCAACTCGACCCAGCTCGACGACCCCACAGTCAGCGTCGCCTACGGCGAGTGGATGAAGCTGGCGGCCGGCAAGGCCAAGAAGCTCGAGGCCGGCGACGTCCTCGCGGCACCGCCCAACGGCGCGAAGGTGTCGTGGACGCTCTACAAGAGCGGCGACTCCATCGGCGGTCAGTCGGACGCGGTCGCGACCAAGAGTGTCGACCTGCTGTCGGGCACCTACCAGGCCAAGACCAAGCTGTACAACACGGGGTCGACCTACCTGCAGTCAGGCAACCTGCTCGTCGCAGTCTACGACGCCACGCTGGGCGGCATCCTCGATGCGCCGAACCCGGCGGCGTACACGGTCCTCCATCTCGCGGCCGCGATCGGTCGCGTCATCTCCGTCGATGACGGGGTCCTCACCTACGAGTCGCCGGCGTAAGGCTCGGCTGATTAACCCCCAACCGAGACCCCAGGAG
>SCSV01000223.1 GCA_004297555.1 Salinibacterium sp.
TCTTCGTAGTAAATCAGGAGCGACATCGGCGAGATCGAGCCGACGCCCGAGCTCCCGGCGAGCTGCACGGTCAAGGTGTCGAGCGTGTAGAGCTTCGTCGGGTAGGCGAGCGCCCACTCGGGGAGCGCGTTATTGAGCGGGACGCGCACGCGGATCCCGTGCACGTTGTCGTGCATCCGGGGACTGTGGATCTCGAAAAACCCCGCGGCCGTGATCATCGCCCACGCGTTGAGGAGCCAGATGCTCTTGCTGAGATCGGTCTGCGCGCGGATGGTCAGCGTGTCGCCCGTGGCGAGGGTCAGGTTCGTGAGGACGGCGACGTTGCCGACGCTCCCGGAAATGTGTTCAATCGCGACGCCCATCGTCTTGCCGCTTTCTTCGCCGGTTGGCCGGGTTACACGTGGCGCGGATCTTTCCCGGGGAAAGTCGTCCGCAAGAACTGATCTTCGACCTGGTGCGCCCAGTGTCGGAGGTTGGTCACATCGCCGGCGCAGGCGTAGCCGACAAGGACGTCGGCGCGGCGCTTGAGTTCCGGCTCGGTAAATTGTGCGGTCCACTCGGCGAGCGTCGCGTCCCCGCGCTTCGGGAGATCGGTCGACGCGATGGCCGCATCGAGGAGCGCGCCCGGCGTGATCGGCGCGTTTGTGAGATCTTTCGTCGACTCAGCAGTCATAGGCAGCCGCTCCCTTCACACGAGACGGAAAAATATTCCCACTGAAACCCTGGCGCGTCGTCGACTAGCCGGCGACCCGCTTCGTGTGGAGTGTCGTCTGCACGATGATCGAGCGCGCCTGGTTCGCCGGGTCGCCGCGCGGACGACGCGGCGGGTAGACGATGCCGCTCAAGGCGTCAAAATACGGCGCCGCGTTCTGTTGGTAGGCGCCCTGGCCGCCGCGAATCCCTTCCGGATAGTGGTTCGCGCCCTTGGTCGACGCGTTCGTCTGATACTTCTGCGGCCCGGCTTTGGTGACCCCTTTCTGAAACGCGCCCCGTCCGATCGCAGCCTGCACGCCGGCCGCGTAGGTGTCCGCGGACATCGCCGTGTGGTCGCTCCACGTCTGGCCCGCGTTACTGACGCCGGCCTTGTAGTCGCCGCCCGCGGCACTCGCGCGGTTGACGAACTTGGTCGCAGCGTCGGCGACCGGTTTGACCTTCTTTGCCATAAAGTCCTCTCTCGTCTGTCCCGTTATCGGACACACGGTTCCTGCGGAGCTTGCGCTCGTCGTCGTCCTCTGTCAAGGACAAGATCACAATTCATGCACAGCTTTTCAACAGCCAGATAAGAGAAATGCAACCTGGGGATGTCACGGCAGACGCGGGAGTTGAGGAGACCACGGATCTGCTAGAGGCCCGAAAACACTGAGTTTTCCACAGCGCCTTCTCTTATTCTTATCTTCTGAGCTTGTTCTTCACTGAACGGAAGGGAGGGAGCGCGAGGGAGGGAAGGTCGGATGTGTCAGACGCCCGATCGCCGCCTGACTCGTCCGCCTGGACTGCACCCCCCCGCCCCCTCCCGCCCGCTTGACAACCGTCTGACGGGTCTGTATTGTCTGAGGGGTGGCCGAGGACCCGCGGCTCGACGATTCGCACGAGGCACTGCAGCGCGGACTCGCCGCGATTCGCGACGCCGCGCGCGTGCCGCCCTTCGAACCGCAGACTGATTACCGCCTCCCGCACGAGACGGTCATCGCGCTCCTGGGACTGGCTCTGGAGCTGTCGCTCCGTATCGACGTGAACGACGAGGTCGCGGCGGCCGTCCTGAAGCTCTACGCGCCGCTCGCCCTGGCCGTGGCCCCGACCACCTACGCCGATCGCACCGAGATCCACACGGCCCGCGACGCCGCGCGCCGGCTCCTCGATGCACTCCCCACACGCCCTTCCGGCTCCCCCACGACGCCGAAAGGAGCAGAGTCTCATGAGTGAAGCGATCTCTGTTGAAGTCTGTCGTCACCGGCTCGCGTTAGAGCAGTTCTGCGACCGCGTGCTCGGCCTGGTCGCCGCGTATGACCGCGCGCGCGAGGCTGGGTTCGAACGTGAAGCGAGCGCCGCGTTCATCGCCGGCATGCGCTGCATTGCCCTGGAGTTTGTCGCCGCGGTCTTAGGGCGGCCGCCCTGCTGGACCCACGCCGCCACGTTGTCGCTCGCGTGGACGAACTATCACCGCCTCCGGCGGCGGCTCGTCGAACAGCTCGCGCGCGTGCCGCTCGGGACCGGCGGCTAAGGAGGGACGATGCGCTACCTCCGCTGGCTCAGAAATCTCGTCGCGTATCACCGACTCGGCTTCCGCTGGCGGAGTGCCGCCCACTTCGCCAACCACATTGACGGGAGGACACGATGATCGATCTGCTGCTCTGGCTCTTCGGCTGGACCACGATGCTCGGCGGCACGTGTTGGGGCTGCGATATTGCCGCGGACGGCTTCTAGCCGCCCGTGGGGGGCCGGTCTGTGCGCACACCGGCCGGCCCTGGGGCCAGATTGACATAATCGCCCTTATCAGACCCAGGGG
>SCSV01000224.1 GCA_004297555.1 Salinibacterium sp.
CTCCCGGGGGCGTCGCACCACAAGAGGCGTCTTCGATCGCCGAGCACGAGGTGAGCGATGCGATGATACCGGCGGTCAGGACAAGGGAGATGGCTGTGCGCACGAGGCACCTTTCGCGAGCGAGGGGCGGTAGCTCCATCTTGGCCCATGAACGCTGGACGAAGCGTGTGGGATCGCCAAGGCCCAGATAAACTTGGCCCATCATGACTGACGCCCTCGCGCCCACGACCGCCACCGTTCCCCAGGAACGCCGAATCGTCACGGCGGTGCCAGGGCCGCGATCGGTCGCGCTGCACGAGCGCCGGGCATCCGTCGTCGCCAGGGGCGTCTCATCCATGCTCCCCGTCTACATCGAGCGGGCGCACGGTGCGATCCTGGTAGACGTCGACGGCAACCAGTTCATCGATCTCGGTGCCGGCATCGGTGTGACGACGATTGGCCACACGGATGACGCGGTGATTGCCGCCGCCACGGTTCAGCTCGAACACCTCACCCACTCGCTGTTCACGATCACGCCCTACGAGAGCTACGTGCAGGTCGCCGAATTGCTCGCCGCGCACACCCCCGGCGATTTCGCCAAGAAGACCGTGCTCGTGAACTCCGGCGCCGAAGCGGTGGAGAACGGCGTCAAGATCGCCCGCAAGTACACCGGACGCAACGGGGTGGGCGTGCTCGACCACGCCTACCACGGCCGCACCAACCTGACGATGGCCATGAACTACAAGGCCTCCCCGTACAACACCGGCTTCGGGCCGTTTGCAGGCGACGTCTACCGCGCCCCAAGTTCATACCCGTTCCATGACGGATTGAATGGAGCGGATGCCGCCGCGCGTACCATCGCCCACCTGGAGAAGACGGTCGGCGCGACCGATCTCGCCTGCCTCGTGGTCGAGCCGATCCAGGGCGAGGGCGGCTTCATGGTTCCCGCCGAGGGCTACCTGCCCGCCCTGCAGGAGTGGTGCACGGCGAATGGGATCGTCTTCATCGCCGACGAGATTCAGTGCGGGATGGCACGCACCGGCAGATACTTTGCCAGCGAACACTTCGGGCTGGTTCCCGACCTGATGCTGAGTGCCAAGGGCATCGCGGGCGGGCTGCCACTTGCCGGAGTCACCGGCCGCGCCGAGATCATGGATGCCGCACAGCCCGGCGGACTCGGCGGCACCTTCGGCGGCAACCCGGTTTCCGCGGCTGCCGCGGTGGCTGTCTTTGAGCAGATCGAGAGCCAGGGCCTGCTCGCTGAGGCTGACCGCATCGAGAGCGTACTCAAGCCCGCACTGCTCTCATTGCAGAAGAAGTACCCGATCATCGGCGACGTGCGCGGCATCGGCGCGATGCTCGCCATCGAGCTCGTCACACCCGGCACGCATGAACCGGATGCCGCCACGGTCGCCGCGATCTCGGCCTTCGCCGCGCAACACGGAGTACTCCTGCTCACCGCGGGCACCTACGGCAACGTGCTGCGGTTCCTGCCCAGCCTCGCGATCAGCGACGAACTCCTGCTCGACGCGATCGCGGTCATCGACGAGGCATTCGCGGCCCGGTAGGTGGGCGCGGCTACGCTGGGCGCATGAGGGTCGGCGTCCCGCGAGAGATCAAGAACAACGAGTTTCGAGTTGCGATCACCCCGGCGGGAGTGCACGATCTCGTCTCGCACGGCCACGAGGTAATCGTCGAAACCGGCGCGGGTCTGGGCTCGGCGATCACCGACGAGGACTACGCGGCTGCCGGGGCGACGATCGCCGCGGATGCCGCATCCACCTGGTCGGCCGCCGAGCTAGTGCTCAAGGTGAAAGAGCCAGTCGCGGCCGAGTACGCCTACCTACGGGACGACCTCGTACTCTTCACGTTTCTGCACCTCGCGGCCCAGACCGAACTCACCAGAACGCTCATTGCGACCGGCGTGACGGCTCTCGCCTACGAGACCGTGCAACTGGCGGACGGCACTCTGCCGCTTCTCGCTCCAATGAGCGAGGTCGCCGGTCGGCTCGCGCCACTTGTGGGCGCTCATGCGCTGCTCAAGCCCAGCGGCGGGCTGGGGCTGCTGGTTTCCGGGGTACCCGGCACGCAACCCGCGACCATCGTCGTGATCGGGGCGGGAGTCGCCGGCACCAACGCGGTCTCGATGGCGGTGGGGCTCGGCGCCTCCGTGACCGTGCTCGATACGAACATCCATCGATTGAATGAATTGGATGCCATCTACGCGGGCCGAATCCGAACGATCGCCTCGAACGCCCTCGAGATCGAATCGGCTCTGCTCAGCGCCAACATGGTGATCGGGGCCGTGCTCGTGCCGGGAGCGCGAGCGCCCAAGCTCGTCAGCAACGAACTCGTCGCACGCATGAAACCGGGGAGCGTGCTCGTCGACATCGCCATCGACCAGGGTGGTTGCTTCGAAGACAGCCACCCGACGACCCACGCCGACCCGATCTTCGCGGTGCACGGCTCGCTCTTCTACTGCGTGGCCAACATGCCCGGCGCGGTACCGCACACGTCGACCTATGCGCTCACGAACGCGACCCTGCCCTTCGTGCGGGCAATAGCCAACTCCGGCTGGCGGGATGCCCTCCGCGCCGATCCTGCACTCGCGCTCGGCTTGAACACCCATAACGGCGTGGTCACCAACGAAGCGGTGGCCCGCGAGCACGGACTCGAACACGTGGAGGCTTCTTCGGTGCTTGCGTGATGCACTGGTGTCTTCTGCGATCGATCACCCCTGCTCGCGCGGTGCCAGGATCGCAAGGCTCAGCGCGTTCAATTCGGCAGGCGGGCGCGGCTTGCGGTGCCGTCTTCGTTGAGCGTCCAGAGCAGGGTGCGATCGGTCGTGAGCGGGGGCGGCAACTCCCGGGAGCGGGTGAGCGCGCGATAGTCAGCCACGCCGCATCCGTCGAAGAGAATGTCCGCGACTGGTCGAAGCGCAGCGAGGGCGCCCCAGCGCGACTGCCACTCGTCGACGTCGCCGAGGATGACGAGGCGCCGACCGTCGGATGCGATCTCGCGAACGTCGCCGACCGCACTCTCAAGGTCGATCACGACGCTGTCGGGCAGGGCGCTAAGGCGTCGGCCAAGCGAGTCAGCCCGGGTGCTCACGATCGCCAACGTGCGCCCCGGGGTCAGCGCGACAACGCGGGCTAGTCGCGGTTCCTGGCCCGGAGCCGGGGCGAGTGCCACCTGCACCCGATTCCCCTTCCAGACCCCGCCGCCCGGCGGGAGTTGTTCGACGAAGTGGGTCGCGTCCCCGCCCGCCAGCACGTGCTCGTGCCGCGATGCGTGCCGCAACATCAACCGCGAGGGCACGAGACTCGCGAGCGACTGGGCGTCCCCGATCATCCGCTGGGCAGAGAGCACGAACCGCACGCCCACGCCGGGCCCATCTCGCAAACACCGGCCGAGACGGTCAGCGAACATCATGCGATGGTCATCAGGAAAACGAGCCAACAGCGAGTCGAGGTCGTCGAGCAGGATGATGCGGCTCGACTCATCCCCATTCGACCCCGCGCTGTGCTCGATCTCGACGAGCAGGTCGGCGAGCAGATCCCAGGCGACATCCACCGAACTCGGCACGATTTCTGAATCCTGCGCCGCCGCTGCGATCGCCCGGAGGGCAGTGGACTTGCCGCTGCCGGGGGCCCCGAGCACGAGCAGGTGACCATCGACGTCGGGAACGTATCGGGCGAGATCCTGCCGCTGCTCGTGCGGCAAATCGACCAGTCCAAAGGCGATGCCCGGTGCGCCGTCACCTACACGCTCGAGCGT
>SCSV01000225.1 GCA_004297555.1 Salinibacterium sp.
TCTTCTGAAGTTCCTTGATCGGCATGTTGAGCTCGACCAAGAGCTTGATGTCGGCGTCGGCCGGGCGGCCGAGCGTCGTGAGGTAGTTGCCGACGATCACCGCGTTGATGCCACCGAGCAGGCCTTCGCGGGTGCCGAGGTCACCGAGGGTCAGTTCACGGCCGCCCGCGTAGCGCAGCACCGTGCGCGGCATGGCGAGTCGGAACGCGACGATCGCACGCAGGGCATCCTTGCCATCCATGATCCCCTGGTCTTCGAGCGGAGTGCCTGGGCGCGGGTTCAAGAAGTTGAGCGGCACCTCGTGCGGTTCTAGCGCGGCGAGCTGGGCGGCGAGTTCGGCGCGCTGTTCGAGCGACTCCCCCATGCCGATGAGCGCACCGCAGCACAGCTCCATGCCGGCCGCGCGAACCATCTCACAGGTCTCGAGGCGCTCCTCGTAAGTGTGCGTTGTGACAACCTCGGGGAAGAAGCTGCGCGCCGTCTCCAGGTTGTGGTTGTAGCGGTGCACTCCCCACTCGGCGAGCTGGTCCACCTGGCGCTGCGTGAGCATGCCGAGCGAGCAGGCGATGTTGATTTCGACGGCCTTGTTGATGCGGTCGATCGCGAACTTGATCTGGTTCATGAGCTTGATGTCCGGCCCGCGAACAGCAGCAACAATGCAGAATTCGGATGCCCCAGTCGCCGCGGTCTCCTTCGCCGCCTCCACGAGCGCGGGAATGTCGAGCCACACCGAGCGCACTGGGGAGTCGAAGACACCGGACTGGCTGCAGAAGTGGCAGTCCTCCGGGCATCCGCCGGTCTTGATCGAGACGATGCCCTCCACCTCGACGTCGTCGCCGCAGTACTTGAGGCGCACCTCGTGGGCGAGCTCGAGGGCCGCCGGAAGGTCGTCGTCAGAGATCTTCAGGATCTCGACCAGCTGGGCTTCGTCGAGACCGATGCCTTGCCCGAGAACCTGGATGCGTGCGCGTTCCAGAATCGAGGGGGTGCCCTCTTCGCTGGTTGCGGCTCGTTCGTCGCGTACTGCGGAGGCAGTCGTCATTCGTGCTCCTTGTGGGCGGGCATGTGGGCGGACGGGCTAAGGGTCAAGCATAGTTCGGCGGCACGGCGCGAGTGCGCACGCCAGGGTGCGCTGAGAGGCGGCAGATCGCTTAGATCGAGAAGCCCAGCGCGCGCATCATGTCGCGACCGTCTTCGGTGATCTTGTCGGGACCCCAGGGCGGCATCCAGACCCAGTTGATGCGGAACGCGTCGACGATGTTGTCGAGGGCCTGCGCGGTCTGCTCCTCGATCACGTCGGTGAGCGGGCAACCGGCGGAGGTGAGGGTCATGCTGATGATGAGCGCGTTGTTCTCGTCATCCCAGCTGAGGTCGTAGATGAGCCCGAGGTCGACGATATTGACCCCGAGTTCCGGGTCCATGACCTCCTTGAGCGCCTCCTCGACCTGGTCGAAGAGGGCAGGCGCAAGCGCGGTTGCCATGGCTCTACGCTACGCTCGCGTCACTCAAAAAGCGATCGTAGCCCTCGTCCTCAAGGCGGTCGGCGAGCTCCGGTCCGCCCTCTTCGGCGATGCGGCCGTCGACGAAGACGTGCACGAAATCGGGCTTGATGTAGCGCAGGATACGCGTGTAGTGCGTGATGAGCATGACGCCGAGCCCGGTCGCGGCCTTGGCGCGGTTGACCCCCTCGGCGACGATCTTGAGTGCGTCGACGTCGAGCCCCGAGTCGGTCTCGTCGAGGATCGCGAATCGCGGCTTGAGCAGTTCCAGCTGCAAAATCTCGTGGCGCTTCTTCTCGCCGCCCGAGAAGCCCTCGTTGACATTGCGCTCGGCGAAGGCCTTGTCCATGCGCAGCGCCGACATCGACTCGCGCACTTCTTTGATCCAGGGGCGCAGGGCCGGTGCCTCGCCGTCGAGCGCGGTCTTGGCGGTGCGCAGGAAGTCAGCGACCCGCACGCCGGGAATCTCGACTGGGTACTGCATCGCAAGGAAGAGACCGGCGCGAGCGCGCTCATCCACCGACATGGTCAGCACTTCGACGCCATCCAGAGTCACCGAACCACTCTCGACGTGATACTTCGGATGCCCGGCGATCGTGTAGGCGAGCGTCGACTTGCCCGATCCGTTGGGCCCCATGATCGCGTGGATCTGGCCCTCTTGGATGCTCAGGTCGACGCCTTTGAGAATCTGCTTGGTGCCCTGCTCGGTCTCCACACTGACGTGCAGATCCTTGACTTCAAGTACTGACATTAAGTTTTCCTAAACCTCGACGGTCACTTTCGGGTCGATGGAAACGACCCCCTCGGCGTCGACGTTGACGACAAAAACGGGAACCGGTTCGTACGCGGGCAGCGAGAGCGGCTTGCCGGTGTCGAGCGCGAACATCGAGCCGTGCGCCCAGCACTCGATCGCGTCATCCTCGACGAAACCCTCGGCGAGCGAGATGTCACCGTGCGTGCAGGTGTCGCCGATCGCGTGCACCTTGCCCTGCGAGTCCTTCACGACCGCGATCGCGGTGCCATCGAGCACGACCCGATAGGCCTTGTTTGTCTCGAGTTCGTCGGTGGTACACACTCTCTCGGCGGTCATGCCGGCTCTCCTTTTGGTTCAGCTGCGCTGCGCGCCAGTTCAGTTTCGATGGCCGCGTGCAGCCTAGCCTCCAGAGCCGGATTGCCGACTTTTTGGACGATTTCTGACAAAAAGCCGATCACGACGAGACGGCGAGCTTCGGTCTCGGTGATGCCGCGGGCCTGCAGGTAGAAGAGTTGCTCGTCGTCGAAACGACCTGTCGCGCTCGCGTGCCCGGCCCCCAGGATGTCGCCAGTCTCGATCTCGAGGTTCGGAATCGAGTCGGCGCGAGTGCCGTCGGTCAGCATGAGGTTGCGGTTCTGCTCGTAGCTGTCGGTGCCGACCGCGTCCGGGCCGATCAGCACATCGCCGACCCACACCGTGCGCGCACCGTCGCCCTGCAGAGCGCCCTTGTAGTTGACGCGCCCCTTCGTGTTGGGGCCGACGTGGTGCAGGTACACGCGCTGTTCGAAGTGCTCCCCCGCGTCGGCGAAGTACAGGCCGTAGAGGTCGCCGTCCGCTCCCTCGCCGACGAGGTGCACTGAGGGGTTGACGCGCACCACGGCGCCGCTGAGCGAGACGACGATGTGCTTGAGCCGGGCATCCCGTCCCACTGTCGCGAAATGGCTGGCCAGGTGCAGAGCGTCGGATGCCCATTCCTGCACCGAGATCACGGTGAGGTTGGCACCTTCCTCGAGCACGATCTCGACGTTCTCGCTGAGGGTCGCGGAACCGGTCGACTGCAGGATGACCGTGGCGTTGCTGTTCGCCTTGGCCGTGATCACGGTGTGGGTGGCGCGCGGCGCATCGCCCAGGTCGGAACGGCGGATCGTCAACTCGCGGTGCGGCTCGGCTTCGGTCGCGGCGGGAATCGTGATCGCGAGAGCCTTCTCGAAACTCGACCACGCGTTCGCGGCGGCGCGCTCCTCGGCGATCCCGGCACTGCCGATGCGAGCATCCGTGCGGTCGATCCACTCGACCAGGGAGGCATCTCCGTCGACGGCGTACTCGTACGGTGAGCCGTCGAGCGGCCCGTCGATGAGGGCGCGAACAGTCGCTACCGGGGTGAGCTTCCACTCCGACTCGATGCCGGTGACGGCCGGGAAATCATCGTGCGCAACCGAGGCGAACCGTTCGGAGCGGGCTTGAATGGGAGCGCGCCCTGAAGGGGCATCCCACCCTCCGTCGCTGTGTGCTCGTGCACCGTGCTGCTCGGTGGGGGTAATCGCGGCGGTCATCTAGCCTACGGAGCCTTCCATGCTCATCTCGATGAGCTTGTTGAGTTCGAGGGCATACTCCATCGGCAGTTCGCGCGCGATCGGTTCGATGAAGCCACGCACGATCATCGCCATTGCTTCGTCTTCGCGCAAGCCGCGCGATTGCAAGTAGAAGAGTTGCTCTGCGCTGACTCGCGACACCGTTGCCTCGTGGCCGAGTTGCACATCGTCAACGCGGATGTCGATGGCCGGGTAGGTGTCGGAGCGCGAGATCGTGTCGACGAGCAGCGCGTCACAGCGCACCGTGTTCGCCGAGTGATGCGCGTTCTCCGCCATGCGTACCTCGCCGCGGTAACCGGCTCGGCCGCCACCTCGCGCGATCGACTTCGAGATAATTGACGAGGTCGTGTACGGCGCCATGTGGATCATCTTCGCGCCGGCATCCTGGTGCTGGCCCGGCCCGGCGAAGGCGACCGAGAGGGTCTCGCCCTTGGCGTGCTCCCCGACCAGGTAGATCGACGGGTACTTCATCGT
>SCSV01000226.1 GCA_004297555.1 Salinibacterium sp.
AGGGCGTCGAGGTGGTGCCGAGTGCGCGGGATTACACAGCCGATCAACGAGACAAAGAGCAATAGGTAGATCGCCGAGAACCACACCGAGGAGTAGGTGTTGAAGACCTGCAGCTTGTCGAGCACGTCGGCGAGCCCAGGGTTCTCGGCCTTGTACTGAATGACGCCGTTCGGATCCGAGCTCATCTGCGGCACGAGCGAACCTGGGATCGCGGCGATCGCCATGAGCAGCAGCAGGAAGAGCGCGGTGCGCATGCTTGTGAGCTGCCGCCAGAAGAAGCGCGCGTAGCCCTTGAAATCCAGCTTAGGCTGCACAATCGCATCCGGCGCATCGATATGGCCGAGCGGCCGGGTCTCGTCAGAGTGCGGGGTTGAATCCACTGATCACCGCCCCGAGGTTCGAGATGACAATGCGCCACAAGCCCGACACCATGAGCACGCCGATGGAGACGAGCAACGCTCCCCCGATGATATTGATCGCCCGCCGGTGCCGCTTGAGCCACGCGACAGAACCCGTGGCCCAGTCAAGTCCGAGCGCGACCAACAGGAACGGGATCCCCAAGCCGATGCAATACGCGAGCCCAAGCAGCGCGCCCCGCACCGGGTCGCCCCCATCGAGGGCGAGAGCGTAGACCGCGGTCAGAGTCGGCCCGATGCACGGAGCCCAGCCGAGCGCGAAGACGATGCCGAGCAAAGGTGCACCGCCGAGTCCAGTCGCGACCTTCCACGACGGCCGGACAGTGCGCTGCAGCACGGTCACTTGGCCGATGAAGACGAGGCCCATGAGAATTACGACGACGCCCGCGATGCGCAGGATGAGGTCGAGCCACGGGCGCAGCATGAGACCAGCCGCACCGAAGACGATGCCGAGAGCAACAAAGACGATGCTGAAGCCCAGGATGAATAGTGCGACCCCAAGCAGAAGTCGGCGCCGGCCGCGCTTCGGCTCGGTGCCGCTCTCAGCGGCGCCTCCGGTGAATCCGCCGACATAGGCGAGGTAGCTCGGCACCAGCGGCAGCACGCAGGGCGAGGCAAAGGAGACGAGCCCGGCGAGAATCGCGATCGGAATGGCAACGAGGAGGCTCCCCCCGATGACGAGTTCGCCGATCGGGTCGGTCACTCCGAGGCCTCGGCGAGGACCCGGTCGATCATGTCGGCGAGGATGCTCTTGTCGCGGATGAGTCCGCTGATGCGCGCTGCCACCCGCCCCTGGCGGTCCATGACAAGCGTGGTGGGCACGGCGTTCGGGGCGACCGCGCCGGAGAACGCGAGCTGCACCTGGGCGGTGTCCGCGTCGATGATCGAGGGGTAGCCGATGCCGAACTTCTGCCCGAAAGTGCGCGCCACTGTAGAGGAGTCAGAAATGTTCACTCCGAGGAACGGCACGTCGGTGTACTGCTCGCTGAGCGCCTTGAGGTCGGGGGCCTCGCTGCGGCACGGCGGGCATCCGGCGTACCAGAAATTGACGACGTAGACCTTGCCCGCGAAATCCTCGTTCGAGATCGGGATGCCGCTCTCGTCGGTGCCCTTGAAGACGATCGGGGCGTCGCGCTCTGCGGGCGGCACCTCTTTGTGCGCCCCGTCGCCGGAGATGTAACCCTGACCGGAGCCGTCGGCGTACTGCCCGGCGAGCGGCTCGTTCGAGGAGCATCCGGCGAGCGCGAGCACAACGAGCGCCGCCACGGCGATGGCGCGTTTCACACTGCTCCCAGGTCGACAGCCGAGGTGAGCAGTTCCTTCGCTGGTTCACGGTAGCTAACCTCGACGAAGCGGTCGCCCTCGCGCCGGAGCGTCGTGATGCTGGATAGGGTGCAGCGGCGACGGCGCGGATCGTGGAACAACGGGCGACCGGCCACGGATCGGGCGACCATCACAATCGGCATTTGGTGGCTCACGAGCACGGCCTCACCGTTTTCGGTCGCGACCCAGGCGTTCTCGATCGCGGCGAACATCCGCTGCTTCACGCTCCTAAACGCCTCGCCCCAACTCGGCCTGAACGGGTTCGCGAGCTTCGGCCAGGCCGCGGCCTCTCTGAGAGCGCCCGGGAATGTGAAGCGCTTTCCCTCGAACCAGTTGTAGGGCTCGACCAATCGGTCATCCGTCTCGATTTCGAGGCCGAACCGGGATGCCCAAGGTTGAGCCGATTCCTGCGTGCGCTGAAGGGGGCTCGCGTAGAGCCGGGTGACGTGATGCCCCATGAGGCTCTCGGCAGCGGCATCCGCCATTCGATGCCCGAGGTCGCTCAAGTGGTAGCCAGGAATGCGCCCGTACAGGATGCCCTCAGGGTTGTGCACCTCGCCATGGCGCACGAGGTGGATGAGGTCGGCCGGCACGGACTCGATTGTACGTCGCCTCTGCTTAAGGTCTGCCCGCCGGGCGCTCGGGCGAAGCCCGCGGAGCGACGCTAGCGCACACCGCTAAACTCGGGGATCGTGACTGAGCGCACCCTGATCAAGAACCTTGCCGCCGCGACCGATGGGCCGGTGTCCGTCTCGGGGTGGGTCGACACCGTGCGCGACCAGAAGAAGGTGCAGTTCGTCGTGCTGCGCGACGAGTCCGGCGCGGTTCAACTCGTGAACCCGCGCAACGAGGAACCGGATGCCCTCAGCGAGACGATCTCCGGCCTCGCCCAGGGCACGTTCCTCACCGCGACCGGTGAGCTCAAGCACGACGAGCGCGTGAAGCTCGGCGGGGTCGAGGTCAAGCTCGCGACTCTGGAGATCGCGGCCGCCGCGATTCCGGAGACGCCGATCGCCGAGGACTCCGGCATCGACAAGCGCATGGACTGGCGCTTCCTCGACCTGCGCGTTCCGAAGAACAACCTCATCTTCCGCATTCAGACCACGCTCGAGCACGCCTGGCGCACCTACTGGATCGAGCACGACTTCATCGAACTGCACACCCCGAAGCTCATGGCGAGCGCGAGCGAGTCGAAGGCCGAGCTGTTCAAACTCGAGTACTTCGACGGCGCCGCCTACCTCGCGCAAAGCCCCCAGTTCTTCAAGCAGATGGCGCAGCCCGCAGGCTTCGGCAAGATCTTCGAGATCGGCCCGGCCTTCCGCGCCGACCCGAGCTTCACGAGCCGCCACGCGACCGAGTTCACGAGCGTCGACGCCGAGATCAGCTGGATCGACAGCCACGAAGACGTCATGCGCCTGCACGAAGAACTCATGGTCGCCGGTTTCGCCGCGGTCAAGGAGAAGCACGGCGAGGAGATCGAAGCGCTATTCGGTATTGAAGTGACGGTGCCGAGCCTGCCCTTCCCGCGCATCCCGCTCGCCGAGGCGAAGCGCATCGTCGCCGAGCGCGGCTACCAGGTACCGCGCAACGACGCCGACATGGACCCGGAGGGCGAGCGCCAGATCGCCGCCTACGTGAAAGAGGAGTTCGGTCACGAATTCGTCTTTCTCACCGACTATGCGGCAAGCATCCGCCCGTTTTATCACATGCGCCACGCGGATGACCCAAGCCTGACCAACTCGTACGACCTCATCTTCAACGGGGTGGAGATCTCCACGGGCGCGCAGCGCGAGCACCGCATCGAGGTGCTCGAAGCGCAGGCCCGCAGCAAGGGGCTCGACCCCGAAGAACTCGATTTCTACCTCGACTTCTTCCGCTACGGAGTGCCCCCGCATGGCGGATTCGGCATGGGCCTCAGCCGAGTGCTCATGCTCATGCTGCACTTGCCGAACCTGCGCGAGGCCACCTACCTGTTCCGCGGCCCGACGCGACTCACGCCCTAGCCAGCGAGTTAGACCTCAAAGTCGATCGCCGCTCGCCGAATCGTGAGCGAGCGAATGACGCCGCCGACAATGACATGCTCGGGATGCCGCTTGTAAGCAAGAAGGTCATCGATCGAATCGAAGTCGGCCGTCAGTGAGATGTCCCAGTTTCCCTCCACGCCGACATCCGGGTTCACCGACAGGGCGCGAATCTGGAAGATCTTCGGCACAAGGGATTCGAGCGCTTCGGTGATCGTGATCTTGGCGGCCGCCTTCTCGGGTCCCTCGGTCGCCAACAGTTCCCAGATCACCACGTGTCTGATCATGCAATTGCCTCCGTGATTGCGGCTTTCAGCCGGTCGGGTTCAACACGCCAAATCGTGTGCACTTTGCCGTTGAGAAGAACGACGGGAATCTCGTCCCAGTAGCGCTCGTTGAGCGCGGGGTCATCGAGGATCGAGAGCTCTTCGACCACGACGGAGCCGCGGGCCCCCAGCTCGTCGATTGCTGAAGCCAGGGCATCGCGAGCATCGTCGCAGAGATGGCATTCCGGCTTGCCGATGAGAGTCAGGCGAGCAGAGGACACGACCATAGACTAGGCCGGATGTCCCACGAAGCGCTGCCACCGAGCGACAACGCGATAATCGCGTTTTTCGACGTGGACAACACGCTCATGCGGGGCGCGAGCGTCTACTACGTGGGCCGCGCCGCCTGGAAGCGCGGGCTGATCTCGCTGCGCGATGTCGCGCTCTTCGCCTGGCACCAATTTCGGTTTCTCGCCGTCGGAGAGAACCACAACCACATCAGCTCTGCCAAGGATCGTGCGCTGGGGCTCTCTGCCGGCCACACTGAACAGGGCCTAACCGACCTCGCGGAAGAGATCTACGACCAGGACATCGCGCCGAAGCTGTGGCCAGAAACCGTGGCACTCACGAAAGAGCATCTCGCCAAAGGCCACGAGGTCTGGCTCATCACGGCGACGCCGCAACTGGTCGCTCAGGTGATCGCCGACCGGCTGGGCCTCACCGGCGCTCTCGGCACCCGCGTCGAGGCGCTCGACGGAGTATTCACCGGGATGATCGACGGGCATGTGCTGCACGGAGCCGAGAAGGCATTCGTGGCCGAGGCGTTCGCCCGCGATCGCGGCGCCAACCTCGCAGACTGCTGGGCCTACTCGGATTCCGGCAACGACATCCCGCTGCTCAGTCTCGTCGGCAACCGGGTGGTCGTGAACCCCGACGTGCGGCTGTTGGCGCACGCACTGCGGGAGCACTGGACCATACTGCAGCTCAAGCGGTCGAGTATTCGGGATGCCGAGAAGCGCGTGAAGCGCGAGGCGCGCGCCGTAAAGCGCGGGAGATAACTACTTCTTGTTGCGGCGCTGGTGGCGTGTCTTGCGCAGCAGCTTGCGGTGCTTCTTCTTCGCCATGCGCTTGCGGCGCTTCTTGATGACTGAACCCATAGGGACCTCACTGATTTTCTGAACAGACCGACAGCGGAGGATCTACCTGAGCCGCACCGACGAAGCCTCGATTCTAGCGCGGATTCGAGCTGCGTCTGGATCGGGTCTGCGCCAGCGACGCTAGGGCTTCCGCACGCGGCGGCCGATGAGCCGCTTCGGGATGCGCCGACTCACCTTCTCCGAGACTTCTTCGATCACCTCCCGAGCATGATGCGAACTGTCGGCGAGCTTTCGACCGACGCTCTCACCGACCTCGGCTCCCGACCACGCGGCGAAGCTATCGGCTTCTTCGGCGTCAACGCTCGCATCCAGATAGGTGAGCAGCCAGTCCTCGACTTCGCCCAGGGGTGCGGATTCGAGCCGGTAGTACCCGTGCTGCCCGTCTTCGCGCACAGATACGAGTCCGTGGTCGCGCAGAACTTTCAAGTGCTTCGACACGGTGGGCTGGCTCAGGCCCATCCGTTCGACGATGTCGCCGACGCTGATCTCGCCGCCGTTGGAGTTCGGTGTGACGAAGCGCTCAAGCAAAACGTGCATCAAATCGCGCCTCGTCGGATCTGCAATCACATCAAAGATGTCTGCCATTGCCCCAGGCTAGCCGCGGTCGCGCCCGAGTACCACGGTCATCACGAACGGGGGGTCAGCCGCCTGCAGCCAATTCTCGCGCCCTGGCGAGAGCCGCACCGGTGGCCCGGTCGAAGATGGCCTTGAGGTCGGCGCGCTCGAGTTCGGCGATCGCGCGTTCCGTCGTGCCTTTCGGACTCGTCACCTGGCGCCGGAGCTCGGCTGGGGTCTTGGCCGACGCGGTGAGCAACTCGATCGAGCCGGCGAACGTGCCCTCCACCAGGAGGGAGGCGATGTCGGCGCTGAATCCCATGTCGACGGCGGTGCGGGTCAACTCCTCGATCAGGTAGAAGACGTAGGCCGGCCCTGAACCTGAGATCGTGCTCAGGGCGTCGATCTGCGATTCGGGCAGTTCCACCACGGTGCCGACAGTCTCGAAGAGCGCACGCCCGATAGCGAGGTCGTCGCCCGTCGCGCGCGATCCGCCGGCGAGTCCTGTCACGGCACGTCCGATCAATGCGGGAGTGTTCGGCATCGCGCGCAGAACGCTCGTGGAAACGATGCCCTCCATGGTCGCCGTAGTCACGCCCGCGGCAACACTGATGACGAGAGCGTCGGGGTCCAGGGCATCCGCGATCTCGGCAAGGGCGTCGGGCACCATCGCGGGCTTGACTCCGATCACGACCAAGCGCGCGCCGGCAACCGCTCGCCGATTGGCGTCTGGAGTCGTCTCGATTGCGAGGGATTCGACGCCAGGCCGCTCGAGCACTGCGGCCTTGGCCTGGCCGCGATTGGTGACCCGGATGCTCGCGACACTCACCCCGGGCCCGAGCAGTCCGTTGAGGATCGCGCCGCCCATTGCACCGGCCCCGATGATGGCAATGCTGGGAAGAGTCGTGGTCACGTGACCATCCTAGGATTGAGCGCATGAGCGCATCCGGAGGCGGCAAGGCAATCGCCGCGGCTCTTCTTGCGAACACCGGCATCGCTCTCTCGAAGTTCATCGTCTTCGCGATCTCCGGTTCGAGCTCGATGCTCGCCGAGAGCGTGCACTCGCTCGCCGACACCGGCAACCAGGCATTGCTGCTGCTCGGTGGCCGCAAGTCGCGAAAAGTGCCGGATGCCGCGCATCCGTTCGGCTATGGGCGCGAGCGCTACGTGTACGCGTTCGTGGTCTCGATCATCCTGTTCTCGGTCGGCGGCGTCTTCGCGATCCTGGAAGGATTCGCGAAGCTGCAGCACCCCCACGAGTTGAAAGACGCGATCTGGCCGATCGTGGTGCTGTCGATTGCCATTGTGCTTGAGTCGTTGTCCCTGCGTACGGCCATCGTGGAGGCCAATCACGTGCGCGGCAAGGAAGGCTGGTTCTCGTTCATCCGGCACGCGAAGGCTCCCGAACTGCCGATCGTGTTGCTCGAGGATTGCGCCGCACTCGTCGGTCTGGTGTTTGCCTTCGCGGGTGTCGGCCTCACGATCCTCACCGGCGAGCCGCGATGGGATGCCATCGGCACGCTCGCGATCGGTGCGCTGCTCATCGTCGTCGCCCTCGCACTCGGCATCGAGACCAAGAGCCTCCTAGTGGGGGAGGGGGCGCGATCGGCCGACGTGGTTCTGATTCGGGATGCGATCAATGCCCACCCCGCAGTCGAAGCGCTCATTCACCTGAAGACTCTCTACCTCGGGCCGGACGAGCTTCTCGTTGCCGCAAAGATCGCGTTCGAGGGTGGCGAGAAACTGGCCGAGGTGGCCGTCGCGATCAACGATGTCGAAGCGAGCATCCGTAAGGCACTGCCGATCGCTCGCATGATCTACCTGGAGCCCGACGTCTATCTGCCGCCCACGGACGCAAACCCGCCGACGGACGCGATCATCATCAAGGGCGCAGACTAGAGAGCACCGACTAGCGCTTCGCATTGAAGAACTCGGTCAGCAGCTCGGCGCACTCAGCCTCTTTGACGCCGGCGATCACCTCGACTTTGTGAGGCAGGCGGCGGTCTCGAAGCACATCGAGCACGCTTCCCGCGGCACCCGCCTTCTCATCCCACGCGCCGAACACGACGCGCGGAATGCGCGCCTGAAGAATCGCCCCGGCACACATCGTGCACGGCTCAAGGGTGATGACGAGCGTGGTGTTTTCGAGGTGCCAACTGCCGACTCTGTTCGCGGCCTCACGAATGGCGACGATCTCGGCGTGCGCGGTGGGGTCGGCGGCGAGTTCGCGCTGGTTGTGCCCCGTTCCGATGCGCTCACCTGCTTCGTCGAACAGCAGGGCTGCGACGGGCACGTCGCCCGTGGCCGGCGCGAGTTTCGCCTCGGCGAGGGCCTCGGTCATCCACTTCTCGTATTCGCGCACGCCACCCTCCCTATACCCCCAAAACGCCCGGAACGAGTTGACATACGTCATCTTGTGCCTGATAGTTGCATGCATGACTGTACGCGCGTATTCTCCGACCTCCATCGAGGCTCCCGGGGTTGCTGGCATGATGATGCCGGCGCGCGGCATGTGTTGTCGAATGTGCGCCTAATCGGCCAATCCTCGCCGAGTTCCATTCGCCAGCGAACGAACTCCCCGGATCCTCGCCCTCATCACGGCGACAATCCGTAAAGCACCACCATGCAACACCGCGAAGGATCACAACCCCATCATTAGGGGCCCTTCACAAGCCAAGGATTTCAGCACATGTCAATCGCAACTATTGAACGCGCACCGCTTTCCGCGTTTGCGCCTGCCGCGCCGGTAGCGGCGCCTGCCCCCGAGACTCGACGTTTGCGCGCGGTGCCCACCGGCACCGAGGCGCGCGGCTTCGTTCTCTACGTGGGCATCGACGAACTCAAGGCGGCCAACGCCGGAACCGACCTCGGCCACCTCGTCGAACAGCTCAAGCAACTGGTCACCCAGCTCGCTCCGGCAGCCGAGACGCACGCGGCCGTGGCCCTCGCACCCATCGGTGCCGGCGGTCGCGACGTCGACGTGGTGCGGCTCGCGCTGCAAGATCCCTCGGCGCTCGCCAAGAACCGGGCCGCGGATGCCCCGGCCCCCCGCCCTCGCAGCGGAGTCGTGGTCGACATCTCCCGTAAGCGCGTCACGCTCGATGGTGACACCGCGCCACTCACCTACAAGGAGTTCGAGTTGCTGCAGTATCTCGTTCTGCGTGAGGGACGCACAATCGACCGTTCCGAACTGATCTCCTCGCTGTGGTCGGCGGGTGACGACGAGATTCCGAACGAGCGAACGATCGACGTGCACGTGCGCCGGCTGCGCGCGAAGCTCGGCGACTACGAGGACATCGTGCGCACGGTTCGCGGCATCGGTTACCGTTTCGACCGCCACGCGGATGTGTCGATTCGCCAGGCTTCGACGCCCAGCCCCGACTTCTTCTAGGCGGCGGCTGACCCCCGTTTGCTGGGAATGGTCTGCCATCTCTCGACGCCGTTATCGTTCCGTTATAAATTCATATCGCAGAGTTGTTTGCTGTGGCAGCTGCTGCTGGATGTGATTGCAGGACACTCTTGGTGCAATGAGTTGGGGCCGGTTTCGATCTCTCGAAACCGGCCCTCAGCCCTTACAGCACTGCGTGGCGAGAACCGAAACCCCCCTAGTGCGCCGAATCGGATCAATAATTCCGTGACTGGCTTCCTTGCTGGGGACTTGCTCAGGCGCAGCGAAGTATTGTCGTCGCTATGCCATTTGGGTCTGAGCGGAGAACGGTGTGACTAGGAAAGACGGTCAGCTTCGGGTACCCGAGGTTACGGGGTACTTCTGGGCCATCAAGGCACTGTCAACCGCGATAGGCGAGGCGACTAGTGATTTCTTGGTTCACATCATTGGGCCGATACCGGCCGTCGCTCTCGGCTTTGTCGGCTTCGTCATCGCCATGGCCATCCAATTTTCGCGCCGACGCTACATCGCGTGGTCATACTGGTTGGCCGTTGTCATGGTCGGGGTGTTCGGCACGATGGCCGCTGACGTGCTCCATGTCGGACTCGGCATTCCCTATGTCGCTTCCAGTATCTTCTTCGCGGTCGCCCTTGCTGCGGTCTTCGTGACCTGGCGGGCTGTCGAGAAGACCCTTTCAATCCACAGCGTGGATTCCTTTAGCCGAGAAGTCTTCTACTGGCTCGCTGTTATTGCGACGTTCGCACTTGGCACTGCGGCAGGCGACCTTACTGCCGTGACTCTTGACCTGGGCTACTTGCTGTCCGCAGTGCTCTTCGCCGTTGTCATACTGCTCCCCGCCGTCGGGTACTGGCGTTTTCGCTTGAACGCAATTTTCGCCTTCTGGTTCGCCTATGTGGCTACCCGCCCGTTAGGGGCATCCATGGCCGACTGGTTCGGCAAGGAACAGTCCGTCGGTGGACTCGGCCTCGGATCTGGCCCGGTAGTTCTGGTGTTGGCCGTGTCGATCACAATTCTCGTCATCTACCTCACCGTGACGAAACGAGACGTGCAGCCGTCAGTCGAGCGGCAACCGCTCTTGGCCGCGGTCGAAGAGTCTGCTTAGAGAACGATGCGCAAGAGACTTCTCGCGTTCGCGGGATGGAACTCGACGCAGGCCGTCAGGAGGAACCACTCAACAATGGGGTTCCGATCGGTTCCCGTGGAACCTTGATCCTTCGGCGTCGCGCCGGTAACATACAATCAAATGGTTGTACAACAGGAACTCACTGACGACGACGTGAACCGCATCTTCCGGGCTCTCGCCGACGCAACGCGGCGCGATATCGTGCGAAGAACCCTGGTGGCCGAGATCTCGGTCTCCCATCTTGCGGACGCCTACGCCATGTCATTCGCGGCGGTTCAGAGGCATGTCGCCGTACTTGAGGAGGCGAAGCTCGTGACGAAAGAACCGCGGGGCCGGGAACGAATCGTGCGGGGCGACCCGGGTCGCATCCGCCAAGCGCAGCGCCTTCTCGATGGGTTCGAACAGATCTGGCGATCCAGAATCGACCGCCTCGACACCTTGCTCGAAGAGCAAGCCAACTAGAAAGGCCGATCATGCCAGTTACCTCCGTCGAAAAGGACCTCGACCGACTCACCCTCACCGTCGCGGCCGAGTTCGCGGCGCCGCTCCAGCGGGTGTGGGATGCCTACATTGACCCGCGTCAGATCGAACGATTCTGGGGTCCGCCTAGCTACCCGGCCACCTTCCTCCGGCATGACGGTGTTGCCGGCGGTCGGAGCGTGTACCGGATGACCGGACCAGAGGGGGACCAACATTACGGATGCTGGGAATGGACCAGTGTCTCAGCTCCCCGATCGTTCGAGGTCGTCGACTGGTTCGCCGACGAGAACGGCGCACCGAACGCTGATATGCCAGCCACTCGCATGACGTTCGAGTTCGAGCCGACTGCCTCCGGCTCGCGCCTCGTCACGACCTCGCACTTCGACTCGCTCGATCAACTCCAGCAGTTGCTCGACATGCAGATGCTTGAGGGCATCACCGAGGCGATGTCGCAGATCGACACCGTGCTCGCGGACCTGGCGGCCTTCGCCGCGGATCGCCCGGTGGAAGCGCAGTTCCTCAGCGACACGCAAGTGCGCATCGCGCGGGTCATCCGCGGCTCGGTTGAGCAGGTCTGGCGCGCTCACAACGACCCTGATCTGATGAAGCAGTGGATGCTCGGACCCGACGGGTGGACGATGCCGGTGTGTGAACCCGCAACACGTGTCGGCGACAGCTACCGGTACATGTGGTCTCCCGAAAGCGGAGGCGAGGGCTTCGGCTTCACCGGCGAATTGCTCGAGTCGGAGGAACCGTATCGCGCAGTCACGACCGAGGCGATGATCGGGCTGGATTCCCCGGCAACCCTCAACGAGCTCACCCTCACCCCAGTCGACGGCGGCACGCTGCTGACGCTCGTCATCACCTATGCCAATGCCGAACAGCGCGACGCGATCCTCGCGACGGGCATGACGGATGGCATGGAGGCAAGCTACGAACGCCTCGAAGGCCTGCTCGCGCCGACGGTTAGCGCCTAGTTCCCCGAGAGCTGGTCATCGCCGCCCGAGCACGCCCGCAAACACTGCGTGCAGCAACGGCAGCCCCGAGCCGATCATGAGCCATGTGCCGAATACCTCGTCAGTGGGTCTCAGCAGGATCCCGCCGATGAGCACCACGCCGAACAGCGCGGCGGAGACGAGCCGCCCGCCAGTGCGTTCGAGCTGGCCGATGCGGCGCTCGAGTTGCGGGGCCTGCACCGAGACCTTGCCTTCCTCGAGTCGCACCGCGAGGTCGTCGAGGCGCTTGGGAAGGCTGGCGAGAACGCGTACGACCTCGAGCGCTTGCTTGGCGAAGTCCATCACGAGGTTGCCGCCCTCGGCGCGGATCAGCTGGGCGGAGTAGGGCTCGACGGCATCCCAGATGTTGAAGTCGTGGTCGAGCCCGCTGCACATTCCGGAGGTGAGCGCCATGGCCCGGATGATGAGCAGGAACTGCTCGGGAAACTGGAACGGCAGCGATCTAACCAGGTCGCTGAACTCGTTGGCGAACTCGCGGAACTCGCGCGGATCCACGTTGCGCAGCTCAGTGAAGCTCACGCCGCCGAAGCGGGCAAACACCTTCGTCATCGCACGCTCGAGCTCCGCCGTGTCGGCCGAGGGCAGCAGCACGCCGACCTCGCGGAAGCTGTCGACCATGCGCTTGCCGTCCCGCGCTGCGGCAGCGACGAGCAGTTTGCGCATGCCCGGCCGCAGGCTCTGCGGTACCTCGCCCATCATCCCGAAGTCGACGAAGGCGAAGTGCCAGCCGTCAGCCCGTGGGGTGACGAAGATGTTGCCGGGGTGCGGATCGGCGTGAAAGAACCCGTGAACGAACAACTGGTCGAACATGACGGCCGCGAACTCGACCGCGACTTTCGCCGGGTCGATGCCGGCGGCGCGCAGAGCCTCGACGTCGTTGATCTTGATCGCCGTGACGTCTTCGAGCGTGAGCACGCGACGAGTGGTGCGCTCCCATATGATCTCGGGCACGGTCACGCGCCGGTCGTTGGCGAAGGACTCGGCGAACCGCTCGGCGTTCGCTGCCTCGTGCAGGTAGTCGATCTCTTCGAGGCTCGTCGTCGCGAACTCCTCGAGCAGGGCGGGCGCATCGACCCGGTCGCGCACGAGCCGGATGCGGCTGACCCACCCGGCGATGCGACGGAGCGACCGCAAGTCGACATCGACGACCTCGTGGATGCCGGGACGCTGGATCTTGATGACGACATCCGCGAGGCCGGTCTCGGCCGCATCCATCTCGGAGAGCCGCGCGCGGTATGCCTGCCCGAGCGAAGCGGAGGCGATCGGCTCGGGGTCGACGGAGGCGTAGGCCCGCTCGAGCGGCAACCCGAGCTCGGCCTCGGCGAGGGCGCGGATCGCCTCGAACGGCACGGCGGGCACCTCGTCTTGCAGGCCGGCGAGCTCGCTCGTGATCTCGGGCGGCAGCACGTCGAGTCGGGACGACATGAACTGGCCGACCTTGATCATGAGGCCGCCGAGGTCGAGGGCGAGCAGGTGGAAGTTGCGCGCAAGCCGCGTGAACCGTGCGGCGCGGCCGCGTGCGGTCAGGCGCGCGAGCCCGATGCGCGGGAGGAACATCTCGTACCACAACGCCTCGACGAGGTAACGCGCGGCGAACCGCAGAATGCGTCGGGAGCGTGAGCGCAGGCGACCGCTCGGCCGAGCCGCTGGTGGCACGCGGTTAGTCCTTGGCGAGGATGGCGTAGAGCTTGCGACGCGCCTCATTGAGCACGTCGACGGCTTCGGTCACCTGCTCAGGCTTGCCGGAGCGCCCGACTTGCGCGGCCGCTTGCGCGAGCTCGACACCAGCCTTCGGCAGGGCGCCGGCGCGATGGGTGTCGCGAACGCCCTGTGACTCCCACGGTGCCTTTTGGTCGGCCGTGGCTTCCGTTGCGGCCCGACCCTCGTCGGTGAGGGAGTAGGTCTTGCGCCCGTTGCTCTCCTCGGCGCTGATGAGCCCCTCGTCGGCAAGCAGCTGCAGGGTCGGGTAGACCGAGCCGGGGCTCGGCTTCCACGCGCCGCCGCTGCGCTCCTCGATCTCATGGATGAGCTGGTACCCGTGCATCGGCTTCTCAGCGAGCAGGGCCAGCACCGCTGCGCGCACGTCGCCGCGACCCATGCGGCTACCCGACTTCTGCTCGAACTGCCCACGGAACTGCTCGACCGCATCCCAGATCGCCGTCGACAAGCCCTCGCCTGCTCGACCGCTGAACTTCTCTCCCGTGAACCCGCTCATGGTGCCCTCTCCGCGTCGAGGCTTCTCAACGACACTTAACGATATGTCGCTCAGGTGCTGATGCCAAGAGGGATTCACGAATGCGGTGGGTACGCTTCCGCAGTGAGGGCACCGAGCCGCCCTGCGCAGGAAACCGAAAGACCCCAGCAAAGTACTGGGGTCGTATGGTGCGCCCGGAGGGATTTGAACCCCCGGCCTATTGATCCGTAGTCAATTGCTCTATCCGCTGAGCTACGGGCGCATGGTGTGGTCGGCTCGAAGCCAACCTGAAAACTATACCCTAGCCCTCGGCCGGCACTGCGCTTCGGTGCGAAGTGAGCAGCCGGTCGAGTCTCCGAAAGTCCTGGGCGAGAATTGCGCGCCAACCCCAGATTGGCAGCCAACCGACGCGCCATCGCA
>SCSV01000227.1 GCA_004297555.1 Salinibacterium sp.
CGGCCATCAAGCTGGCGGTCGAGTTGCTCAAGATCCTCAAGCCCGACGGCAGCGGAAGGATCGCCGTCATCGACAGCGAGAAGGGCAGCGCCAGTCACTACGCCCACCTGTTCGACTTCGAGACCTGCCCGCTCGAGAACCATTCGCCGATCACGTACTACGACACGATCGTCGCGGCCGAGCTCGCAGGCTTCGACTTCATTATCATCGATTCGCTGTCCCATGCCTGGGTCGGCAAGGACGGTGCGCTCGACCAGGTCGACAAGTTCGCATCCCGCGACAAGGGCAACAGCTTCGGTGCCTGGCGCCACGTGACACCGCAGCAGACCAAGCTCATCGATAAGATCATGAGCTGTCGTGCCCACATGATCGTCACCATGCGCGTCAAGGTCGAGTGGCTCGTCGAGAAAGACGACCGCACCGGCAAGAGCAAGCCCACCAAGGTCGGCATGGCCCCCGTCCAGCGCGAGGGACTCGAGTACGAGTTCGATGTCGTTGGCGACCTGGACGACATGAACGTCTTTCGCGTCACTAAGACCCGCTGCCCCGAGCTCGCCCAGGCCGTCATCGAAAAGCCCGGCGAGCAGGTCGCGAGGATCCTTGCGACCTGGCTGACCATCGGATCCCCGATGGTCGAGGCTCCGCCCAAGGTCGAAGAGCCTGCGGTCAATGCGCGCATCGAGGACCCAGAGATCAAGGCCCTCTTCGACGAGCTCAACGCCCCCGAGGCCAAGCGTCTGGCCACCGCCGAGAAGTACCGCGACAACGGCAAGCTCAAAGAGATCCTCGTCAAGCGCGTCGACGAGCAGCGCGCAGACCAGGCCAAGGCGAAAGCCAAGGTCGATGCCAAGAATCCACCCGCGACCCCGCCGGCCGTCGAGCCTGCGTCAGGAGCGTCATGAAGGTCCTGAAGATTGGAGACGACGTCCTCCAGATCAAGATGTCGCCGTCGTTCATGCAGAAGGCTGCGTGTCCGCTGTACCTGAAGCTGCACTACGTTGACAAGGTCGACGTCGTGAAGCGGTGGATCCGCATCGAAGCCGAACGCGGCAAGACCGGCCACGCGGCGATCGCCGACCTGTTGCAGTTCTGTCTCGACGAGTCGTGCACGCTGCGCGATGGCGTCGACGACACGATGATCCGGGATGCAATCAACAAACACCTGCCCCACGAGATCATGGGCGAGGCTGGCCTCGTCTTCCAGTGGCTGCGGCTGTGGCGGGACCGTTTTGGGATTCCCAAGAACATCTTCGGCCAGGAGCAGAAGCTCGCGCTCGACGAGGAGTTCGAGGAGTGCGCATGGGACGAGGCGTCCTACCGCGGCATCCTGGATCTGATGCAGGTGACGGGATCGCACTGCGTCATCACCGACTGGAAGAGCCAGCCGCACATCATCCCGGAGTCAGATCTGCACCAAGCGATTGGCACCGACATCGCCGAGCAGTTCACCTTCTACGCCTGGCTGGCGTGGAAGATGTACCCGCAGCTCGAGACCTTCAAGGTCCGGCTTTGGTACTTGCGCTACGGCTTCTACGTGGAGTCGCAGCGCACGCTCGAGGACCTGGAGTTGTTCGAGCAGACGCTGATGATCAAGGAGCGGAAGATCGCCGAGATCGAAAGCTGGGACCCCATCCCCGGCAAGCACTGCCAGTACTGCGATTTTATCCACATGTGTCCGATCGCCCAGGACATGAGCCCCAGCAATCCGGAGATTATCACCCAGGAACAAGCCATCCGCGCAGCGCAACGCATCACGGTCATGGAAGCCCTGATCAAGGTCGACAAGGGCAAGCTCAAGCTCTACGTCAACGCGAACGACAATGTGATGATCGGGGAGAATTGGATCTATGGGTATAACCACAAGACGTCGACGACGTGGAAGCCCGGCGAAGTGGACCCAGTTCTGCGTGACCGCGGCTACCAGCTCGCCGACGTCGCCAACCTCGACGTGAAGAAGATGCGCAAGCTGCTCAAGGAGTCGGCCAAGACCGACCCCGAGCTCGCGGCCAAGCTCGAGGCGATTTCCCACGAGAAGCACAAGACCGAGTTCAAGGGTTACCGCAAGGGGGAGGACGCGGTAGACGACGACGAGTCCTTCTGAGTAGACTTGATCCCCATGCAAACCCGCAAACAGCTCTTCAATGCCGCCAGC
>SCSV01000228.1 GCA_004297555.1 Salinibacterium sp.
CTGGCGGGACGGCAGACGATCGGCGAGGGCCCTGACGAGATCCGTGATGTCGTCGGGGCCCTCGGCGCAGATCCTCAGGTATTCGGCCATCTGCTCGGCGGTGCGCCTGGTCGGGTGGTAGTCGATGTTGAACATTCACGCTCCTGGGTAATAAAAACACCGCAGCCCGGGCGTCGGACTGCGGCGTGGTGATGAACGGGTCGACGTTGGTCGATGGGGCTAACCCTTGAGTCCCCGCTTACGTGCCGCCTCGGTCAGGCGGTACACGCCGCGCTTCTTCGAGCCGTCATCGGTCTTCACGATCGTATGCTCGAGCCAGCGGCCGCGCACAGGACGGCGGACGTTGTTGCGCACGGGCGAGCTCTTGAGGCCCGTCGCCTTCATGATGTCCTTGATCGTGAACGGCTTGCGCTCTCCGGCCTTGGTGAACACGGCGGCGACGATCTTCTGCTCGGCCTTGTTCATCTTGTTGAACGGCAGGTCGATCGCACCGGCGGTCTGCGCCTGCGACGACACGGCAGCCTTCTTGGTCTTGGTCTTGGTCTTCGACTTCGCCTTGAGGCGGGCGACGATGCCGGGCTTTGCGGTCTTCTTGGATGCGGTCTTCACGGCAGCCTTCTTGGTCTTCGACACTGACGAGGAACTCGTCGGCGTCGGGGTGGTGTCGGTGGCGGATGCGGCCTGGGTGTCGTCCTTGGTTTCGTTCACGCGATTCTCCTGGCCGCGGGTTTGGTGTGCGGCGGTATGAGTCGAGAATACCGGGTGGTGATCTGGTGTCTAGTGGGAAGATCTAGTTTCTGGGCACGACGCGGTAGACGCCGCGATCGCGGGCACACTCGACGCGACTGCCCGCAAACAGCGCCTCGAGCTCGCGCGCGACGACGGCCTCGTCCTCCTCAAGGTGGATGGCCGCAACCTCCGCGGACAGCGGGGTTGCAGCACGACCGAGGAGGTCAAGAAGTCGAGTCTGGAGGGTCTTCTGCGCCATGCGAGCTTGGTGTTGTGCTGTAGCTGAACGTGCGAGTCAAGTCGGCACGCAGGCGTTCGTGGCCACGCAGGCGGACCAGCAGGCGCCGGGCCCACGCGCGGCGGGTTGGGGTTTGGGCGGTCAGGGCCTCGTGCTCGAGGATGGCCATGTCCGGATCGGGGTCAATCATGATGGTTCCTTCTACCCCGGGACGAGGGGCGATTCGATGACGATGCCGAGTTCGGAGGCGGACTGCCACCCGGCCTCGGTGAGCTCGCGCGAGTAGACCTCGCCACGGGGCAAGATGGGTTCCCAGTGCTCGTTGCAGAACAGCCGCCAGTGCCAGACGTTGAGATCCTTGCCTCTGGGTGTCTTGGGTGACTCCGACCACACGTAGCGCAGGAACTCGCCGAAGAAGGCCTTGAGCCAGGCTCGCTCCAGCGCCTTGTCCAGATCTGGCGTATCCGGCGTCCAGATCGCCGACGACACCGGCGACGTCGATAGGTGAATGCATCGTTCGTAGTCCGGATTCTTGAACCATCCCGACGTATGGTGCCCAACGTCGCGCGAAAAGATCAGGTTCGTACCGTAACGACGACGCTTGCAGCTCTCAAAGTACAGGCTGTGATACGACGCCTCGGTCCCGTTCACCGAGCCATGCGCGGCGTTCAGGTGCATCTCCTTGGCCACGCGGGCCAGATCCTCCTCGGTCCATGCAACGGTCATGGTTCCTCCACGGGATTGCAAGATCCCCACAGCACGTTCTCACCAATTGAATCGAAGATCATCTCG
>SCSV01000229.1 GCA_004297555.1 Salinibacterium sp.
GAAAACGTTCTCGTCCTCAAGCTCGGTCAGGAGCGTCTCGGTCCTCTTGGCCGACAAGCTGAACTGCGCCGCGATCTCCGCGACTGTTGGAACCGCGCCGTTCACTTTCAGGAGGTAGCCACGCTTCGGGCTCTTGGATCCCGTGAACAGGAAGATCCGTACCCACAACTTCCAAGCGCCGTCCGACACATGGGACAGTCCCGACTCGTTCTCCAGATCGTCCGGATAGACGTCGACGCAAGGGAGAGACGGATCGTTCAAGTTCATCACTGCACGCTCCCCGGAACCTCGGCAATCGACGCTCCTGGTCCGCGCCACGTCGGCCCGAGAGCGCGGAACTCGATCGGCCGCCGGCACCGCTTCGCGTGCGCGATGCCTTGCTCCATGCCGCGCGAGATCCCGAGATCCGTGTAGACCACCGTCGCGTCGGCCATCTCGCCCCAGCGAAGGCCAGCCGCGATGCCCAGCTCGCGATCCGCGGACACATCGTCGTCGAGCACGGCCGTATACAGCGCGTGGCTCGCGAACGGCGCTTCGCCTCGACGCAGGCTGTCCCGCAGAGCAGCGCCGAGGTATTCGAGGTTCCGATTGATGTCGCCCGCGTATGGCGACTCGATCACTATCCGTCTCACCTCGTTACTCCTCCCCGTCGCCGCGCCGGCGCGGCACCTTCAGCCGGCTTCAACCCCGGCGTTCAAACCGTCGTCTCACTCCATCCCCGCGAGCAGCCCGAGCTGCGTCGGGCCCGTCTTCTGTCTTGCGTGTTCGATCGTGGCTTCGCCGCGCGCCTCGATCACCGCGAAGAGCCGTCGACGAGATGCGGCGATGTCTCTCGGATTGAGCTCGATCCCGATGTACCGGCGCGCGTGCTTCAACGCCGCGACGCCCGTCGTCGAGATCCCCGCGAAGGGATCAAGAACAACCCCACCCATCGGGCATCCGGCGAGGATGCAACGCACCGCCAGCGCCTCAGGGAAGGACGCGGTGTGTTCCTCCTTGTTCGGGACCGTCGTGATCCGCCAGACGGAGCGGGCGTTGCGCATCTCGACTCGCCCAGCGGTCGCGGCCGCGAACCGGGCGTTGCCGCGCACCCGCTCGTCCGCAGCGCGCGTCTTGTCGTTGATCGGCCGCCCGTGCTTCGTGTGCTTGCTGGCCGGTGTGACAGCCTGCTCGGCGATCGCGTTCCAGTCCCAGAAATAGCGCGCTGATCTCGAGAAGAGGAAGACGTACTCGTGATCTCGCGTCGGCCGATCGCGGACGCTCTCCGGCGTAACAGTCGGCTTCTGCCACACGATGTCGCAGCGGAGCCGCCAGTCATCGGCCTGGAGCGCGAGCGCGATGCGCCACGGCACGCCCACGAGATCCTTCTTGCGGAGGCCGGATGCCCTCTTCGGGACCTTGGTGAGCTTCAGCGCCTCATGACAGTTCCGCCGTCCGCCGAGGAGGCCGTTGGCACCGTTTGGGCCCTTACGCGAGCCCATGAACGTGTCCCCGAGGTTCACGAACGCGACGCCGGTCCGCCTGAGCACGCGGCGGACCTCGCGGAACACGCCGACGATGGTCTCGACGTGCTGATCGATCGTTGGTTCGAGCCCGATCTCATGGAGGGCGAGCGGGCTGTCCTCGCCGACGTAGGACCTCAGCATCCAATACGGAGGGCTCGTGACGACGCAGTCCACCGACTCGTCCGGGAGCTCCCGGAGCCGATCGCGGACGTCGCCCTCGAGGAGCTGGAAGCGCCCGGTCACGGGCTCACCTCCGCCGCCGTCGTCTCCGAGTTGGCGAGGCGCTTGAACGAGATGCACCAGACCCAAGGATCGCTCGCCCACGGCGCACGCTGCGCGTTGAGGTCATCC
>SCSV01000230.1 GCA_004297555.1 Salinibacterium sp.
ATCGTGCCGCTGTGGTCCCCGAATCCCGAGGCGGCGAGGTTCGATACAGGGTCGGGCCGGTCTTGGATCGAGATCGTGACCGAGCCCCAGACGTACCGATCGGGATCGTTCGTGGCATCCGCGACCTCGTATTGCAGGCTCACGTCCCCCGGCTGTGCACTCGACGAGATCGTGACGGTGAGCTTGGACTTATCGGCGCTCGGGTCGACCTGAACCCCAGCGGGCAATGAGCCGCCGCCAATGCCGCGGATCGCCACGACGGTCAGCGGTTTACCGGGGAACGGATTCGTGGCCTGGTCATTGGCGAGCACGTCGATCACCGAACTCGTTCCGCGTTTGACGTTCGCGGTGTCTGGCGCAGGACTCAGAAGCGGGCGGGTCGACTGTACGACGGACATCTTGATGCGACCCGATTGTCCTTCGGAGTGATCGTCGCGCACGCCCACCGAGATGGCGGTGCTCGAACCCTTTACCGCGTCGCTATTGGCGCGCAGCGTCAGCGTCTGTCCGTGGAGCTCATAAGTGAAACCGACCGGCAATGGACTCAGAATCGAGTAGGCGAGCTGATCGACATCGTTGATGTAGGGGTAGTTGGTGAGCTTGACCAGGTCAATGACCTTCTCCTGGCTCGGCTCGAATTCGAGCACTGCGCCGCCGAAATCGGGTGGCTGGTTCTCTCGCGGCAGCACGGTGATCGGCATCACGAGAATCGCCGTGCGGCCGTTCGGGTCGGTGGCCGACGAGCCATCTGTGACCTCGAATGAGATCGACGCTGGCCCGAAGTACTTATCCGCGGAGGTGTAGACGAGCGTGTCGTCATCCTGAACCAAGCTCGTGCCGTTCGCGTGGGTGGCGTGCACGGTATTGGAATCGGTCAGGCGCACGTGCTTTCCACCGACCGCAATCACATAGTCGTTGAGGTCGATGACCAGTTGCTCACCACTCGTCACGCTCAGCGGCGGCGCGCGGTGATCGAGCTGTGGCAATGCGTCGTCGTAGCCGGGCACCCGGATGAACGCATAAGTGAACACCGAAGCGTCGTCGGGGTGGGTGACCTTGAACGGGATGATCTGGCTCTTCGCGCCGACCGTAACCTCGATGCGCTTGTTCGACGTGACCTGGGCGGCATTGGTAAACCCGGGGTAGACCGAGAGATCGAGGGTGCGCGGATCACCATCGGCGAAGAAGACGTTGGCCATCACATCGACGGTGACGTGATCCCGGTCGAGTACGTCGGAGAGGCTGAGCACCGTGTCGGTGGCAACCGGGCGCGCGAGCGGGGCATTCGGGTCAACCGTCACGCGAATGAAGTTCTGGCTGGTGCCGCCGGTGTCGTTCTCGATCGCGTAGATCACGCCGTAGCTGCCGGGTGCTTTGGGCGGCGTGACTTCCACCACATCGCCGACGACTTTGGCCTTGGTCACGTCGTCATTGGGCTTCGCGGAAATGATGCTCAGCGGGCTGCCATCCGGGTCGGAGTCGTTGGCGAGCACCTGCACGGTCACGGTGACCCCGGGGCGAACGGTCACCTCGTCAACGATCGCAACCGGGTTTCGAGCGCCGTCGAGCCGGGGACTGATGCCGATTCGCACCGTGCCAGTGGCGCGCGCTCCGAGCGAATCGATCACGACATAGCTGAACGTATCGGTGCCTGCCGAATACTGGCCCGCCTGGTAGACGATGGTGTCGGCTTCGACGCCGATCACCGCGCCTTTCTCGGGGTTCGTGGACTGGCCGAGCAGCTGAACGGAATCGCCATCGGGATCGATGCCGGTCAACGGAATCTTCACCCGCACGGTCTCGCCGGCGATCACGCGTGCGGTCGCGGTTCTCGGGACCGGAGCGTTGTTGGTTGCCGTGTCTGCCTCGCGCACGGCAATAATCACGCGGGCACTCGCTGCTTGCCCGTCAGGACCGGTCACTCGATAGGTGGCGGTGAAGTTACCGGTGCGATCGGGGGCGAGGTAGCGCAAGACCTTGCCCGACGCGAAGAGCAACCCCGAATCGTCGGGCAGCGGCTCGTCGAGCTTCGTCGCGAGCGTGAGATCGAGGCCATCCGGGTCTTCATCATTTGCCATCACCGGGATGTCGATGGCCTGGCCCACGCGCACCATCACGTTGTCGTCGTTGGCGACCGGCGGCTGCAACCGCGCAGGGGTCGGGATTTCGACCACCGTGATGACGCCCTGGGCGTCAGCCAAGCCGTTGGTGATGCGGTAGTTGAAGGTCACCGGATGCTCGAGCGGGGCATCCAGGCTCACCCGCACCAATCGCTGCTCGAGCACTTCGGCCCGCACTCCCGAGTTCGGTGCCAGGTTCGAGATGCCCGTGACGAGCAGCACACCGCCGGCCGGGTCGACGTCGGTTCCGGCGACATCGATGCGCTCGTTACGGAGTGTCTGCACAAAGACCGTCTTCGGCACAGTGATCGGCTTCGTATTGGCATCGGGCGGCGAGGCGACATCGACGCGCACGATCCCGGTGACGGTCTGCGTGCCATCCGTCACGACATAGTCGAGGTAGTTCGTCTGCACAGTGTCGCTGGAGAAGCGGAAGGTGCCCGACTCGTAGCTCGGCAGAATCGTGACTTTAGGTTTGGCGGGCACGCTGTTGAGTCGCAGGTCTCCGCTGCCGCCGTGCATATGCTCGAGCGGC